>CAMLKC010000033.1 GCA_946480595.1 uncultured Candidatus Saccharibacteria bacterium
TAACACTTTCCTCTTCGGGAATGAGATCTTCGTCACAAAACTTACCGAGTTCGTGGTTGATCATCTTCTAGCGGCGGTCGTCACAGTATTTTTCTTTCATTTCGATCAGTTCAGCCTTAATAATCTTAAGAATTTCCTTCTCATCAGCCAGGATAGCCTCGAGCTTGGCGATGAGCTCAAGCAGACCCTTCAGTTCGTTTTCGATTTCTTCTCGAGATAGCCCCGTCAAGCGTCGCAGCTGCATCGCTAGAATTGCTGCCGCTTGAATCTCACTTAGGCTAAAGGTCTTCATCAGCCCGGCCTGCGCATCTTCTTGAGTGCGACTGGCACGAATCAGTTTGATTACCGCGTCGATATGGTCGAGAGCGATCTTGTAGCCCTCTAGGATATGCGCTCGTTCTTTTGCTTTGCGAAGTTCAAATTCCGTACGGCGGCGGACAACCTTTTGGCGATGTTTGATGAACTCATGTAGCATCTCCTGTAAGCCAAGGATACGAGGCTGAATGCCGTCAATAAGCGACAGCATATTGAAGTTGAAGCTTGTCTGGAGCGCTGTTAGCTTATACAACTGGTTAAGCAACTTTTTTGGATACGCATCTTTTTTCAGCTCAACAACGACACGCACCTTACCTCGCGCCGTCTCATCGCGAAGGTCACTGATGCCGTTAATCTTCTTTTCCTTCACTAGTTCAGCAATCTTTTCGATAAGTGTTGCCTTATTTACACCATAAGGAATCTCGGTAACAACGATCTGATGGCGACCTTTCTTGGTCTCCTCGATCTCGGCAACGGCACGAATCATAACGCTACCCCGTCCGGTTTGGTACGCCTGTTTCATAGGCGCGCCGCCATACACAACGGCACCAGTTGGGAAATCCGGACCCTTAACGTGCTTCAGTAGGTCATCGATCGTCGCGTTTTCGTTGTCGATCATCTCGATTGAAGCATCAACAAGCTCACCAAGGTTATGAGGTGGAATATTAGTTGCCATACCAACCGCGATACCAATCTGTCCGTTGAGCAGCAAGTTCGGTATCTTGGCAGGCAGAACGGATGGTTCACGTTCAGAACCATCAAAGTTATCACGAAAATCAACCGTGTCCTTGTTAATATCAACTAGCATCTCTTCAGCGATACGCGTCATCTTCGCCTCTGTATAACGATAGGCAGCAGCCTCGTCGCCGTCCATCGAGCCGAAGTTTCCCTGGCCATTGACCAGTGGCATACGGAGCGACCACGGTTGTGCCAAACGGACCATCGAGTCATAAATCGAAGTATCACCATGTGGGTGGTACTTACCAATCACATCACCGACAACACGCGCACTCTTCACGAACTTTCCGCCGCTTCGCCAGCCATTTGCCTCCATCGAGTACAAAATACGACGGTGCACCGGTTTCAGGCCGTCACGCACATCCGGCAAAGCACGGTCGATGATAACGCTCATCGAGTAGCGGAAAAAGCTGTCCTGCATCACATCTTCAAGCGTACGACGCTCAAGACCTGGAGTAACTACCTCTGCTTCAACTGGTTCATTCTCGTTCACTGGTGTTGTATCCATTACTTCGTCATCCATATTATACGTCCAATTCCTCTAGATCAGCCTCTTTTGCTCGCGCCTGGATAAAGCTTCGTCGCATACTGACTTCATCCCCCATCAACTTAGTGAAGACTGCGTCAGCTGCTTCCGCATCCTCGACGCGGACCTGAATCAGCACACGGCCTTCAGGATTCATCGTTGTCTCCCATAGTTGCTCGGCATCCATTTCACCCAGACCCTTAAAGCGTGAGATCGTCACGCCGGCCTGTTTGACTTTGTCATCTTCCGCGTCCACAGCCGTGCCGCGACCACGTCGATCTGCGATAAGTTTGTCGAGTGCACGATCGAGTTCAGACTCGTCATAAACATAGATCTTACTCTGACCACGGTTAATGCTGTAAAGCGGCGGTTTCGCTAGGTAGATATAGCCACCTTCGACAACCTCTCTCATATAACGGAAGAAGAAGGTCAGTAGTAGTGTCGCGATGTGACTACCGTCCACATCGGCATCGGTCATGATGATGATCTTGTGGTAACGTAAACCGTTCAGATCAAACTGCTCACCGATTCCGACACCAAAGGCCTGAATCATAGCAACAATCTCTTTGTTGGCGAACATCTTATCAAGACGCGCACGTTCTGTGTTGAGTACCTTACCTCGGAGCGGCAAAATGGCTTGCGTCTTGCTGTCACGACCTTCTTTAGCTGAACCAGCTGCCGAGTTACCCTCTACAATGTAGATTTCGCTATCAGCAGGGCTTTTGCTTGAACAGTCCCAAAGCTTTCCAGGCAGTCCCATGCCGTCGAGGGCTCCCTTACGGATAACGTTGTCGCGGGCTGCGCGGGCTGCTTTGCGGGCACGAGCAGCCAGAAGTGCTTTGCCGACAATCTTTTTTGCGACCGCTGGGTTTTCGTCTAGGTAATAGCTGAAGTATTCATTCATTACCTGCTCGACATAGCGGCGAACTTCAGGGTTACCAAGCTTGTTCTTGGTCTGGCCTTCAAATTGTGGATCCGGAAGCTTGACGAGGATGATTGCCGTCAAGCCTTCGCGGATATCATCGCCGGTCAGGTTCTCTTCCTTTTCCTTCAGCAGGCTGTTCTTGCGGGCGTAGTCGTTAATAACGCGGGTCAACGCCGAACGGAACCCAATGATGTGCGTACCGCCGTCTGGCGTCAGAACGTTGTTCGCGAAAGGCTTTACCGTCTCGACGAACGTCTCGTTGTACTGGATGGCGACCTCCACCATGGAATCCTCTACCTGTTTTTCGACATAGAATATATCGTCGGCGACAACGTCCTTGCCAATATTAAGGTGTTTGACGTAGCTCTTGATTCCACCTTCGAAGTAGAATGCCATGCGGTCGTTCGAACGATGGTCGCGAACAGCTACATACACACCTTTGGTCAGATAGGCTTGGTGACGGAGATAATTAACGACCCACTTATAGTCGAAAGTAATAGTCTCTTTAAAGATAGTTGGATCCGGGTAGAACGTAATCGCCGTTCCCGTAGGGCGGTCGGTCTTACCTAGCTTCTTCAGCGGCATCGTAGTGACGCCGCGCTCGAACTCCATGTGGTAGAGCTCGCCTTTTTGGACGACTTCCGCGATCAACTTCGTCGAAAGTGCGTTCACGACGCTCGAACCCACTCCGTGGAGACCTGAAGATACCTTGTATCCGCCGCCGCCGAACTTACCGCCGGCGTGAAGGATAGTCAGGACGGTCTCAAGCGTACTGAGCCCCGTTTTAGCATGCTTGTCTACAGGAATACCACGTCCGTCGTCGGTAATAGTAATACCGCCGTCTTCAAGGATGTCGACATCGACACGGCTGGCGTAGCCGGCAATCGCTTCGTCAATACAGTTATCTGCTATTTCTTTAATTAAGTGGTGGACACCATCATACCCAGTGCTACCAATATACATACCCGGACGCTTACGAACCGGCTCCAAGCCCTCTAGGACTTGAATTTGCGACCCGGTGTATGAGCCGTCATCTTGCTTGTGATTGACCATTTTCCCTCACTATTTCAGACATTCAGTGTTTTACTTTCCTTCATTATACCGAAAAAATTGTGTTCACTCAAGCTCTTGCACTGAACATATTTCTTATGCTAATCTAGTTTACAAGAGGCGTATAAAACAAAAAACAAAGGCAAAACTAACAAAATGTTTAGGAAAATAGTCTCAAACTTAAAATTTAGCCCTGCTTTAGTCGGCCAACTGGGCTTTTATGCCAAGCGCTTACGAAAAGAAGAGGCCACAAGGCGCATTGGTCTTATATTTACTGCACTTGCCCTGGTAGTGCAGAGTTTTGCCGTCTTTACACCCCCAGAGTCTGCCAACGCAGCCAACGGGAACAACGTTATATATGGCGGTTTTAAGAGTAAGAGCGAGCTACTCTCTATTTATGACCGTAACAAAGACAGTGCTGGGCACAAAGACCTGCAGCAAATATATAAGTACTTTGGCATTACACGCAGTGATATAGCAGCCGGCAAATGGACGACATTTAATTCACGTGATTTTAACAGTACGCTTAAAAGCGTGGGACGCTCGTCCTCCTATTCGTGGCAGCGAACTCCTCATACGGTAACTGGCACCTCTACTACCGTCTTCGAAAGCTATCTTTACAAATTCGACTCGACATCATGGACCCTGAAGCACGGATCAATGTACTACGGAGTTGTCGGTAAACGTGCCGTCGACGGCCAATGGTTCGCCATCATGAGCGGCTGCGGTAACCCCGTATACATTAAGCTACCTCCACCACCGCCACAGCCAAGCGCTTCTTGTTCCGCGCTTACTATTACGCCGATCACACGGACAAAATTCACCTTTGCTGCCAAGTCAACGGTCCAGAACAACGCTAAGATCTCAGGATATACCTACACCGTAAAGGATGGCACCGGGAAAATTGTTGCCACGCAAACATTGCCAAGTAATGCGACAACCAACCAGTTGAACTACGACTTCCAAAAAGACGGATCCTATACAGTAAACGTGACTGTTGGCACGAGCGTCGGTCAAAAGACTTCGGCAAACTGTCAAAAGCCTCTTACTGTCAGCCCAGAACCACGATGTGTACTCAACCCTGACTATACCGCTAACAGCCCCGAGTGTAAGCCATGTGAGAGCGACTCATCTGTATGGTATAAAGATGCGTCTTGTACGTCAGACTTCGTACTGACAAAGACCGTCAAAAATACCACCCAACTCGTCGATAATGCAAATAATACCACCGCGCTACCTGGCGACCGATTGGAATATCACCTCACCGTGAAAAACGTCGGCAAAACAACTGGGACATACACGCTACAAGACAACCTAGTCGACGTTCTAGACTACGCAGATCTCGTAGACGCTGGCGGCGGTACGGTCATGAAGCTCGACAGCAATACGCCCGTCGAAAAGGTGGGAACGCTTAATTGGCCTTCAATCACCATTAAACCAGGCCAGTCCATCGAAAAGATTGTTGCGGTGAATGTTAAGGCAACCATCCCTGCTACCCCACACAGCCTTGGAAACCGCGCATCGTACGATTGCCGCATGTCCAACAGCTTTGCAGACAATGACACAACCGTTCTCGTAAAATGCCCGACTCCAAAAGTCATCGAAACGACCGTTAGCGAGCTCCCACACACTGGGGCTTCCGAAAACATGATCTTTGCCGGTGTTGTTCTTGCAGTAGTCGCCTACTTCTACGCACGATCACGACAAGTTAAAAAAGAAGTCCGTTTAATCCGTCGCGACCTTAACGCGGGAAACATTTAAAGGATATACCATGAGCGCAGAAAAACTCTCAGCAGCAAGACACGAACAAGAACGACACAAACACGAGCTCGAAAAAGCTGGCGCAGAACTTCGCGAGCTCATGCGGGAACACCACGAAAAGGCTGGCGAACACTCTCATGAGAACCTCGAGGACGCACGTCGCGAAGCCCTGGAGAAGGCTCACAGTAGCGAGAAGAAGGAGCAGGTTGTTGCAAAGCAAGAACAACACGTTGCATCTGCAGAACGGCGCGATGGCCCCATTAGTAAAGCCGAGCGCGAAGCTAGCTTCAATACCACCATGGAAGAAGTGCGCACTCACATGTCTCCAGCCAGCCGTACGTTTAGTAAGGTTATCCATAACAAAACCGTTGAAAAAGTCAGTGATGTCACCGGCAATACGATTGCACGTCCGAACGCCATTCTTTCGGGAGCTGTCTTTGCTTTCGCCCTTACTCTAGGCGTTTATTTAGTCGCAAAAAACCTAGGCTACCCTCTCTCGGGCTTTGAAAGCATTGGCGCTTTTCTAGCTGGCTGGGTAATCGGCCTTACCTTTGACTTCTTAAAAGTCATGGTTACCGGGCGCAAGTAGGCGTCAGTAGACTTTACTCTTAGCGAAGTTTGATTGAGACTTCGCTGTCTTTGTTCTCTCTATCTCCACGAAGATGGAGACTGTCCTCAGGCGCTTTTGGCGCTTCCTGAATAGGTGGTACCTGTACTGTTGGGTCAGCTGGTTGTTGAGGGGGCAAGAAAGGATTAGGAGCCGCTGCAGTGGACTGCTGTGGCGGCTGAGTAGGCACAGACACCGTGGGCGGCATAGCAGCGGGCTGCTGTACTGCCTGAGGCTTTGGCGCTGTTAAAGGACTAGGGACAGGCTTCGGTCCGCTAATCTGCTTACGTTTTGACAACCATTCGTCCAAGAACGACGAGCTCGATGATGGCTTGCTAGGTGCTGTCATGCGCTGCGCCTGGGTTTTTCGCGCTGCTTCAGCTTTGGCCTTCTTTTCAGCCTCTGCACTACCCAGACGGGTAAAGATATCCTTCTCCACTTGAGCCCGCGGCTTGCCATATTTAGCCGCTGACAGCCGCTTCAGGGCATCACGAAGCTGCGAGTTAGACTGCCCCATCGGTGGCAAGAACGACATACTAAACGGCGCCGACGGCACGTTATTGATCATCACGCTCGTCACCGACTGGTAGTTAGGCATTTTTGTCAGGTCCTCGGCGTCAAAAGTTGGCGCAAATTTTTTGACCAGTATCTCGGCGTCAGTGATACCGATACGACCGCTCACCACTGTTCCAACGTTACCGATAATAGCTTCTCGGATCTTGTCGGTCAGCTGCGTCATAAACTGGTTACCAAGAATCAGATTTAAGCGATACTTACGCGCTTCAGATAGAATGGACTCAAAACTCTCGGTCGCAAAGTTCTGGAACTCATCAACATACAGCGAGAAGTCCACACGCTGGTCTTCTGCCATGTCAGCGCGACCCATGGCGGCTGCCTGAAATTTCATAACAAATATAATACCAAGCAGCTTTGAGTTAAGCTCGCCCATCCGCCCCTTACTCAGGTTGACCAGAAGAATCTTGCGGTTATCCATAATATCCCGCAGATTAAAGCCGCTCTTTGTCTGACCAAGGATATTCTTCATGGCATCGTTCGAAATAAATGGCCCGAACTTACTGACTACCCAGCTAATTACCTCACCTGCTTCATTTGATTTTTGAGATTCAGGGAATTCTTTTGTCCAAAAGTCCAGCACCGTCTGATCAGTCACATACTTGAGCTTGCTCTTCATGAAATCCTGGTCAATAAGCAGTTTTGGAATATCAATAAATGTTCCGCCGTTAGGATCCGACATCAGCAAAAGTGCACAGTTTCGGAAAATATGCTCCAAGCGTGGGCCAACGATACCCGTGTGGCCCGGGTCGTAAAGACCATACAGCATATTAATAGCCTCTTGGACCAAAAAGTCTTTTTGGTCTGGGTGGTCGAATTCGAACATGTTAAGACCAATCGGGTTTGCCATGTCGCCAGGGTTAAAGTAGATCACATCCTCAACCCGTTCTTTAGGTACCTTGCCAAGCAGCGCTTCGACAGAGTCACCATGCGGATCGACAAAAGCAAATCCCCGGCCGTCCATCATGTCTTGGAACGCGAGGTTTTCAAGTAGGACCGACTTACCTGTTCCCGTCTGACCAATTATATAAGTGTGGCGGCGGCGGTCATTCGTACTTAGCCGTATCGGCTTCTTTATACCGCGGAATTCGTTGTAGCCCAGCAAGAAGCCTTCATTCATTACCTGGTTAGGCCCATCCACCTGTTTAGACATCTGACGCTCTACCTGAGAAGACGGGATGGTCTTCTGATTTGGAAGATGAAAGATGGTTGCAAGCTCAATGCTATTTAGTACATTTTGCGTAACCGTTTGCGGAAAAAACCTGAAAATATAGGCCGTTACCAGCTCTTCGATGTTTTTAGTGACAGCAAACTTGAAGCCGTTATGACTTGGGGAGTCGAACAGCGCAAATGCCGCAACGACGTTCTTAAGTAATGCCTGCGAATGCGTTGCAGTGTTAGACGACACGACAACACGAATCAGCACCTCATAGGCTGGGTATTTCGTCTTTTCCTGTATCGCCTCTATCGACGCCTGCTCAAGCGAAGTTAGCTGCTTGTCTTCAGGTTTTACGTCTGTCTTTTCGGGGGGACGCCATAGGGCTTCCATAAGATCTTTGGGCGCAATCATGCCGCCAATACCCTTGGCACTTCCCTTGTCTTTAGTAATTCTTTCGACGGCCGCTACCGATCGCTTCATCCAGCCTTCTCGTGCTGGTCGTACCAGTAGTTGGATAGCGATGCCGTCTTCACGCGCAGCCGACGACAAAGCGTTTAGCAGTGCCCTCGAAGCATCGCGCTTCGTCTCCTGATACGTTGCTATGGGATAAATATAATCTTTTTTAAGCGTAAACTCGCCGCCGATCGTTCCACTCATTTTCCCCACTTGGCTAAAAATATTGTGTTCGGTCACTTCTTCAAGACGCGCAGAGGGATACGCGGCCGCAATCGCCTGTCGAATGACGTCCACAAGCACCGACGGGACAATAGCATAATAATGAACCAAGCCTTCATTGGCGATAATCTCAAACGAAAGGTGCCTTTGACCATAGATCTTGCTCTTAAAACCCTTGGTTGCAGTGCTCGCAATGATGTTATACATTACTTGCGCCTGAGAAAGCACTTCCTCGGTAATATCTCGCTCATCGCGCCCGCTTCCTTCAATATCCTCACTCGAAGGTGGCAGGTGTATTAATAGCGGCACCATTTTCAGGCCGCGTTCATAATTCTTTGCTTCTCGAAGCGTCCTGCGATACTGGGTAAATCCAAAAATGCCGATTACCGACCCAAGGAAGACAAAAACAAAGACGCTAATAAATACCCCTATCATAGTTCTTCCTTAGCCCTCTTGCGAAGCACCAAGTTCTCTCCCATATCGTTTACGTAAATAATCTGCTTGCAGGCGACCCACCTCTTGCTCGCGTCGATACGGGTCGTCCTTTGTCTCGACGATAATCTTCTTCGCCTTATCCACCCATTCTCTCTCAATGAGGTCATCGTCGTTAGCGACAAGCGGCAGGTCATCGCTGACTGCAACAGGTTGCGCTGGAGCAGGAGCAGCAGGCTGCGGCAACGCTACTACTGGCGGAGGTAATACCGTCTGAGCAGCCACTGCAGGCGTAGATTCGCTTCGCTGTTCAAACAGCTCCGGATTACGCTCAACGCCTACCTCCGGGCTGGCGGGCAGCGGAGCGCTCTCGATACTTTGACCATACGTTACAGGTCCTTGTTCGCGGCCAAAGTTCGGAGAAGGGAGTTTGGGTTCCATATCTGTAATTATAGCATAATCATTACAACGAAAATACGCTACTTAGCGTGTTCTTTTTGCAATATATACACAGGCAATCACGACAAACAATACCACCAGAAGTACGTCGTAAATACTTACCTCTCCTACCGATTGCATACCTATAAGCAAGATTGGCGCAAGAGCAATAACAGATGAGTAATAGTAGGATCGGCCTAATGAGAGTGCAGGAATAATCCGTGAGCCCGCAAAGGTAGCCGCGACCTTAGCTACTACCTTACTACACCCGAATAACAAAAAAGTCAGCACTCCAAGTGCCGACACGTACAACAAAATAAAAACAAGTAGAATGCCCAGCGGACCAATGGTCGCAGGCGTGGTGGTTTGCAAAAGAATGGCTAGCAACATAAGTGCTCCGACCATACTAATAGCAATGATTCTCCCTAACATATTCCTCACTATACCACCTAATTTAAGACAAGGGAGCCCGAGTAGCAGGCATTTATCTGGACAGCTACAACCGCCGCTGATAAAAATTATTGGGCGCGTGTGTCGCAGAGCCTACTACTACGAGCAACTGACCGCTCCAGGAAAACCTGGGGCACTTTTCATGCGTTCTTTGTTTTCCGCAATGTACCTAGTAGTTTCACTGCTAAAGGTTAACAGGGATTAACTAGTTACACTGGTACTTGCTGGTTCGCGCGCTCAACGCCTTCTTTTTTGAAAAATTTGGCGGAGCATCGGCAACGTCACTGTAACTGCGAAAAAGGTGCATGACCTGTATGTGTGGGTCAATATTTTTTGTGTTTGCAGATGGCGTGTCGTTACCGACTTTCCGTCAAATGTGACGGCCAGTTATTTGAATTGTAAATGTGTTTTTTGTGCTTTTTGTTTTTGTAAAAGCTTGTCCTTAGAATAGCATGCAATCGGGTTTTGGTCAATACGCTCACGCTAAAATACGTTGTATTGAATACA
>CAMLKC010000034.1 GCA_946480595.1 uncultured Candidatus Saccharibacteria bacterium
TCCCTACGCGATCGGCGGCGGTGTGATCGGGCTGCTCTGCATCCTCATGCTGACCGTCGGGTCTCACGCCGTGCCCCTGGGCACGTTCCTGAGCTTCGTGGCGGTCCTCGTGTGGGGCGGGATGGGCCTGTTCCTGGTCATCATCTACCCGGTGATGATCGGGGTGAGCACCACTCGCACCAAGAAGTTCCTGCCGATCGTCGGCACGGTCCTTCTGGGCATCGCGTACTTCGTGG
The DNA here is from genome assembly GCA_946480595.1 of uncultured Candidatus Saccharibacteria bacterium. Next base: position 237 of record CAMLKC010000034.1, read on the forward strand.
TGTCCGGGATCTTCATGGCGAACGCGAGCCTGCCGATCCAGTGAGGCGATGGGCCCCGCGGGGCTGGCGCCTCCTAGGCACCAGGCACTCCCCGCGGGCAGCCCAGCCCACTTACACCCCGGCTATCTATCATCCGACCCCTCGCTTTTGGCGGGGATTTTTGCTATTATGGTGGCAGTATGAATTTAGAACTTATTACCTTGCTTGGCAAAAAAGTAGACCAAGAAGCCTACGAAGTCATGATCCCTACCAAAGAGGGAGAAATCGCTGTTTTTCCAGGTCACGAACCACTTGTTTCCATCGCCGTTCCCGGCGCCATTGCTGTCCGCTATAAAAAAGGCGATCCAGATAGTAAGCTGGACTACTTCGCTATCAGTGGCGGTGTGATAGAAATCTCGCAGCAGAAAGTCCGTGTGCTGGTTGACGAAGCGGATAATGGCGAGGACATCATCGAAGCGGAAAGCAAGGCCGCACTCGACCGCGCGATGAAACTGCGCGACACGGCAAAAAACCAGGTTGAGCTCGAGAAAGCTCATCAGCTCGTTGACCGTCACGCTGTTCGGCTTAAGGTTGCTGACCTTCACCGTCGTCGCCGTCACTAACAGGATGGTCAAACATCTGTTGCAGCTGCTCGCTTTGAGCTGCAGTACGCAAAACCCCATACATATATAGCGCGCCTTGGGCAAAGGCGCGTTTTACTGCCAAAAAATGAGGGTCAATGCCTTGCACGCCGGTCACTAGTTCACGGGCTAGCGCAGCCTGCTCAGCCTTTAGGCGGGCGTACTCGGCTTCAAAGAAATGTGGTCGTGCATTATACGCAGCGATAAGCTCCGGCGTTACCTCGGGTAAACCGGGAGTGGGATCGCGTGCATAATGTTCATTATCTGCCACGGCTGCCCTCAGTATAACACCCTTGTACTTTTATTAGAGGAGAGTAAAATAAATAAGGATTTTATCAACACTCTAACTTAGACAAGGAAAATATGGAGCGCACGACCCGCAGTACTGTTGATGTTAACGAAAGTGACATCGAAAAAACCATCGACTATATGGAAGCTCAATTTGCAGAAGGAAAAATCGAAGCTGGTCCCGACCAGCAGGAACGGCTCGACGAGGCGACCGAACGCCTGCGGGCTGGTGAGTTTCACCGTGATATCGACTGGGACGCCGAGTTTTGGAACATAGCAATGCTGCTTGCCCGCTGTGTGGACGGCCGTATACCCGAGGAAGGCGCCAACCCACTTGCGCCGAATGCTGCCGGCGGCACCGAAACGATTTTCGTTGCCGATGACCTGACGACAAAGCGCTACTCCAGTGAGGATGGTACGACTGCAGGAGGCTATCGCAGTCTCGTCACCGCTCTTAAGGATAAAGGCTATGTTGTCGGCGGTCACACCGGCTCGCATGCCGAGGGTGAAAAGAGCGACTGCGGCGCCAACGACCGCCTTGAGGCTATTTATGCTTATATGGCGAATAACCCACAGGCGCTACGTGATATGGCAGCGGCGCTCGGCGTTGATGTATCTGATGAAACGCACGAGATGATCGTCGGTAATGCCAGCGCACGCACGCAGTTCTCTTCCGGCAAAGAACTGCTCGGTATCCTCGAAGAAAACGCCCGGGAAGAGTTTGTCGATAAGTTGCACGGTGACCACAAAGAAGTCGTGGCGGTTATTAACAAGCGGGCCGGCACCACTTTAGACCGCGATGCCCTGAGGGAAGAATTTGGCGAGGAATATGAGGCATTTAACGTCGACGCCTGGGCCTTTGAAGAAGCTGCGCGAGTTACCTCGCTTGGCGAAGAGGAAGTCCAGCAAAAAGTTGCGGCGATGGTCTATTATAACCTTGCGACAACCATGGTATTGGTCGGCAAAAAGATGCGCATTGTTGTTTTAGACTAATAGTTACGACTGCGCGAGGATGGCACGGACTTCGTCCGTGCTTTTCGTATGCATCAACTGCTCACGCAGTTCGCTTGCACCAGGAAAATCGCGAATGTAGATTTTGAAAAATCGCTTTAGCGGCTCGAACTTGCGTGGTTCGAGCTCTTCGGAATATTTGTCAAACAAATCTAGCTGGAGGGACAAAAGCGCCAGCAGTTCTTCCCTGCTATGCTCGCGTTTTTCCGTTTCAAAGGCAAACGGATTATGAAAAATACCGCGGCCGATCATAATGCCATCGACGCCGTACTTTTCGACGAGCTCCAAGCCGTGCTGACGGTCTTTAATGTCGCCGTTGATAGTAAGGAGGGTCTGCGGCGCGATTTCGTCGCGGAGTTTTTTGATTTCAGAGATCAGTTCAAAATGAGCGTCAACCTTGCTCATTTCTTTGCGGGTCCGAAGGTGGATCGTCAAGTTAACGACATCTTGTTTCAAAAGGTATGTCAGCCAGTCGTGCCATTCTTCGGTCGAGCTGTAGCCAAGGCGCGTCTTGACGCTAACAGGCAGGCCGCCTTGTTTTGCGGCAGCGATGAGTTCGGCGGCGACTTCTGGTGTGCGAATAAGCCCGCTCCCTGCGCCATTCTTAACGACCGTTTTGTCTGGGCAGCCCATGTTGATGTCGATACCTTTGTACCCCATCTCAGCTAGGCCGCGCGCCATTTGGGCGAACTCTTCAGGATTCTTACCCCATATTTGCGCGACCATGGGGTGCTCGTCGGGGGTAAAAGTTAGGCGCCCGCGCGTACTATGGATACCTGCAGGGCTGCAGTAGCTACTGGCATTAGTAAATTCAGTAAAAAATATATCGGGGCGTGCGGCGCTGGCGATGACATGACGAAAAACCACGTCGGTCACTGCCTCCATGGGAGCCAGAATAAAAAATGGACGTGGTAGGTCTTGCCAGAAATTCATATCAGTTCACTATTATAACAAAGATAATGGGGTCCCGCCCGGTGGCCGCAGCCAACCAAGCGGGTTACCCCTATGGAGTGGTGTGTTTGGACTGGTCAGTCGCGACCGAGGACGATGCAGGGGTTCTCCCGTACGCGCTCGTCTTCCTCGGTGTCCTCCGGGGTGTGCCCGTCGAACATGATAGCAGCAAACATAGCGTCCGCCTCCGTTCGGTTTTGCCGAGCTTTTATTATACCATCTTTTAAAACAAACAAAAACGCCTCACACTTCTCGCGACGATTGTCGTGAAGAGTGTGAGACGGACAGGAATAGCGCTTCCATGACCCGATTTTTCGAATGGGCGAACCCAGACGTCTCACCGAGTACTACTCGTCCTCGCCGAGCTCACCCCTGAGGGCTCGCTTGGCCTTGGCGGGCATACCCCAGCCGGCTTGGCGGGCCATGCGGTCGACGATCGCACGATCGCCGCTGCGAGCCTTCTCGCCGCCCTGCATTTCGGTGTTGATGCGGCGGATGGCCGCGAGGGTTTCTGCGTCGGTTGCCAACGCGATCACCTTGCAATCTGTAGTGAGGGTCGAATGGTGGACGAGGATGACCGTGGTGTAGCCAGTGCTACGCCACGGTCATCGCAGCTGAGATGACGGGGTTTGAACCCGCAACCTTCCGTATCTTTTTGCACCCGGGGGAGGCGCGATACGGGTGCTCTACCGGAGCCGCCTGCCGGGGTGGGCAGGATGTGGCTCTGAGCTTCATCTCATCCAGGGGAGCAGTGCCCGGCGGAGTCTCGACGAGACTCGTTTCTGCCGTGCGCTCAACCCATTCATGGTGGCTATTCCTGTCAATAAACGCTTCAAACCGAAGCGCCTAAAAGACAAGCCTGGGTTAAAGCTATATAAATTATAGCCTTTTTATGCTAATTAGTCAATAGACAGTACAATATAGTTATATTTCAGCAAGGAGGTCTTCTTCGAACGCAAGCATACCCTTGTAGCTTGATTCGTAGGAGGAGGTATCGGGGAGATCAAAGGACATAATGTGCCGCCAGACTACCGTTAGAAGCTGTCGGAACTGTTCTAGCTCTTCCCGCGTAAAGGTAGCTTCGAGCGCCAGTACTTCTCCGCCCGGGGTCGGTTCAACGAATTGCAGCACGCCCTTTTCAAAGTCGTATTTGCTGTAGTCGCGTGAGTACTGTACGAGAAGATTATAGAACATGAGTTGCTGACGGTATTTATGCAGCTTGATTTTTTCGTAGTCGGTTTTGCCGTTCCAGCTGCGGAGTGCCTTGCCGGTTTTGTAGTCGGTAACAGTAAGCGAATCTTCGCCTATGTCGACGAGATCGAGCGAGCCCGTCAGGTGCACATCGCCAATGCGGACATTCTGGTGGGCAAAGTTGAGCTCGGCTTTTTGGCTTCTGGTAAAGGAGGGCTGCATAATTTCTAAGAACGCACTCAGCGCGGCACTTCCCTTCTGCAGGTAAGTACTGAAGTCGGCTTCGCTCAGGCGGGCATTTTGCAGGTGTTCTTCAAAGTCGTGCAGGATATCTTCGAGCGGGCGTGCCTTGCCTGTGGCGGCAAGGTGCGTGTGTGCACGCTGTAGCGCCGCGTGCATCGCTGAACCGTAGCCGGCGCTGGCATTCATGGCCTGCGGAAAACGAAGCAGATTATTCAGTAGGAAACCCTGCGGGCCGCCGCGGGTCACGTCGAGGAAATTATTAAGGTGAGTACTGCTGAGTTTGTAGCGTTCCAGCTGCGGCGCGATCAGCGTTTTCATAGACGCGTGAACCGGCTGGACGAGCGGCTGATACCATGCCAGCTCGGCGGCGTGGGCAAGGTCTTGCATGGTAGTGCTTGGTTTTGGCGTTTCTACCTGCCAGTCATCGCCGGTGAGGAAGCTCGCGCGCAACGTGCTTTTGCCGCCGTCATCACTCAAGCTATACGAAATAACCAGGTGCGCGCGGGCGCGTGTCATGGCGACGAAAAAGAGGCGTAGGCGCTCATCGAACGTATCACCTGAAGGAGCGAGCGGGAGGTTTTCAGGGTAGCTTATGAGCCGTGATTTGGTTCGGACGCGCTCTCCCCAGGCAGAGTCGATGGCGCCAATGACATAGACGGTATCGTATTCGAGTCCTTTGGATTTATGTGCGGTCATGAGGCTAATGGCAGTGGAAAGCTGCTCGCTTCCCGGCCGCACGCTGGTGATAGGACTGCCGAGTTGACGGTGCAATCGTATGAACTCAAGAAATGATTGTAGCGTCGGTGTTTCGTTGGGCTGGTATTCGCGCAGCTTGCCGCGGATGGTCCGAAGCGCTTCAAGGTATGTTAGATAGGTATCGGGCGCTGCAGCGAGTTTTTCGGCCGAGAAAAAATAGCCGAACAAAGGTGAAACGAACGCGGGTTCACGGGCTTCTGGTGCCAGCTCGCCGTTGTCGTCGAATTCGGAATCGCTGGCTTGCCGTGCGAGCGGCAGGCCGATGATACGGTCTAACATTACCTCGAGTGGTTCGTGGCTAAGCTGTTGAGAAAGCTCGACAAGCCATGTTTGCAGCGGTACGAACGCCGGCGTAGTGAGCATAACTTCCATCCATTTTTGCCGGTTCTGGTGAGCGTTCAGGCTGAGCCGCCACACGTCGAGCGGCGCAAAACCAAATGCCGGGTGGGCGCAAAGTTCTGGCAGAAGTGCATCAGCTTCGTCGTGCCGCTTTTCAAACAAGGCGACGACAATCCTGGCGATATGTTCGACGAGTTTGATAACGTCAAGATCCAGGACGTTATTGCGCCGTTCGTAGTTCACCTGAATGCCGGCTTCTGCAAAGTACGGCAGCAGCGACTGGAGTTCGTGGTGGCGCCGCGCAATGACGGCGATAGAGTTTGGCGAAATGCCGGATGAGATTCGCTCGGTAATAGATTGCACAAGCCATTCGCGCTCTTCTTTTACGCTTGCAAGCTCTACTAAATGCGCGCGGCTGGACTGGTTTTGGTAGTGCGGCGTAAGGGTTTTGTCGAGTGCTTCGATGGTATTTTCAAGCCGGTTCTGCCCCATGGAAATGACGGCTCTCGCTTCGTGCAAAATAGCACTGGTGGAGCGGTAATTGTCGGTCAGCGCAATCAGTTTGGTCTGGCTATATATATTCAAAAAGCCATTAATATTGCCAACATCGGCACCCTGAAAACTATAAATAGCCTGGTCGTCGTCGCCTACCACTAGAATGTTTGGCCGGCCTTCGTTTATCTCACTGTTTGTCAGATTGTAAAGAATACGCATCTGTGCCAGGTTGGTGTCCTGGAATTCGTCGACCATGATGTAGAGATATCGTTCTTGCAGGTTGAAACAAAGCTCGGGCGTTACTTCCATGGCGTGGACAACCTGCATGATCATATCGTCAAAGTCGAACAGCTGCTCCTCTTGCATGCGCGCGAGGTACTGGTAGTAAATGTAGCTGACCGAACGGAGCTTGGCTTGGCGGTCGCGTGCTTTTAGGATAAACTTTCCAGTTTCGTCTTTTTTAAGCCACACGTTGCGCCAAGCGGTAATCGGTTTGGTTGAACCGTCGTCCTCGGCCGCGCTGACTGCTTGCTGGAGGCTGTCGGCGCAAATGCGAGCGAGCGATGCCAGTCCCGGAAGCGGGATTGTCTCTTCGGCTTTGACGATATGCGTCGCTACCGCGGCGAGTTGCGATATGGTTGCTTTGGAGATGCGAGGGGCGAATATTTCAGCCAAAAGCGGCTCGGCCGCTTCGATCACCTTGTCGTTGGCATCGAGTACCAGTAGCAGTTCGTCACTGGTAAGGCCGCTTTTTTTGAGTTCGGAAATAACGGTGAGCGTGTCGCTAAGGTGCGTGTATTCACCGCTCATTTTGCCGGCCAGCGGATTGTTATAGTCGAGACTGTCGAAGATAGTGCGGAGGATTTCGTAGCAGCTTAACTCGTCGGCCGGCTTGAAGCTGGCGCCGCCATAAAAAAATTCGCTGTTGTGGTTGATAACTTCGGTTCCGAAGCTATGAAAGGTGTGAATGGCGACTTTGTAGGCGTCGGCGCCAATGATCTGGGAAAGGCGCTCGCGCATGGCATTCGCGCCGCTTTCGGTGAATGTGAGACAAAGAATATTTTCGGGGAGCGTGTCGGTTTTTTGCAAGATGTTGGCCGCACGCATGCTTAGTAACTCGGTCTTGCCTGTTCCTGGCCCGGCGACAACCATGACCGGGCCGTCTATGGTGTCCACCGCCTCTTTTTGTCGGGCGTTCAAATTACGGTAGCGATCGGAAAAACTCATTATCCCCTATTGTAGCGCACATTAGCCAGCCAAGGATAGCACTCCGAGGGTGATAGAGCTATATACTATTCACCGAGTATTTCAATAGGTGCTACAATAGAGGTGTTATGCGAGATGAGATCTATGACGATATGGCCCTCGAGCAGATCTGCAAAGATCGGTTCGGTGTCGATGCTGAGGTTGCTCAGGTGATTTTGCGTCAGGCAGATGTGAGCCGCAGCGCCTCTGCGACTGTGTTCTTGACCAAGAAGAAACAGCTGCTGGTCTATGTGGATGGCCACTCCCGCCTGCTCCTTGGTGATGTCAAAAAAATTGTCGCCCGCATGGGGCTAAAGGCGGAACTGTATTTCCCGCCCAAAGGTCAGCCGGATTACTTTGATACGATTGGACGCGAAAAGTTCCGCGATGTTTTTCCGGGACGCGGGCATATTAGTGACGACGATATTATTTTTTATCGTACGCTCGCGCCGTACAACCCCGGTCTCGTGCTTATTAACGAAGTGAAAAACGGCGAGATTTACAAATATGACAGCGATGCCAAAAATGACTGGCGGTTGGCTGCCAAGTTCGCTTACCGCCGCATTAAAACAAGCTAGCCTTTAAGGTCGAGAACAACTAAGTGCTCGATGTGCGGAGTACGTGGGAAAAAGTTATAGCCGCGGTGTGCGCGAATGCCGTACTTTTCCGCTAGTAGCGCCACATCACGCGCCTGTGTGACCGGGTTGCAGCTGAGGTAAATGATTCGGGCGGGTGCAACTTCAAGCAACTTTGTGACGACGTCTTCGTGAAGACCGGCTCGCGGCGGGTCAACGATGATGGTGGCTTCTGCCGTGATGTTTTCAAGCACCTGTTCGCTTGGTGCCAAGATCGCCTTGGCGGCTTTTTCTCGTTGGAGCGCAGTAATGTTACGCTCCATTTCGCGCACGGCGTGTTCGTTGATTTCTACCATGGTGACATTGTCGCCGCCGATGGTAAGACCGATCGTGCCGACACCGCTATAAAGATCGACGCTTGGCTTGCCTGGCTCGACCCATTCTTTCATGTCTAGTAGCGCCTGTTCGTAAACGGGAAGGTTGATCTGGAAAAAACCCTCGACCGCGTAGGTGAACGGAATATCAAGAATGGTATCGGTCAGTGCTGTTGTACCCCAGGCCTGCAGACGCTTGGTAATAACGCTCGCCGGGCTTTTAGGATTGCTGAAAATAAGCTCAAAACCAGCGAGGCCAAGCTGCGAGAACTCTGCTTCTGTAAATGCATCGAATGTTTCTTCCTTTACGTAAAGCTGCGCGGCGACGGTTCCCTGCCTGTCACAGCGGATAATGACTGTTTTTAGCGTATAGGCCCCGACACCGCGTTTGCGCAGGACGGCACGAAGGCGGTGCGCTGCCTCGGTAATGGCAGGCGCGGCAAGACTGGTTGTATCGACAGGAATTTTACCATGCGTTCCCCGGCGGAAGAATGCCAGATCGAGCTGGTCGGCCTCTTTGTCCCACCACCAGCTGAACTCAATTTTATTGCGGTAGCCGAATTGTTCGCCGTCGGTGTAGACGTCTATGGGCTCTGGCACGACGATGTCATGCAGTTCGAACGCTTCTTCGATGAGGGCTGCTTTGTAGTGCTGCTCGGCATCAAATGCCATGATTTGCCATGGACTGGTTGAAAGATAACTGTCGGGGTCGGTGGGCGTCACTCTTTCGGCACTAGCGGCGTGAACCTCGGTAACGATGCCTTCAACAAAACTTGATTTGCTTTTTGTGACTTCGATCGTCACGTTTTCCTCGGGGAGACCGCCCCAAACGAATGCTTTTTTGCCGTCGTCCAACTGGCCGAGAGCTTGCCCGCCACCAACGATTTTCTGGAGCGTGAGCGTCTTAAATAAAGGTTTTTTCATATCTCACCAGTATACACTACCTTAGTGGTTGTGAGAACGGCGGACCGAGGTTCGCAGAACAAGCGCCCAGGTGAGGAGCAGCGATCCCAGTGCAATGACAAGGCTGATGCCAATGAGATTCGGCCAGCCCGAGGCGACAGGGTCAATGAAGGGATACGGATACCAGTTGACGAAAATACCGCGGACGAGGCTGTAGGCCAAGTAAAGCATCGGGTAAACGAGCCATACCAGCGCCTTTTGAAACGACAGTCTCTTCTGCGGCGGAAAAATAAGCCAGTCAAGTAGCACGACTGCGGGCATAATGTAATGCAGCACGACATTCACAGCGGGAATCGTTGTCTGAAGGCCCTGCTCGTAGCCTGAGAGTAGCAGGACATAAATAATACCTGTCATGGTCATGTATAGCGTTAGCGCGCCGCGTAGGTATGCCACAGAGCGTCCTGACTTGCCCAGCAGAACGTATAGCCCAACCGTCACAAGAAGCAGCGCAACTAGTAGGTTGCTCTGAATGGTGAAAAAGCTAAAGAAGTTAGCGACATCACGCCCTTTGGCGATAGAATCAAACAGCTGAAGGGAGATGGCGCCGAGAGTGAGCAGGCCGGCTGCAAGGCGAATGCCGGCAAGAGGTTTCTCATATTTCATGATTGTATTGTAGCGCGACTTGCGTATTCTTGCCAGTTATGGTTAAGCGTGCTATAATGAAAGCTCAACAGGAGCTACTGCATGCCATCTGAACGACTCTCTGCGGATAAATCACCCGCTACTCAATGGAAAATTGAGAAAATAATCTCTGATCATCATATTGCGATTCATATCACACCCGAAG
>CAMLKC010000035.1 GCA_946480595.1 uncultured Candidatus Saccharibacteria bacterium
CCAAGCGCTCGCAGAACCGGTAAAAAATCTCCCTCAAACTTCGGCTGCTCCGTCACATGCAGCGTGGCCGTATCGCCAAACATATTGACTGTTTCGCGGGCTTCAATCGCCCGAAAAGCAATAAACCGCCGAACCGAAAGCTCGCGCGACGCCAGCTCACCCACCTTTAAAATACGGTCAGCTCGCCGTAGCATGGATAGGTGCGCGTCAATCGGCAGCTCACCGGGCGCCAGGGCAGGGTAGCGGTCTTGGAACATGCCAAAATCCATCAGGCCATCCAGCACTTCTTCTCTGGTGGCGTCCGTATCATCGGCCCACGTGTCTACCTCGCGCATAAGCCCCATCAGCTGGCGCCAGCGCTCCAATGTCATTTCATCGACATCAATCTCACTATGGCGCCGGGCAATCGCCGCTACCAAATCCCCCGATTTGCGGTACGCCTCTGCCCTGTCGTCAATGGGCTCGCCTGGTTGCAGTTCTACCTTCTTCATTCCCCTATTTTGACATGCGCCGCAAACTACTGGAAAATACCCCCGCTATCTGCTACAATCATCTCTAGTTTATGGCAGCGTAGCTCAGTTGGTTAGAGCGTAGGACTCATAAGCCTAAGGTCACTGGTTCAATTCCAGTCGCTGCTACCAAGTTGAATTTAAGTCACCCTTCGGGGTGATTTTTAGCTCTCGAGGTATTACCCCTAAGAATGGTACAATACCTCTAATATGATCCACATCACCGCAAACACCCCGAACGACGCCTGGCGCTCTGCATTTACCTCACTGTACGACAACGGCACCGAAACCGGTAACGACAAATACTTCCGCGACGAAGTAATGCTGATAGAAATCGAAAACCCGGTTATCGAGCCCGCCGATCCCCATTTCCCGATGAAACAAACCGACCTGGATATTATCAACAGGTTCATTTTTACGGGCGAAAATGAAGATAAGGTCGTCCACGACTGGACGAAGCTCTACTACCACCGGGCGTTCGACCAGCCGAACTCACAAATTGAATTTTTGATTAGCAATCTCAACCCAGATAACCCTGTCGGCGAAGCACAGATCTCAATGTGGGACAAAAACGCCGACCAAGGGCAAAAGGTTTCCCCTTGCACCCAAATTATCTGGGCGCGCATAAAGCACGGCAAGCTGGAGCTGCACGTACACGCCCACTCGTCCGACGCGTACAAAAAGCTCCTTATGAACATCCTGGAGTTCGTGTCATTGCAGCACTACATCGCCCAGCGGATCGGTGTCCCTGTCGGAAAATACTATCATTTCCTCGACTCAGGACACCTCCACCGCAAAGATATGGACGCTATTCAGGCACTCCGTAACGCTTAGTATTTGTAGTCGGTGCCCGTCGTAGAGTTTTGTATCATGCCGATGTGCGTGTAGTAGTTGAGCGCACCAAAGCCTAGGAATATAACGCCGGCTGCCAGCCAGCAGTATTGGATTGTTTTCCATACCTTTTTGCCCTGCTTGCTTACTGCTAGCGGAAATAGCAGCGCACCCAGTGCGACCAAACCGTACAATACGGCAAGGAAGGTAGATTCAAGCACCGGGTAATCACTGAACCTGCCGCTGATCGGCTCAAAAGGAGGCGCTGCGCCAAGACGGTAGCGTGCCCATGAAATAGCACAAGCTGTCATAACAAGTCCGATGGCAAACACATACAGCGACACCGGCTTCAAAACCGCCAGCATTTTCTCAAGACGTAGCGTTCCGCGCTCTCGCCATAAATAAAGCGCAGCCCCAAGTAGCAGTACACCGAACGCCAGTGCAGGCTCGCCAAACAGAATGTTGGCATCAAGCGCGCCCTTTACGTTGTATGGCCATGTGACACACACGAACAGTCCAAGAATTGTAAGTATGAACCCATTGATGCCAAATAACAGTGCCCAGCCGTCTGCCACTACCGTTTCTTTTTGTTGCAGTTTGCGCAGCAGCCAAGCCACGCCCAATAGACCAACACCCGCCGCCACCGCGATCAAGGTATTGTACATGATCATATATGTCATACGTCTCCCCCTTTGTTTGTAACTTTAAAATACGCTTATGGTTTCCGTATGTCAAATTTACAGCAGTAGGGGAGTTAGGCTTTTTGGTAGAATTCTGACAGCCGCAAGTAGGCTTTAGTGCGGAAAGCAAACAACACGACCACGAGCATAATCAGGCTCGCTACCACAAACACCAGCGCAATACCACGCGCCTGGCCATCACCAAGCAGCCAACCGAACGCCTGCTTTCCCTCTAGAGATTGCACGTACGGAATAATGCCAAACTGAGCAATCGGCGCCACAATAAAGGCAGTGATCGGTGCGCTAGCCGATTCGATCGCCTGCGCCAAACCAAATACACGGCCCTGGCGTTTTAGTGGCACGACTCGCTGAATAATCGTCTGCTCTGCCGCCTCGGCAATCGGCATCAGGCACATAAACAAGAGAATTCCCACGGCATACAGCAGCCACCACTCGCGAATAGTAAACAAACCACCAAGTAGCGCCACGCCGATATTTACCAGCAGCATAGTCTTTATCGGGTTCTTGCCCAGACCCTTTTTGGCCACGATGCCACCACCAATGATAAAGCCGATGCTAGTCACACCGAGTACCACACCCCATATTTCAACAGGGAACAGCGTCAAGCCGTACGGATCCATTAGCGCCATAAACACGCCGCCGACCAGGTTGTTAAACGTAGTAAACACGATCAGCCATGCAAGGCCAGGTACCACGCGAATTGCCGCAATACTTCCCTTTAGGTCGATCTTCTTGTTCTCTAGCTCTGGGTCGTGCAGGATCTTCTCTTCAGGAATCTTTACAAACAGGATGTGAATAGCAGCAATGGCTGTGAAAATAATTGCAATCACCAGTGTCCAGCCCATGCCCAAAAGCCCGACAGAAAGCCCCGAAAAAACGCTCGTCACCATAAACGCCACGCCCTGCACCGTACCCACCATGCCGTTGGCCTTGTCATGGTTTTCCTTTGGTACTAGCAGTGTGACTACCGTGCTTAGCGCAATGTTTCGCATATTCTCTATCACGCCGCCAATAAGGATAATCATCGTGAACACCCAGAAAACCGGGCCGGTCCAGTCCAGCAGCTGGCTTTTGTCGAAGTAAGAGTATACCAGGCCGCCCATCACAAAGAACACCAGCGTAAAGATCGCCGAAAACACCATCACGTGCTTCTTTTTGTTGTGGTCGACAATGGTTCCGAAAATAATACTAAAGATAGCCACCAGCAGCATGTACGCGCCGCCAATAATTCCCGTTGCTAAGACCGATTTCGTTTCTAGGTATACCCAAAATGTCAGCGCAAACCAAAGATAACTGGTAGTGACGTTGGCAATGAGCGTATTGAGTAGAACCTGATAAAAATGTTTCACTGGTTTATTTTAACAGATAGTTGCCCGAACTCGTTGACAACTTTATTTTCATGCGTTAACATTTAACCAAATGGTTGAATATACATTACAACTCGACAATATCTTTGCCTCACTGGCCGACCCGACGCGCCGCGACATTCTTTCGCGCGTGGCACATGGCGGCCTGTCCGTCAGCCAGCTGGCAGCCGACTACAATATCAGCCTTGCCGCTACTTCCAAACACCTTAAGGTCATGGAGCGTGCGAGACTCATCGTCAAACATAAGGAGGGCAAAAAGCATATCGTATCACTCGCACCAGAGGCGCTTATGACCGCTGATGAATACCTGGAACAGTACCGTCGTATATGGCAAAGCCGCTACGACAAGCTGGAAACGCTAATAAAATAAGGAGAAACAAATGGCAGACGTAAAAGTAACAAAAGACCTAGAAAACAACAAACTGGTTATCGAATACCTAGCTGGTGGCCCGCTAGAAAAAGTCTGGCGCGCCTACAGCGAAAAAGACATGTTTGAAAAGTGGTGGGGACCAGAAGGCTGGGAGTCAACCGCCAAAGAATTTAACTTTACACCAGGCGGCCGCATTCACTACGGCATGAAATGCGTCGACGAAAACCAGGGCGAATGGTTCGGCCAAACATCATGGGGCGTTATGGAAATCGAAGAAGTCAGCGCACTGAACAGTTTTACCTACCGCGACTACTTTTCCGACGAAAACGGCACACTCAACAAGGACATGCCGGCCCTAAAGGTTACTAACGAATTTTCTGAAGAAGATGGCAAAACGAAAATCGTCAGCACCAGCTTTGCCGATAACGCCGAGCAGATCGAACAACTCGTCAAGATGGGAATGATCGAAGGCTTCTCGAGCCAGCTCAACCGCCTCGACGCGCTCGTCGGCTAATCTCGCCGGTTCACACCGACAAACCCTCACCTCAGCTCCTATAATCGGAGCTGAGGTTTATTTTGCCAACTTCCCTACAGCCTTAAGCAGCTCGCCGTGCACCCGCTTGTCTTTTATGATTCTAAAATGCCCGTACGTCGAAAGTTGGATATTATTCGCGCCTTTTAAAAAGCTGCCGCCCGGAATGTGCGGATCAAATTTGCCAAAAATAGAATAAATCCGCTCGTTCACTGCCTCGTTTTTAGCAAGCAGCGTCACGATAGGCGATGAAGGACTGAAAATCCGCAGCGAAGCAAAAGGCAGCAAGTAGGCGTACACCGACCCACCAAAAGGGGTGTTTAGCGCCACCAGGCCTTTGAACCGATGCTTTGTTTGTCCATACCCCAAAAGGTATTTCCCTATCAATCCGCCTTTGCTGTGCGCCACAATAATACAGTTTTCAAGGTTATTTTCGGACACATATGCTTCTACTACTTTGGCGGCTTGTTTGACATTGTCCGTATTAAACCCGAGCCCCTCAATAACATGAACCGAATACCCGGCGTCAAGCAGCACCTTGGCAATCGGCTTCATAAACTCCCACCGTTCGTAAATACCTGGCAACAAAATCACCTGCTTTTTATGCGGGCTCCAAGAAGGCTGCAAAAATGCCCGCACATCCGTCCGCCGGAAAAACCCCAGTACTTGCCAGAATCCTACGTATATATAATCGAGCACCCAGTAATACCAATATAGAAGCGGACGGGTTATTTTCTTAAGAAAGTTTCGCATGCTTTCAACAGCTCCTTTGGTTTAGAAAATTGTACGTTGTGCGCTGCACCAGGTATGTGGTGCGCTTCGCCCTGCTTTGTTATTTTTGCCAGGTATTCTACCCACCTCGCCGGAGCAATCCCATCACGGCCGCCCCGTGCGATACATACCGGTACGAGCACCTGCTCAAGCGATTCTTCAATACGATCAGCAATCATAAAGCGCGTTGTCGCCAGGTATGCAATAGGTCCCATATGTAGATAATCGTGCAGAATAATCACATTCATCCTAAACGGTTCACGGAAGGTATCGACCAGCAGCCGAAATGCCTGCCATGGCAGCGTGCGTTCCCACTTGTTTACTGTCGGGCCAATGAGAAGCAGCTTTTTGCATAGCCGCGGGTGCCGATGCGCAAGCTGAGCGGCAGTCTGACAGCCCATAGACTGGCCCACGATAATAGTCGCGCCCAACCCCATTTTTTGTATGTATTTTGCAGCTACATCGGCCTGCTCGAACGGCGCAAGCGGGTGAGGGGGAGTGGGGGTTTTGCCATACCCAGGCATATCCAGCACGTGCACGTCGTAGTCGCGCGCCAAAAGTTTGGCAAACGGCATAAAATAGTTCCCTGACACGCCGATGCCATGAATCAGGATGATTGCCTCGCCTTTTCCCGGCGACCGGCGAACATCAATAAAGTAGCTACCTATTTCATGCCGTTTTGTATGAAACATCTTTCCCTATTTTATACCCTTCGTCGCCCTTAGCAGCAGTTTTCCCAAGCATGAAAATTATTTCACAGAACATTCACTCGGCCAATTGCATACTAAAAACACAAAAAACTAAACAAGGAGGACGTATGCCAGATCCAAACAACGAAGGACAATTCGGAAACCGCGAGGACACCGAAGAACAAGCAAGCCAGGGTGGCCAAAACAGCAATCAGGGCGCCGACAGCAGTCAGCCTCAGGAAGACACTATGGGTGAAGAACGGACAGATGGCGAGCCTCGCGACAATGACCTTGACGACGATACCGAAGAGGAAGAAAACCGGTAGTTTTTCCCCTAAAAAAGAACCCGGTTATTCCGGGCTCTTTTCGTTAGGGCAAGTGGTTTCCGCCAGTCACGCCGATGACCTCAGCCGTAATATAGCTTGACTCCTGCGACGCTAAAAATACATACGTTGGCGCCAGTTCGGCTGGTTGCCCCGGCCGCCCTATTGGCGTATTAGTGCCGAACTTTACCAGTTTTTCCTGCGGCTGCCCATGGCTTGGTTGAAGTGGCGTCCAAACCGGACCGGGCGCCACTGCGTTCACCCGAATGCCTTTTTTAATAACCATTTTGGCAAGCGATTTTGTAAAGGCCGTAATAGCCCCCTTTGTCGATGCGTAATCAAGCAGGCCAGGGGAGGGCTGATACGATTGAATGGACGTCGTATTGATGATACTTCCCCCGGCGGGCATGTCTTTTAGCACCGCCTTGGTGATCCAAAACATCGCAAACACATTGGTTTTAAATGTTCCCTCAAATTGCTCCGTGGTTAAATCTTCAACATTTTCGACGAACCGTTGCCGGCCAGCGTTGTTGACCAAAATATCAATCGGCCCCAATTCCTCCACCGCCTGCTTCACCATTTCCTGGCAAAATGATTCGTCGGTTATGTCGCCCGGAATCGCTACGGCTTTCCTGCCCGCTTCTTCGATCGCCTTTATCGTCACGTCGGCATCTTCTTGTTCGACTGGCAAATACGACAGCGCCACGTCGGCACCTTCACGAGCAAAAGCAATTGCTACTGCCCGCCCGATACCCGAATCGGCGCCGGTAATCAGTGCTTTCCTACCCTTTAATCTCCCTAGCCCCTCGTAACTTTCAAGGCCATGATCTGCCTGAGGTTCCAGCTTTGCATCCAGCCCTGGTTCCGGCTGTGACTGCTCGGGAATATGTAGCTCGTCGTACTGCGAACGAGTATCTTGCATTTCATATTGATTGGAACGCGCCATGCTTTGCTCCTTTCGTTATAGTTTTTGCGTTACTGAATAGTTGCGGACTGAACAAACTGCGAAATGTTGTCGTACACCTTATCGAGAACTGCTTGGGCGGCAGCCTGGTCAGCCTTGTTGGGATTTTTAGAAGATGCCAGCGACTCCAGACAGTAAACGTCCTGGTCAAGCGCCACCGTTTTTTTAGTCGTATCCAAAATACCCATACTGATATCCATCTGGTTAAAAAGACCGTCCGCACTTGTGCTGGTACATACCTCTTTTCGCACGGCAGCGTCCACGGTTGAAACATAACTAAGCGCCCGCTTATCGGAAATGGCAACTTTGCCATCCTGATTCCAAAGCAGTATCTGAGAATTGTCAGTAGTCAGTCCGTACGAGATCGTCTTGCCATCAGACAAAGCTTCCGTCACCTGCGGAACCGTCGGCTCTTCGTCAGCCTGGCTTTGCAGCTGGACATTCTTCTCGGAAAGCGCTTTATTCTTGGCCTGCTCACTCTTCAAACTATCTTGGACGTTCGAGTATTGTCGCCACGCGGCCGCCGTCCCATAGCCGATACCGCCGATCAGCACCAAAACAACCACTGTCATAAGGATCCGCTTTGGCCAAGGATTCTTTTTTGGCTCCGGCTGGAGCTGGTTTTGTACCGAGTGCTGCATCGCGAGTTCTTCGTTCATAGTTCTATGATACAGGAAAAGTATAAGCGGTAAATAACTCTGTAAAATGCGGGTATAAAATAAAGAACACTCAGAAAAGAAGAAGGGCAGGGAAGTCTCGCCGCAAAAACCGACGAAATAATAGGGAAGCTAGCTTCCCTATTCCCTATTCAACTTCGACGTCGTCGGGCAGCCGGTTGTGGTGACTCGTAATAAACGCCTGTAGTTCTTCGTTGGTTCGCGGGCGGTTCCATGTGGCCAGCCCGAATGCGTCTGTAAGTACTGCTGAACTTTCGTCAGCGGAGACCATATTCATCTTTTTGCTTCCTTTTTGTTTTTATTGTTTTATGTACTTATTTAAGCACAATTATCTTAAAAAAGCAATAGCATTATGGAGAAATATTTGACTTTATTACATAATCTGTCTATAAATGAATACGTGAACACTTTTCACCTCTATACTATCCGCGAACAATTGAACGTCATTTTTGGCCTCATTCTCCTCGTGGTGCCCCATAGAGGTTGATCTCCGTTTCACACATACATAGTTACCGAAACCGAGCTCAGCCAAGAGCCCGGTTTTTTCTTTGACAATCTACACCTCGTTCTTCCCCGCTTTCTTACTACGGCAAGCAAGCGGGGGTGAGCGATCACCTCCACCACCCGTTCGCCTAGACGAAGGACGTGACATGAGTAGGACAACGCTCGACGGACCCGCCAAGAAGAAGGTGCAGAGCCTCGCCGCAGCGCTGGAGGCCGACGACACGGCACTCATTCAGCAGCGCTGGGGCAAGCTTCGCCAGATGCTCGGATCGCGGATGGACAACACCGAGATCCGACAGCTCCTCACGGACACCCAGGCGGCCAGGCTGACAAGGATGACCTCCTTCCAGGCCTGACTCGTGGTGGGGCGGGGTAGAGTACGGCATGACCTGCCGTACTCCCCCGCCCACGCAGCACCCTTTTCACTTTGACCAAGTAGCAGTGCTTATGCTATAAATAACCTAGAGGTAGGCCAAAAAATAAAAAGCATGTTGCACTCTTTTGCCATTATCATCTTCGCCGCACTAATACACGCCAGTTTCCAGCTGAGCGTGAGTATGCTTACCCTATTAAGCGGCCACGCTATCGGCAGCAAAACGGCACACGGCCGGTTACTGAAGCTCACAAACGGCTTTTTCTTCGGCGTTGCCGTCATGACTATGCTGATTCTTTCGTTCGCCGCACTTGTTTTGCAGCATAGTTTTGGCTCCAACGTCCCTATGGTCGCTTGGGCCGTCGGATGCGGGCTGCTTTTGGGACTCGGCATCGCTGTTTGGGCATTTTACTACCGCCGCGAAGAAGGCACGAGCCTCTGGCTACCGCGCGGCATGGCCAAATACCTCAGCGAACGCACCAAAGCGACCAAGCACACCGCCGAAGCATTCGGCTTGGGTATCAGCAGCGTCGTCGCTGAACTGATTTTTATTATGGCACCCATCCTTATCAGCGCGCTCATTCTCATTCAGCTGGAACCATTGTGGCAGCTCGCAGGTATTGCTGTTTACACGCTCGTTTCCCTGCTTTCACTCGCCATCGTTAATGGCCTTATTGGCAGCGGCCACAAGCTCAGCGGCATTCAAAGATGGCGCGAGAAGAACAAGCGGTTCCTGCAGTTTGCTGCGGGCAGCGGCCTGCTGATCCTGGGATTTTACGTGTATGTTGACCAAGTGGTCTCAGTCACCGCTTCAGCATTTGGAGGATATTAATGAGTGAGCTAATTGATATCGTAAAGTCTGAAGGCCAGCGCCCCACCGAGTCGTATCAGCGGAATAAGCTCCATGCCAGCGTGCTCGCCGCCTGCCTCAGCGTCCGCAGTCCGGAAGGCGAAGCAGAGATGATCGCTAAAAAGGTATGTGACACCGTCGAAAGATGGCTTGGCACCAAACCCGAGGTGACAAGCGGCGATCTACGGCGAAAAGCAGGCGACGCGCTCGAGATTCATCACCCAGAAGCGGGCTTTTTATACAAACATCACCGATTGGTTATGTAAGGAGAAACAAAAAATGGCAAAAAAGATAGCATTTGATTATGACCTCATCGTCATCGGCAGCGGCGCCGGTGGCAGTGCGGCTGCAACCATCGCCGCCCGCGAAGGAAAACGGGTCGCTATTATCGAGGCCGATACCTTCGGCGGTGATTCTCCGAACTGGAGCGACGTGCCCACCAAAGCACTCCTGCATGCTGCCCAACTATACGATGAAGCCCGTCACGGTTCGCGCTTTGGCCTGCGCTCGACTACCATGGGATA
>CAMLKC010000036.1 GCA_946480595.1 uncultured Candidatus Saccharibacteria bacterium
GATCCAGGCGATCGGGCTGGCGAAGACAACGACATCATTGTTATCGACGCGGGTTTCTTGTTCCCGGGTGCCGATTATCCAGGCATCAACTACATTACTCCTGATATTACGTACCTCGAGGAGAACAAGCACAAGATTCGCGGACAGGTATTTACCCACGGCCACCTCGACCACATCGGCGCCTACCGCCACTTGGCACACCGCATTCCTGCGCCTGTGTACGGAACCAAGTTCACGCTTGGTATGGTCCAGCGCACAATGGAAGAAGCGACCAGCGGGTTTACGCCCGACTACAACGTTCTTGACCCCGAATCGCACGAGCGGGTTCAGCTGGGCGACAGCTTCTCTGTAGAGCTCGTCCGGGTAAACCACTCTATTCCAGATGCCGCCGCCGTCGTTATCCGCACGCCACTTGGCGTATTGATCGACACTGGTGACTGGCGTTTTGAAGACGATCCTGTCGATGGCCGCAAGTTCGACCTCGAACGTTTGACCGAAATCGCTACCACAGAGGGTATTTTGCTTCTCATGAACGAAAGTACCAACTGTGAGTCCGAAGGAACGCACACGCACGGCGAGCCTGATATTCAGGTCAGCATGGGCCAGGCGATGGACAAGTATCAAAGCAGCCGCCTTATCATCAGCTGTTTCTCCAGCCAGATCCACCGTATGCAGCTTATTCTGGAAGAGGCCAAAAAACACGACCGCAAGGTGGCGTTTGCCGGCTACAGTATGATCCAGAACCTCGAAGTAGCCCTGCGCGCAGGCGCTATCAAGATCCCTAAGGATGTCGTGGTAAAGATGGAAGATATCGTTAAAATGCCTGACGGCAAGGTAACGATTGTCTGTACTGGTTCACAGGGTGAATTTAACGCCGTACTTAACCGTATGGCCAGTGGTAGCCACAAGTTCATCAAGATCAAGAACAGCGACGTCATTATTTTTAGCTCCAACCCGATTCCAGGTAACGAAAAATACGTTGTCCGTACGATTGACGGCCTGATGCGCGAGGGAAGCGATGTCATTCAAAACGGCAAGACGCACCTGACAGGCATCGGTCCGCTGCACCTTTCGGGTCACGGCTACTACGACGACCACGTCAAGCTGATCCGTGCGCTTAACCCAACGTACTACATGCCAATTCACGGTGAATTCCACATGCTTCACCACAACGCAGAGCTGGCAGAAAAAGAAGGCGCGATCCCACGCGAGAATATCTTTGTCTGTGATTCCGGTGACGTCATCGAGATCGATGGCAACGGTGCCAAAAAAGCCGGCCGTATTCCGGTTGGTGGTATTATGTACGACGATAACGGTGCGGTCGTATCAGAGGTAGTTCTGAAGGACCGTATCCACATGAGCAACGAAGGTATGTTCGTGGTGGTGTTGACTGTTCAGCGCGGCACCGGCCGCCTGATGACCAGCCCGGACATCATTTCCCGCGGGTTTATTTACCTGCGTGATAGTGAAGAGCTGATGGGAACTATCCGTCAGTACCTCAAGCAAAAGGTTGCCCGCAGCTTTGGCGGCAAAAAGATTGACCTCGATGTCATCAAAAAGGAACTCAAAGACGAAATCACGCACATTCTGTACGACCAGACGCGCCGTACGCCAATCGTGATCCCTGTCGTCAATGAAATCGGCGGCGGTGGCGGCGGTAACGCACCACAGGGCCGTAACAAGCCAAACGAGAACCGTCCGAATGACAATCGAAACAGAGGAGAAGGCAACGTTATGCCAAACCTTCCTCCACAGAAGTTTCCACCCCGTCAGGTTCCCGATACTGAAGTTGTCGAACCTCACGCTCGGCCTGACACACGCGCGTACTAACCCGGCGCGCCTATAGCGGTAAAAGCCCCCTCGAAAGAGAGGGCTTTTACATTGACAATTTATAGTTCTTATGCTAATATTAGTTTAAGTCTAAAACAACATAAAAATGAATATAATATTTACCGCATATCTTCTAGCTGCTTTTGTCGCGATTGGCGCCGGTGCCCCGCAGTTAAAAAAACTTATCGTCACCAAGCGTTCCGATGAGTTTAGTTTGCCAACTTGGATAATCTGGATGCTTGCACAGGTGGTTCAGCTGGTATACGCGCTTTCGGTAAACGACAAGCTGTATGCGCTCGTGGGCGCCATGTGGCTCAGCTTTTACGTCCTTATTGTCGGGCTGATTATTCGGTACCGCCGTCCGGCCGCCGTGCCTATAGAAGAAACGACGATCCTATAAGCATAATTGATTTGCAAAATATTGTAATTTTTGCTATAATATAATCTGTCATCTAGAAGCGAAAGCGCATATAATAAAAAACAGTTATGGCCAAAAGAAAAAAATCATCTCGAAGCAGGGGAAAATCAAAAGCATCTACACCGCAGCATAGCTTGCCGTCGGGTTTTTGGGCGCAGGTAGGCGCCGTTGGATTGCTGGCGGTTTCCGTCATGTTTACGCTGGCCTGGTTTAATACGGGCGGGCCGGTACTGGAGTGGTTGCACGACGCGACGCTCAGTGCCATTGGGTATACTATCTACGTAATTCCACTGCTGTTTGTGTATATTGCCGTCGAAATCTTCAGGGCGGAGGGGAACCGGCTGCCGTTTGTCATGAAGCTGGCAACCACGTTGCTGATTATATGGTTCTCGGGCCTGTTTGGGCTTATGAAAAACGCCGAAGGCCAGGCAACTGGCGGGTTCGTTGGCGAAACGCTAAACAGCGCGACGCTTTCCATGGTGAACGGTGGAGTGGCTGCTTTTATTTATGTGCTTCTCATACTAGTCACAACACTTTTCGTACTACGCGTATCACCGTTTGCTGTTATCAAAAAGCTATGGGATATCTCGCGTCGTGAGCTGAGCGAGCAAGACGAAAACGTCAAGGTGATGCGAAAAGCCGCCGAAGCTGATGCGCCTAAGCACCAGGCGATTGGCGAGCTCAAGCTAAACGCAGGCGTACCGACGCTCGATCAAGAAGAAGCGGCCCAGGGCAAAAAAGGCGCGCATCTTTCCAGCCTCCGCGGCAGTGTCAAACAAGACAAAGCCGCTGAAGACCAAGCGGCACTGGTCGCGGTTAGTGATCCTAACTGGCAGGCGCCTAGCGTCGAGCTGCTTGAGAAAAAACAGTCTCCAGCCGATGCCGGCGACGTACAGCAAAATGCCCAGACAATCCGGGATACCCTGGCTGAATTTAATATCGATGTCGAGATGGAAGGCGCCAACATTGGCCCGAAGGTAACGCAGTACACGCTCAAACCGCCTAGCGGGGTAAAGCTGACGCGTATTACCGCGCTTGAAACCAATATCGCTCTCAACCTCGCGGCACAGACGCTTCGTATTGAGGCACCGATTCCTGGGCAGCGTGCCGTCGGTATTGAAGTGCCAAACCGCAAAGCGGCCGATGTGCGCCTGTACGGCGTGCTGACCAGCAAGCAGTGGAAGACTGATCACGAGCCCCTGGCTTTTGCCATTGGTAAAGATATTTCGGGCGAGGCGGTCGTGGGTGAGCTCAATAAGATGCCCCACTTGCTGATTGCCGGTCAGACGGGTAGTGGTAAGTCGGTCATGATCAACACGCTGCTGACCAGCCTTTTGTACCGTAACTCACCAAGTGAAATGAAATTGATTTTGGTTGACCCAAAGCAGGTGGAAATGGCGCCATATGAGGATATTCCGCACCTTTTGACACCTGTTATTACCGAGCCTGAAAAAACCATCAGCGCCCTTAAATGGGCGGTAAATGAGATGGAGCGCCGCTACAAACTGCTGGCCGAAGAGAAGATCCGCGATATTAAAAGCTACAACCAGAAAATCCAGTCTGGCGGTAAAAAGATCTCAGTCGAAGATGCCGATGGCAACGAACAGCAGGTTGACGACGGAGCGATGCCGTACATTGTGGTCGTGATCGACGAGCTGGCCGACCTTATGATGGTGGCTGCCCGCGACGTCGAAGCGTTGATCGTGCGTCTTGCGCAGAAAGCCCGTGCCGTTGGTATTCACCTGGTACTGGCGACGCAGCGCCCGAGTGTCGACGTCATTACTGGCCTTATTAAGGCCAACATTCCGGCGCGTATCGCCTTTACTGTGGCGAGCCAGATTGACTCCCGTACCATTCTTGACCAAATTGGCGCCGAAAAACTCCTGGGGCAAGGTGATATGCTAATGCTGACGCCAAGCATGAGCAAGCCAAAGCGTATCCAGGGTGCCTGGGTAATGGACGAAGAGGTCATTAAAATCACCGATCACTTGCGCATGCAGTCGGCGCCGCAGTACAACGACGAGATCATCAGTCAGCCCGTCCAACTCAACGGCAAGGGCGGGGTGGTTATGGACTTCAGCGGTGAAGGCGGTGACGACATGTATAAGGACGCAGTTCGCGTCGTCGTCGAAAGCGGCAAAGCCTCGACATCGCTATTGCAGCGGCGCCTGCGCGTCGGTTACGCCCGAGCAGCACGAATCATCGAAGAGATGGAAGAGCAGGGGATCATTGGTCCTGCAGACGGTGCCCGCCCACGCGAAGTGCTGATTAGCAGCCTCGACGACCTCTCTTCGAACGAAGCGTAGTTTCTTGCTTAAGCATGAGCACCACGATATAGTAGAAAGCAATTATGACGCGGGCAAAGCGTAAATATACCAGAGGTTTCACGATCGTAGAACTACTCATCGTAATAGTGGTAATTGCTGTTTTGGCCGCCATTGTTATCGTTGCCTATAATGGCGTCCAGACAAGGGCGCGCCAAAGCAGAATAACGAGCGATCTTGCGCAACTCGAAAAGGCGATCGGCGCTGCTCGTACTATCCAAAACAAGCCGCTTTATAACATTACCGGTAATTCAGGTACGGCTTACGGATGTACTATCAAAGCGGATGGTACCAATTTGGCTGCACTAGCCAAAACCGACACTTGCTGGGCGGATTATTTAGACACGCTCGATGCCATCAGTACTGTTGGTGGTGCGAATGTCCGGGGGCTGGTGGATCCCTGGGGGCGGCCATATTACATTGACGAAAATGAGAATCAAGATGATAGCGGGAGCTGCAACAAAGATGTCATAGGTTCTTACAGGGACCCGTTCGTAGGAGGTTGGACATTCGCTAATCCCCGCGAGCTCTCGAACACGTACGCAGGTTGCTAGGACGCAACGCGCATCCTTGTATTAAGGTGTTAAATAGGGTATAATTAAGGGGTTATTAACTCGGCTTGCACTAGCGGCAAGCATCCATAAGGATTCCAGAGGAGGAAACTTATATGAAGGAATACGAACTAACCGTTCTTATTCACCCGGACCTCGAGGTTGACCTCGATGCTCCACTCGCGAAAATTCGCGATATCATCACCGGCGCCGGTGGTAAGATCACCAAGGAAGATAACTGGGGCAAGAAAAAACTCGCCTACAGCATCAACCGCGAAGACTTTGCCGTGTACGTCTACATGGACCTTGAGCTCCCAGCAGACGCACCGCTCAAGATCAGCAACACGCTGAACATCACCGACGAAGTACTCCGCTACCTGCTCGTAAAACAAGACGAAAAGGGACGCAAAGCACTCGAAGAAGCCAAAGCTAACGCTTCAAACGAAGAAACAGAAGAAAAGGAATAGGGAATATGGCCAAAAGCATCAACCAAGTAATCTTGATGGGACGCCTCACACGCGACCCAGAAGTACGTACCACAACGACCGGTAAGACAATCACTAGCTTCTCGATCGCGGTTGATCGCGGTGGCCAGGAAGACGCAGCTGACTTCTTTGACGTCACTGCCTGGGAAAAGCTTGGGGAGCTGGTCAGCCAGTACCTTTCCAAGGGACGCCGCTGCCTCGTGCAGGGACGCCTTCGCCAGGACAGCTGGGACGACAAAGAAACCGGCAAAAAGCGCAGCAAGGTAGAAGTTGTTGCGACTGACGTTACTTTCCTTGACGGACCAAACGGCGATAACGCCGGCGGTTCATCAGCGGGCGGCCAAAGTGCCCCTCGCAAAAAGTCTGACGATGTCGTGATTGAAGACATCGACGACAAACCAATTGATTTAAGCGAAATTCCATTCTAAGGAGAACATAAATGGCTAAGCGATTCAAAAAAGACACTCCTGTCTACTTTGACTACAAAGATGTAAAGACCCTACAGCGTTTTATCAACGTGTACGGACAGATCGAACCAGTTGCAAAGACCGGCCTCAGCGCAAAGCAGCAGCGCCAGCTCGCCGTTGCGATCAAGCGTGCCCGCCACTTGGCACTCATGCCTTTCGTTACGTCTAACTAGTTTAGAGAACTCTGCAGCGCACGTGACTAAACGCGCGCTGCGAAGCATTTCTAAGCGTCAAATACTTTAGGAGAAAATTATGTACCAACCAACCGATCTTAAAAAAGGCACGGTCGTTCAGCTCGACGGCAAGCCATACCGCGTGACCGAATACGGTCAAAAAGTGATGGGCCGCGGTGGCAGCATCGTCAACGTCAAGCTCAAGAACCTGATTGATGGCAGTGTCATTCCAAAGACGTTCAAGGGCCAGGACAAAATCGAACCGGCCGAAGTTTCAAACAAAACCGTGCAGTACTTGTATAACGATAGCGAAACGTTCTTTTTTATGGACCCGGAAAACTTCGAGCAGTTTGAGCTGGCGAACGATATCGTCGATACGGCAGCCAGCTATTTGAAAGAAGGCGACAGCCTGACGCTACAGTTCTTTGACGGTAAGGTGATTAATGTGGAACTTCCAAAGAATATCTACCTGGAAGTTACCTATGCCGAGGACGTCGTGAAGGGCGATACGACAAGTAATGTCCTAAAGGACGCAACGCTAGAAACAGGGCTGATTATCAAGGTGCCTGCTTTTATCAAGACGGGCGATATTATCTCGGTGGATACAGAGACCAGCGAGTACCGCGAACGCAAGAAATAGCCGCCGCTTGGTGGTACAATAGGCTTATGTTAAAAGGCCAACAGGGCGCAAAACAAACAGCGCACCCCAGGGCAGCAATCATCGGAGCCAAACAGTGGCTGGGCGATTCCTACCGTCTGTATCTTCCCAAGCGAAAAACTCACCGCCGGATTTTTTTGGCGGTGTTTTTTGTGGTTGCAGCGATTATTGCGGTGCAGCTGGCATATCCGAGCGACAGGGGATTGCCGCTTGCGAGTGCCAATGGCATTGAGCTGGGGTATGCGTCGCACGACAAAATGGCAAAAGTCATTACCGAGCAGTTTGCTGCTTCTAAGGTAAAACTGACGATTGGTAGCGACAAGTCCGAGACGCGCCTTTTAAGCGCGACGGGAGCGGTACCAAACACCGAAGATATGATTAACCAGCTGCAAAACTATCCGTTATGGCTGCGGCTTATTCCAGGGTCTATCTTGTGGCAACCTGTACAGCTGACGACAGCGGATGTCTACTTTGACACAGTACCGTTTGAAGCCTTCGCAGCAGCCGAAAGCAAAGCGCTGACGTTTCCACCGCAAAATGCCCGCTTAGCGATAAAATCAGGCAAGCTGACGGCGACGGCCGAGCTGGCTGGTAGCGATATTAGCAGTGAAGCGCTACAAAAGCTGCTGAGTACTGCCGAACTGCAATTAGGAAAGACGACGACACTGACCGTGCCGGCCAAGCGCACGCCGCCAAGCCGGACGCTGCAGGATTTGGCGCAGGTAAGGGCGCAGGCCGAGGTGGTGCTTGCACGCAAAGTGACTATCAGCGCGGCGTCTGAGCAGTTCAGCCCCAGCGATAGTGAAGTGGCCTCGTGGATACTGCTGAAAACCGGTCCAACCGGTGACGTCACGCTGTCTGTAGATTCGGCTAAAGTGATGAAATACCTTGAGACGATTAATAAAAAGGTCGGTGTTCCCGCGGGCCAGACTAATATCAACCTGACAAACGGGCATGAAACGTCGCGGACGACGGGTGCGAGCGGCAAGGCGATAGACGGCGAAGAACTGGCAAAACAAATAAAGTCGCAGCTACTCGTAGGATCTGGAAGCGTACTTTTAACGGCACGGTTTGTTGAAGTGCTGCCTAGTATCATTTACGACCACAAGTACACGGCCACTCAGGCGGGACTGCAGGCGTATGTTAATGATGTGGCTGCCAGTCAAAACATGCATATTGTCGTGCAGCAGCTTGAAGGACAAAAATGGTATGCCGCTGCGCGCGAACATGAAAGTATCCCTAGCGGCAGTACGTACAAGTTATTTGTCGCGCTGGTTCTGTTTGACCGTATCAACAAGGGAGAAACTCACTGGAACGACCCCATGCTCGATACCGATGTGGCTGAGTGCTTCGACCGCATGACGGTGGCCTCAACCAACCCGTGCGCTGAGGCGTGGATTGCGCAGTTTGGCCGCCAGTATATTAATGATTTTGCGTATGCGCGCGGCTTTAGCCGAGGGACCTCGTTTACAACCGGGTCCGCCACTCAGACAACCGCGGCTGACCTCAATAAGTTCATGATCGGTTTTAATGATGGTACACTGGTGAGCGGTGCTAATCGCGACCGACTGCTCAATAACCTCAGCCGGCATCCATATAAATACGGTATTGGTACAGGAAGCAGCGTGCTTGCAACCAACATCTACGATAAGGTTGGCTTCTTGTGGGATTATATCCATGACACGGCGATTGTCCCGCACCCCAGAGGCAAATATATTCTCACCATCATGACCAAAGGCCAATCGTACGCTGCTATTGCCAATGTTACCCGCGAGATAGAAAGAATAATGTATCCATGAAAACACGATTAGATATTGAGTTGGCCCGCCGTGGCCTTGCTACCAGCCGCTCTCAAGCCGAGAGCTGGATTAAACTTGGAAAAGTGACAGTCGATGGTAAGGCGGTAACAAAACCAGGACATTTTGTGGCTGAGACTTCAAACATCAACATGACTGCAGAAGAGCAGTATGTGAGCCGTGCTGGTCTGAAGCTAGCGAGCGTGGCTCAGTTGCTGCACCTGGATTTCAGAGAAAAAACCGTACTTGACGTCGGTAGCAGTACGGGCGGATTCACGGACTATGCCTTAAAACGCGGAGCAAAAAAAGTGTTCGCCGTTGATGTCGGTACCGACCAGCTACATCCGAGCCTGCGCAATAACCCGGCAATTGAGCTGCACGAAAAAACGGATATCCGTGACTTTTATTTGCCCGACGAAAAACCAGATATTATCGTGATCGACGTATCGTTTATTTCACTGCGGGAGATTTTGCCGCATCTTGCCCAGAATCTTTGCGGTGAGCATACCGTTATTGCCGCTATGCTGAAGCCCCAGTTCGAGGCGGGCAGGAACCAGACGAACAAAGGAATCATAAAAAACGACGCCGTTCGGC
>CAMLKC010000037.1 GCA_946480595.1 uncultured Candidatus Saccharibacteria bacterium
TTTACAAAAGATGAAATTCTGACAAATATCAGCATTTATTACTTCACCGATACCATCACAACGGCCGTTAGGACCTATGCTGAGAATGCGCGGGCGATGTATGCAACCGGCACGCCAAAACCACCAGCATGGATAGAGGTACCAACCGCGGTTGCCAGCTTCCCAGCCGACACGATACCAGTTGTTAAAGATTGGGCTAAACGCAATGCTAACATTGTTCGCTTTACCAATATGCCTAAGGGCGGACATTTTGCGGCACTTGAACAGCCGGCGCTCTTTGCTAACGATATTACCGAAAGCATAAAGTAGTATAGACCGTTTTACTCAACAAAGAAGGTCGGCTCAAACAGACCTTCTTTTGTTTTGCGTTTGGCATCGCCGCATCACCACACGTGTCTATTTCATCTAAAAGTGCCTTGATCTTTCCAATATCGCAATTTATCTCGTCAACGGTAAAAGTTAAATTAACGAACCCACTCTCCAGCCATGAAAAAAGCCGTAGATCTTCTGATCTAGGGCTTTTTTCTATGTTTGAGGTAGCAGTTCGAGCCTCGCGGTTTTGCGAAAGCAAAGCGCCCTATTGCATTTTCATATACAAAATCAGGCCGCGCAGTGCAAACATAAGCAACGTGACGCCAACTAGCAGGCAGACAAAGGTATTTTGCTCTATTCGTTTTAGCGCGATCTTAGTTGAGATGATGGCGATAGCACTGACGATAAAGGCTAGGAGATACAACCAGGCGTCATGGAAAAGCATTGCCAACGGTATGAAGTGTATACCGACAACAAACGCAACCCACGATGCCACACGGCGAGTGTTTTTGCGCTTAAAAATGAAAAACAAAGAACCTGCTAGCGCAGTGATAATTTCGATAGCAACGATGACACCGAAACTTTGATATGCACCATCGCTCTCTAGCGCTGATCCAGTCGTCCAATGTTTGAGAGCAAGGTATCCGCCGGTACATGCCACAACAAAACAAACAACCGACCCTACGCCCAGTGAGAAGCGGAGTTTTTTAGGTGGATTTTCTTGAGCCCAACCAAACCACGCAAATCCAAACATTCCAAAAATTGCTGCGTACATTGCGAGATCGCGTATATATTCATTTTCCATAACTTCATCATATCAATTCTCTTCTGTTACGGACAAGCGATTATTAGAAGTAGGTTTACTCTTAGCCAAAGGAAAATTCCATAGTTGTTAGGTTGTAAACTGCACTCAGGATCGCCTCAAACGACTCGATGCGTTTCGTAGGTTAATGCTAACTTAGTGTCTACGAAAGAGTATCAGGCTAACGGGTAGTAATATCGCAATGGCGAGCACGTGCTCAGCGCGAAGCCACGGCGGAATATCTAGTGCGACTAGCGTTATGAGCAGGGCGGGAATAAGAATAGCCGTTACTATCCGTATTCGCAGCAGAGACTTCTCGTTGCCTTTTGTTCCAGTATGGGCAAATCTCAATAGGAGCAGCGACATGGCTGCAATGATTATGACGTGAACCCAAGTTTCAATAGTACCACCAGTTATTGCGACCAAACCGATGCTTAATAGGCTTATGACCGCATAGGCCATAATGAGTGTTTGCACGGTGGAGGGGTGAATAGGAACCTTTTTTAAATTTTTAACAGGTGGTTGTCGATTCGTCATACTACTCCTTGGTTATCATTTAGGCGTTCTATATACAAGTCTAGGCGGTACAAGTTTAGCTATAGCTTAATCTGATTTTGCTTCTGCCATTCCTGCTGAACTTTGTAAAATAAGGCTTTTGGCTCCCAGGGCATGTCTTCATAGACGCTACTTTTGCCGTCCGCTTCCCTCATAGTTACCATTCCGTATGAAGCTACATCGAAATCTTGTGCAGGAATTGCACTGTGTGGATAAGCGTAGCCGGCGAACGAAAACCAGAATGCGCCAGCCATGCCATTCTCAGAAAATACACGCATCATCTCCGTCCAGTAGCTTACTTGCTCCTGTTCATCTCGTATGATGCTTGTTTTGATACTAAGTGGCGTTGTGGACGTATCGAGTGCGGCTAGATATGCAATAGCGCCATACTTACGGCTGCCGGTGTATGCGCAGCATCCAAATTCAGTAACAACGACTGGCTTATTCCATTTTTTGTATTCCTGCAATATCGACTGGAACTGAGAGAAATTATCTTGATCGCGGTATGCATCAATAGCGACAATATCGAATTGGCTCCAGTCTACATCTTCCCAAAGCCCGGCCGCATAAGTAAGGCGGCCATTAAAGACCTTGCGTGCGTTCGCAACAGACTCATCCAGTGTTTTTGCCAAGCGTCTATTAGCTGCGCTTATAGCAGGTGAACCATCTTCCGAATTTCCCATATGTGGCGCACGTTCCATGAGCGTCTCGCCGGGGAAATAGTCTTTTGAGAGTAATGTAGTCTCACCCCCAAGTACAAGCACGACTTCTTGTCTCGAAAACTGCTTGCGCAGTTTCTCGGCTTCTATCGCAGCTTGAGTATGCACTACAAGAAGCTGGTCTTCCGAAAGATTATAGGTAAACGGTGAAAACCATACATTCATGCCTTCGTGCAAAGCGGCCGTTGCCGCTGTCACGATGTGCTCAATAGTATCGCCAGTAATGCGTAGCGTGTCGGCGTGAAGATCTCGGGCTATAATTTGCATTTCGCGCTTCACCTGCCGCAGATCAAAGACGGGCCGCGTCGCGTTTCCGTCAACCACTAGGCCAGTGTCATAGTTTATACCTTTCATGTATTCTCCTTGTTGATCGTACGCAATGTTTTTTATATTTTCTGATCTGCGCCGCGTGTTTTATGGAAGAAATATGCTATAACTACACCAGATATAAAACCGACGCCATGAAGGTTGCCAGTGAAGAGGAGGATAAGTCCTGCGCCCATACCGACGAGGCCGATTACCCGCACAGGCTCGGCTTTAGAGGTTAGGAGTGCAGTAAACAGAAGTCCAGCAAGGCCCATATTAGCGACTGAGTTACCAGCAAACCCTTGATGTTGAAGAATAGTGTAGGCGGCAATTTCGCTAATGAAACCAGCGACAAAGTAGGTTATGAGGAATCGGCGTTTTCCAAAAATAGTTTCTATGAGCGTCCCGATGATGAGGAGTGTAAGCAAGTTAAAAATAAGCCCAGCCCAGCCACCATCCTGAACAAACAAAGGAGTGAACCATCGCCAAGTCTCGCCCTGTTGTAGGTGAGGAAGGTTACGCCCTAATAGATTGAGGGCGGTAGGGAAGATATTGCCAATAGCCCCAACGACAAGAGTGACGCAGGCGACCAACAAAGTTGCTTTTGGCAGAGCAAGTTTTTGTTTTTTAGATTTTAGGTTAAACACGCCTCCCGCTAATGCAACTGAAACGATGATACCTAGTAGCATTGATTCCATATGTTCACTCCTTTGTACTGTTTTTAATGAATTTATTTAGAAGGTAGTAAAGTTGTTTATATTCTTGCGGCTCAAGAATTCCTGCAAAAAGTGGATCTAATTTTCTGCCTCGCTCGTTTCTTAAGGCAAGCCATGATTCACCCATTTCTGTAACGTACAAAGATGAATTGCGTTTGTCGCTGTCGTTTTGTTTTTTTGAAATTAGCCCAGTGAGAGACAGCTGTTTTACGTATCGTGCGACATCACTCGGATCAAGACGAAGATCTTCGCAAATCGATTTCTGCGAGGTTGTCGGGTTATAAGAAACGTACTGCATAATCGCTAAATGATGCAGGCGAAATTCATCCTGGAGAGGGTACGGCCTTGTTACATCGCCTGCGCTTTTAAGCGTTTGCAGGAGAAGAAAACCGAGGTTGTTTTGGAGTTCAGGGGGTATTTTTTCCATATTAATGGGTGCTCCCCATCAATATAACACATTATAAATCCACATACTAGTCCAATTACCAGTACACTGAAACCGCATCGACAGGTTTATTGCTATAGTAATGCTATGACGAAACGCCTTTTGAATTCGGCACCAGACCTCACATTGTTTTGTGCGATTGTTGCGACGCTGCTAGTCGGCAAACTTTTTGATGCTCAGCAATTGATTTCGCCGCCGGTAAACAACATCGCCGGTGCGCTGTTGGTGACGACGGGTATGAGTTTGAGTGCGGCCGTTTTGGTAGTTATGATACGGGGCGGGGGTTCGACAGATGTCGTAAAAACGTCTAAGCGGCTCATTACTAAAGGATTTTTCGCTGTCAGTCGCAATCCGCTGTATTTGGCCGAGCTCATCACAGTACTTGGCGTTGCGGTATTTGTAGGCACACCCACCGCGCTTGTCGGCCCGCTCGTGTATTTTGCGGTCATTAATTTTATGGTTATTCCGTACGAAGAGCGAAATCTTGAGAGTATATTCGGGCAAAAATACGCCGATTATAAAAAATCGACCCGCAGGTGGCTGTAGGGCGGATATTTGTCGCTGCTGAACCCGCATAGTGCGCTATACTAGGGTAATGATTTCCCGATACTCGCTTTACGATATAGCCGACCTAAGCAGTCGCTTCAACCTTGCAGAGGGTCTGCCAAAAGGCGTGAAGCCGCACTATAACAACAGTCCTACGGTAAGTGCGCCGGTGATTGTAGACCGTGAAGGTATCCGTGTCGCCAAGCTTATGAAATGGGGGCTTGTTGCCAAGGGGGCCAAAGATACCAACTCGGTATTCCGCTATAAAACATACAATATTCCTTCGGAGAAGATCTTTTCTCGGCACAGCTGGGAACGAGCTGTGCGAGAGAGCCGCTGCCTCGTACCGGCAAATGGTTTTTATGAGCTGAACGGGAGCGGTAAAAAGCGCGCCTTTTATGTTCAGTCCAGTGACAAATCACTGATTGGGTTGGCTGGCGTTTATAGCTCCTGGCAAGACCCCGAAGGCGTAACGCATGGTACGTATTCAATTATTACTACCGAGGCAACCGATGACATGCCCGACTCAAGCGCTCGAATGCCTATTATCATTAAGCCTGAAGACGAAGCGCGATGGCTTGACCCGGCAGTTACCGATGCTAACTCACTCTACGACATGCTGCGACCACACTCGATGGGACAGTTGGTCGTGCATGAGGTAAGTCCTGCTGTGCACGCGCCTAAGCCAAACCAGCCTAGTCTTATCGATCCTCTTTCGTAGACCTATCTACCAGTCGTCGCGTTGCATGTCCTCGGTTTGACGATCCATGCTTTTGCGTGACCTTTTATTGCCGCGGTGCTGCTGCGCGACGTTTTTTTGGTGCAGAGTTTTTAGCTCGGCGCGCATTTTTAAATAGCTTGCATAGTGAGAGGCTTCTAGGTTGCCGTTACGTAGCGCCTCCTGGATAGCGCAGCCCTCCTCACCGTTATGCTGGCATGTCGTGTACTTGCACTGGCTTATGAGGCGGGCAATATCATCGAAATTCTCTTCAAGTTTGTCCTCTGTACCCCAGAGTTGCAACTCTCGTATACCGGGCGTGTCAATCAGCAGGCCACCGTTTGGTAATACAAATAGTTCGCGGTGCACCGTGGTGTGCTGGCCTGTGGCGTCGGAGGCACGGACGGCTTGCGTCGCTTGGGCGTCTCTTTGCAGTAGCTTGTTGGTGAGCGTCGATTTGCCAACTCCCGAAGAGCCAAGCAAGATAGCGGTGCGACCAGGCGCAATATACGACATGATTTCGGCCACGCCTGCGCCCTTAGTGGCGGTAGTTATTATGACGGGAAGGTTTAGATGCTGTACGTCAGCAACGAAAGGGGTCACATCTTCGACCTTGTCGGCTTTGTTGAGAACGATAACTGGCTTGATGTGACTTATGGATAGCTGGTAGACGAATCGTTTTAACCGCTCAACGCTAAAGTCGCCGTCGAGTGCCAGTAGGACAAAGGCTATGTCGACGTTTGCTGCCATAATCTGCTTGGTTGTCTGATTGCCTGCAGCCTTACGGGCGATTTCGCTCCAGCGGGGAACAAGCACTTCAATAACAGCCCTGCCATTACTCGACAGGCGTGCGCCCACCCAGTCTCCAATTTTAGGCGTCGCCTCGGCCGGGGTGTAGTGAGCGAGCTTTCCGCTGAGTTCGGCGGTCACGACAGCAGGAGTGACAATCCTTAGCGACGTGCCAAAATCAGCAACGACGCGGGCCGGCGCTAAACCAGGCTGCGCGACTTGCTGCCATTGTTGCTGCACGTCGTCTGTCCATCCGAATTGCTCGAGTTGTTCCATCTGTTCTTATTATCGCATTAATTACGATGAATGGCTGGAGAATATAGCTAGCCTCTATATTCTACTAGAAGCTTCTTGTGAGGTCTAAGCCAGTACTCTATTTATCAGCAACGCAAAACCAGAGATCACCATGATCGCAGCGAGGGCGTATTTGACGAATAATTCACCCTTTTTTAGCGCAAACTTGGTGCCAATATATCCGCCAATATAGCCCCCTAGGAGTGATGCAATAGCGTAGCTCCATATGATATATCCCTGGGGTAAAACGATACAAAAAGCGACGACTGCCTGCATGAGCATAAGGACGCGCCGCAGCGCGTTCGCCTGCATTGCACTGAGCCCCATCAAAAACATGAGAGGCAGAAACAAAAGCGTCGCCAGGCCGCTGCCTAGCGAGCCGGCAAGTAAGATGATCGCGTATGTTCCGTAGCCTATGAGGATCGATCGTTTTGACCGTTCTCCTGGCTGAAAACGCTGTTTCTTGATGAAGAGGGTGGGCGACAAGGCAATCAAAAGTACGCCAATAACTATCTCAAACCCGCCGCTTTTGATGCTGGGCAAAATAAGCATGGCGAGCAGTGTAGCTATAACTGTCAGCGTGGCAAGTGGCCATAAAAACCGCTTGTTAATGAGTTGCTTGCCGCGCATAGCGACGAGCGAACTTCCGCCCAGTCCGAGACTAGCGACGGATGCTCCACCCACAATTTGTTGAGGTGTCAGCCCGATAAGAAGGTAGTAAGGGGTCATAATAAAACCACCTCCACCACCGCTCATACCGCTGACAATGCTTGATAAAAGTGCGACACAAAAGGTCACGAGTGTTAATATATCCATAATATTCCTTTGGTTAGATTGTTTTTATAAATGAAGATTTTTTAAGCAGCGTGTTGCTGACATAGTGAGATGCCAAAGAGGTGAATAGCTTTTTGAGAAAACAGCAGTGCTGCTAATGTACTCTAATAATAGCACATTATATTGGTAAAGTCAATCAACTGTGATGACAATTACAGTGTGGTATTGCAATATTGTGCGCCACATAGTATGATGGCATTATGCAAAGCATGGATGAACTATATACCAACATGGCGCTCGAGCTTCGCCGGGGAACGATTGTCCTCGCAATACTCAGCAAGCTAGAAAAGCCGTACTATGGCTACGCGCTATTGAGTGCACTTGAGGAGAAGGGTATACCCGTCGACGCCGGTACGCTCTATCCGTTGCTCCGAAGGTTGGAGAAGCAGGGCATCCTGGGGAGCACCTGGGACACCAGTGATGTGCGGCCACGTAAATACTACCTACTCAGTCAAAAGGGCAAGGAGCTATACGACCGTTTGCGCGCCGAATGGACCGAAACCAACGATATTGTTACTAAGATAATGAAGGAGAAATAATGGAACTGATCGAACGATACGTCTATGACGTTACGAGGCGGCTGCCGCAATCGCAGCGCGAAGATGTGGCAGAGGAGCTGCGCGCCACAATAAATGATATGCTGGCCGCCAAGCTAGAAGAGAAGAAACCTACCAAAAAACAAGTGATCGAGGTATTGAAAGAGCTCGGTTCGCCCGAAAAACTTGCTTGTGAATACGAAAATACGCCGCAGTATCTTATTAGTCCGCGATGGTTTCGTTTGTACTGGAAGCTCCTGAAGCAGTTGGTACTGCTTGTGCCGCCAATTGTGGCGACTGTCGTCAGTATCGTAGAAGTATTCGAAACAAACCGCATCTTCGGTTCAATTGCAACGGGAGTCGGCACTGGTATCGGCGCGGCGATTCAGATTGCTTTTTGGGTAACGTTGGTATTTGCGGTTCTTGACCGGACTGGCACTAGTCCTGACGTAGAGTCGGAGGCGTGGTCTCCTGAGACACTTCCCGAGCTGCCGCCAAAGCGACAGATCAGCATTGGTGACTGTGTAGCCGGCATAGTGTTTATTCTTATTGTCGCTGGTGTTGTGGCATATGCTGCCTCATGGCCAGCCTGGTGGGCGCATATCACTGCTCCCGTTCTCGATCCAAAACTATGGGGAAGCTGGATCATGAATGGCTTTTTGCTCCTTGTGGCGGCAAGTCTGCTGCTTGAAGGATGGAAGTTAAAGGTGGGCAACTGGATCCTCGCCCTTACGATGACGAATGTCCTTATCGACATCGCGTGGGCAGCCTTCCTGACATTCGTTATTCTGACGCAGTCGCTCATTAATCCGGTTTTCGTTGAAGAAGTATCAAAAAGCGCCGACCTAACCCAGGCAGCACCATGGATCGTGGGAATGTCTGTGGTCATCGCCATTCTTAGCAGTATATGGAGTTCGGGCGAGTCGATCTATAAGTCTGTTGTCTACTATCGTTCTAAAAAATAGGTTATAGCATGTTTTAAAAATACGCCGGGCTCCTACTGCAGGAGCCCGACTGTCGTTTGTAAAGAAAAGCAAACAAGTGAGCTCGGTGCTCCCTTTGGCAATGAAAAATCTTACGTAGTGACTTTGCGAGGGTTTGCTATAGTGGGATTATGAAGCAACAGCCAAAGCTTAGGCGGGTAGTGACAACCTGGATGCTCGCTCTTTATGGAACGGGAAATATTATCGGTGCGGGTGTATACGTACTGATTGGTAAAATTGCCGAGCCCGCGGGATATTTGTCAGTGCTGGCATTTCTTATTGCTGCCGTGGTTGCGTTTTGTGCCGCGCTTAGCTATGCCGAGCTGGCGTCGCGGTTTCCGGTGAGTGCCGGCGTGGCTGTGTATTTGCATGAGGCATTTAAGAAGTCGCGACTATCAATGGGTATCGGAGTGCTTTTGGTTGCAGCCGGAGCGGTGTCGATCGCAACACTTTTGAAGGGGTTCGCGGGGTATTTTGTTGAGCTCGTACCTGTCTCGCAGCTGCTTGTGATGGCGGGTGCCATGCTTGTCCTGTTGGGCATAACGATCAGATCGGAAGAGCACACGTCTGAACTCCAGTCACTTCCTGTGATCTC
>CAMLKC010000038.1 GCA_946480595.1 uncultured Candidatus Saccharibacteria bacterium
TGCATTTCTGAACCGCGCCTCACTCGGTAAAGTTGTCGATTATATGATCGAGGAATACAAACTTGGCCGCACCCCGAACCCGGACATAATGTGTAACCAAGAGGTAAAGTTCAAGTTATTCCTCGAGGCAGCGCTCGAAGATGGGGCGGATATGATTGCCACCGGTCACTACGCCCGTGTCGAAAACGGTGTTTTGAAGCGTGCCCAGGACGACAACAAAGACCAGACGTACTTTTTGTACCGGGTCACCGGCAAGGCGCTAGAGAAGACGATCTTCCCGCTGGGCGGCTATACCAAGCCCGAGGTGCGCGAAATGGCAAAAGAGCGCGGACTGTTTACGGCTGGTAAAAAAGACAGCCAAGGTATTTGCTTTGTCGGAAAAATTGGTATCCGTGAGTTTTTGAGCCAGTATGTCGAACAAAAGCCGGGTAAAATCCTCG
This sequence comes from uncultured Candidatus Saccharibacteria bacterium, assembly GCA_946480595.1. The sequence continues at coordinate 441 of CAMLKC010000038.1, forward strand.
ACAAAACCACCGGGAAAGAACTGGGCGTCCATGACGGTGCAATCTTTTATACGCTTGGCCAGCGCCACGGGCTTGATGTGGGCGGCGGCTTGCCGTATTACGTTGTCGGCAAAGATATGGACAAAAACGAGGTGTATGTTACCACTGATATTCAAGACGATACTCTCTGGAAAAAGAACATTCAGTTATCATCTGTCCATTGGATCAACGAAGCGCCATCCGAGGGGGAATATTCTATCCGTGTGCGCCACCGTGCACCGCTCGTTACCGCGCAGCTTAAGGGGCAAAACGGCGAAGAAGCGGTACTTGGACTGACTGATCCCGAACGCGCCGTCACTGCCGGCCAATCAATTGTCATTTACGACGGTGACATTTGTCTTGGCGGCGGCATCGTAGCTGTTTAGCGGCTAGGCTCTGCTCCTTGTTTGTGGTATAACCATAAGCAAGATGATACGCGCAAAAACTCGTACGCAGACCGGTTTCACGATCATTGAGCTGATCGTTGTCATTGTCGTGATCTCTATTTTGACGGCCATTACTGTCGCTACTTATATTGGAGTGAGAAACAAGTCGTATGACTCGTCGATCCAAGCTGATCTCAAGAGTATTGCCGCCGGCATGAAAAGCTACAAATCGGCAACGGGAACGTACCCGACCTCTGAAACTCAGATCAGTACAATGCAGGACAGCACGGGTGCTGTTATTACGGCTGCCATTCCGAAGATATCGCACGATGGCTATGATGTCACCTCGCCGTCCGCCGCGGGAGATTCAACGTCGCGCAACCTGCTTATTTGCGTGCGGAGCGGCGGAACCAACCCGCAGTTTGGCATTGCTGCATACTCAAGATCTGGCGCGGTCTGGTTTTACCTTTCAAGCACTGGGGCAATAACGCAAAGCCCCGACGCATGGGTGGGGCAGCAGACAACAGAGTGTCCTCGAGTTGGCGTAGCCTTGGCAGACCCTGGGTATGCGCGCTGGTTTGGCTACGAGCGGACCGTATCGGTCACCGACACCGAAGCCGGCTGGCGCGGCTGGGCCGTAAAATAACGCTTGGTCAGTCGCCACACCTCTGTTATAATGGCATTTATGAATGCCCAAGATATTAGAAACGCCTACATACAATTCTTTAAGGATCGCCAGCATGAGGTAATAGCGCGGGCGCCGCTAATGCTGACTGACGACCCGACGACATTGTTTACCGGCAGTGGTATGCAGCCGCTTCTTCCATATCTTTTGGGCAAGACTCACCCCGCGGGCGTGCGCCTGGTGGACAGCCAGACATGTATTCGTGCCCAGGACATCGAGGATGTCGGTGATAACCGCCACACGACGTTTTTTGAGATGCTTGGCAACTGGAGCATGGGCGACTACTTTAAAGAACAGCAGATCCGCTGGTTTTTCGAGTTCCTGACTGACGTCGCTGGCCTCGATCCGAACAAAATCTATGTCACGGCTTTTATCGGTGATGAAAAATACGGCATTCCCCGCGACGACGAAGCGGCGAACATTTGGCAGAAAGTCTTCGAGGAAAAGGGAATAGAAGCTAAGATCGTTGAAGTCGGCTCACAGGAAGACGGCGACAAGCGTGGTGTGAAGCCGGGCGAACGCATTTTCTTTTACGACGACGGCGAAAACTGGTGGAGCCGCAATGGCGGCCTCGACAAAACGCCAATCGGCGATCCTTGTGGACCCGACAGCGAAGTCTTTTATGACTTTGGACCTGAAAACCACGCCGAAGGCTACGGCCTAGCGCACCCGGCCAGCGACAGCGGCCAGTTTATGGAAATCGGCAACCAAGTCTTTATGCAGTACCGCCGCATGGAAGACGGGAGTTTCGAGCCGCTCGAGAAAAAGAACGTCGACTTTGGCGGTGGCCTTGAGCGTATCGCGGCAGCCGCAATCGATAGCTCCGACGTTTTTCGTATCAGCCTGCTATGGCCTATTATCGAAAGGCTGCAAAAGCTCAGCGGCAAAAAATACGAAAGCCACACTCAGAGCATGCGCGTGATTGCCGATCACCTACGTGCGGCATCGTTCCTTGCGGTTGACGGCGTCAAGCCTGCCAATAAAGAGCAGGGCTACGTCATGCGCCGTCTGCTTCGCCGTGCGATCCGTTTTGCGTTCGACCTTGGTATCGAACAGAATTTCTTCGAAGAAGTCGTGCCGGTCATTGCCGACATGTACCACGCCGATTACCCAGAGGTGGCCGCAAGCCGCGACGAAGTGGTTGCGACGCTTGTCAAGGAAGAAAAAGTCTTCCGCCAAACACTCCGCAAAGGCTTGAAGCAGCTGGAAAAATTTGCCGAGAATGGTCTTACGGGCACCGAGCTGTTCACTCTTTATGATACCTTCGGTTTCCCCGTTGAACTTTCGACTGAGGAGGCATTTAAGCAAGACATTAAAGTGAGTGAGAACTGGCGCGAAGAATTTGACGCACAGATGGCTGAGCAGCGCGCCCGTTCACAAACTGCTGCTAAAGGCACGTTTAAGGGCGGCCTGGGCGGCCAAACCGACATCCACAAAAAGTACCACACGGCAACGCACCTTTTGCAGTCGGCGCTCCGCGAGATTTTTGGCGAAGAGCTCCGTCAGCACGGCAGCAACATCACTGAAGACCGCCTGCGGTTTGATTTCAACCTTGACCACAAAATGACACCCGAAGACATCGCGAAGGCCGAAGAGCTGGTAAATGGCTGGATCAAAGAAGATCTGCCCGTTTCATTTAAGCTTTACCCAACCCAGGAGGCGCTTGATATGGGAGCGATCGGTCCGTTTGGCGAACGCTATGCCGACGAAGTAAAAGTCTACCAGATGGGCGAAGGCGATCGTATTGCTTCCTTAGAAATTTGTGGCGGCCCGCACGTCGATCACACCGGGCAGTTAGCCGAAGGCAACAAGGTATTCAAGGTTACCAAAGAAGAATCCAGCTCGGCAGGCATTCGCCGTATAAAAGCCGTTTTGCGCTAAACAATTCAAAAAGGCGGCCGAGCAAGTAGTGCTCAAGGTCCGCCCGCGCCTCGCCGCTCCGATGTCTTTTGCACGGAGCGGCGCTTCTTTTGGTCATGATGGGTCGTTGGTGCCGTGTCTGCCCCAGACTACCTGTGGGACGATGGCGATGGCAATGCAGAACACTGCCGCCGCCGCATACCCTATCGAGCACAGGATCGTCGGCAGGATCACCTCGCTGAAGGTGTGAACGCGCACCGGGACTTCCGTGAAGTCGCAGTCCGGGAACGTTCTGCCGGTGCAATCCATGCGGAAACTCTTGCTGTTTGCAGCCTCGGCCGTGGCTTTATGGAGCCAGTAGCCGTAGGCCAGCTTACAGCCAAGGGCAGCCACTGCGATAACAATCAGCGAGTAAACCGTACGAGCCAGGTTGAGGATACTCACGACAACCCCTTTCCAAAGAAGTGGTTACGTATAACATATCATTTTTATCATTTTTGTAAAACAAGACGCTTGCTAAGAATTCTTTATTCCATAGGCAAATGGTATATAATTGATACTAATTATGGTTTTCGATAAATTGCGCAAAAAAGTACAGACAGCGACTGAGGGCGATTACGTTGTCGGTCTTGATATCGGAACGGAATTCGTCAAGGCGCTGATCGCAAAGGTAAAAGATGATGAACTCGAGATTGTCGGTGTTGGCCGTGCTCGTCAGGATGTCAGCGACATGCACTCTGGCGCCATTGCTGATATTTCAGGGGTAGTGCGTAACTGTGAAGAGGCGCTTTCCGAAGCGGAAGACCAAGCCGGACTACAAGCGAAGCGTGCGGTTATCGGTATTGCCGGAGAACTCGTCAAAGGTGTTACCAATACTATTCGCTACCGCCGACCGCAGCCTGACCGTCCGCTAGATACCAACGAGATGGAATTTATCATCGAAAAGGTGCAGGAGCGCGCCCAGGGCAAAGCGCAGCGCCAAATCGCCCTTGAGACAGGCAACGAAGAAGTCGAGGTCAAACTGGTCAACAGCGCGCTTGTCAGTATTCATATCGACGGCTATAAAGTATCTAACCCGATTGGCTTCCAGGGACGGGACATTGCCGTACAGATTTATACCGCGTTTGCCCCGATGGTGCATATTGGAGCGCTCGAACGAGTTGCCGACGAACTGGCGCTTGAGTTGGTTGCCGTCGCCGCCGAGCCGTTTGCGGTCAGCCGCAGTGTTCTTGGCACTGATGCCAGCAGTAACTTTACTGCCATTTTGGCCGATGTTGGTGGCGGCACGACCGATATCGCCGTTGTGAACGACGGCGGTGTCGAAGGTACGAAGATGTTCGGTATTGGCGGCCGTAGCTTTACGCGCACGATTGCCAGTGAAATGGACCTCAGTTATGGTGATGCTGAAAAGCTCAAGGTTAATGTCGATAATAGCCAGATCAAGGCGAGCGTTAAAAAAGAAGCTGAAAAGGCTATCGACAAGACGCTGGACGTTTGGCTTGCCGGCGTCGAACTGGCGCTCAGCGAGTTTGATTCGGTGGACCACCTGCCAAACCGTATTCTGCTTTGCGGCGGTGGCGCGAGCCTCGCTATGCTGGTCGATGCGCTTTCTGAGCGCGACTGGTACAAAGAGCTGCCATTCACCAAGCGGCCAACCGTGCAGCGTATCAACCCGAGTGAAGTCGTGGGAATCCACGACACAACAGGGGCGGCAAACGACCACACCTTCATTACTGCCATGGGGCTGCTGCGAGTCGGCTATGATACAATAGTAGGGAGCAGCGACAGCGATACCATCAAAGACAAACTTAATCGGATCCTTCGCATTTAACTATGAACAAAGACGTCATCTACATCGATGTTGAGGACGATATCACCGCTATTATTGGCAAGGTGAAAGACTCTAAAGAAAAAATCGTCGCCTTGGTGCCGCCAAAGCGTATTGGTGTGTTGCAAAGCGCAGTAAATCTGCGACTGTTGCAGCGTGCGGCGACACAAAGCGACAAACGAATGGTTCTTATTAGTAATAACTCGGCCCTGACGGCACTTGCTGCAGCGGCTAAAATTCCTGTTGCTAAAAACCTGCAAAGCAAACCAGAGCTAGCAGAAATTTCGGCGCTAAGTGTCGATAATGGCGATGATATCATCGATGGCGCCCAGCTGCCGGTCGGCGATCTGGCACGCACGGCTGATACCAATGCCCTTGGTGCAACCGCACTGTCTTCGCCGCTTGACGAAGCAATTAAAGATAATGCAGCCGAGCTTCGACTTCGCGCGGTTCCGCCTACAGCAGGCCAAGCGCTTAAAAAGCCGCGGTCAAAGAGTGGCAAAGTGCCGAATTTCAACCAGTTTCGTAAAAAACTCGTCTTTGGCATTGCTGGCGGCGTGCTGCTTTTGGTTTTCTTGGTGTGGGCGATCTTTTTTGCGCCAAGCGCTACCGTTATTATTACGGCCCGGACGACAGACTCGTCTGCAAATGCCAAGGTGAGCTTGGCTGATACTGCTTCGACGAGCCTATCGAACAGTACGCTGAAATCTGTTACTCAGACAATGAAGAAAGACGTGACTGCAAACGTTACTCCAACGGGTAGCAAAGAAGTAGGTGAAAAATCGAAGGGCCAAGTGACATTTCAGAACTGCGAGACCCCGTCGTCTCAGTCGGTGGCTGCGGGAACGAAACTGACAGTGAATGGCCGCAACTACACGACGCAATCCGCCGTAAGCGTTCCTGGAGGATCAGGCGGCTTCTTGGGTTGTAGCGACCCTGGTGTCTCGGATCCTGTGACGATTGTAGCAGCCGATATAGGTGGCGAATACAACACGCCGAGTGGTACGACCTTTAGCGTCGCAGGGCACTCTAGCGGCAGTTCAGCAGCGTACTTTAACGCTGATGCCGCGACAGATATTACCGGCGGAAGCAAAAAAACCGTTAAGGTAGTCAGTGACGCCGATGCGCAAAAAGCTATGGATCAACTCGATCAGCAAAGTACCGATGATATGAAAAGCGACTTGAAGGGCAAGTTCAACGACACGTTTGTCATTCTAGATCAGAGTTTTAAGGTAGATAAAGGTAATCCTCAGGTAACACCGGGGGTTGGACAAGAAGTAGCTTCTGGGACGGCAACCCTTTCAACGACGATTACTTACAGCCTGTCAGGAGTGGCGAAGGCTGACATCAGTCAGTTCCTTGACGATTACTTCAAAGAGCAAATCAAGGGTCTTGACGACCGCCGTGTCTATGACAGTGGTGCCGATAAGGTAAGCTTTACTGACGTCGTGCTGTCAGGCAAGGGCCTCACGGCTAATCTAGTCGCAACGGCGAAAATCGGGCCAAAGATCGAAGACCAAGCAGTGAAAGATCAGGCCAAAGGCAAGCGCTATGGGGAAATTCAGTCGAGTATAGAGGCGATCCAAGGTGTTGACAATGTCGACATTAAGTTCTGGCCGTTCTGGGTTTCTACTGCGCCAAATGACACCAAGAAAATCAACGTTGAATTTAATTTGAATGAGTCGTAACAAAACCTTTCTTGCGCTCGATGTTGGAGAAAAGCGGATAGGGGTCGCAGTTGGTGATGACGCCGTGCGGATTGCTATGCCATATGACACGATAGAGGTAGACGGCGCCGAGTTGGAGCGCATTGCTAAGATAGTCGTTGACGAAAATGTTGATACGATCGTGGTTGGTTATCCACGCAACCAATCTGGAGAAGCAACCGCACAAACCGCCTACGCAGAGGCATTCGCCGAACAGCTAACGGATATGGCTCCGCATCTTGAGTTTCAGGACGAGTCTCTTACAAGCGTTCTTGCCGAGCAGCAGCTAAAATCGTACGGTAAACCCTATAGTAAGGGTGATATTGATGCCCGGGCGGCGGCGATTATCTTACAAGATTATCTGGAAAGGCACTAGGGGCGTGCAGGATATTGTACCGCAAAAACGGCCTTTAAATGCCCAAAGTCAGCCGTCAGCGCCCTCTTCGCGGCCTCCTGACACCACGGAGCTGCCCGTAGAGGCCATGACGCCGCCGGATATTCCTGAGGTTCCACGGCCAAATAAAAAACGCCGTATTTGGGTTTGGATTATTTTGTGCGTCCTTGGGCTCATTGCTTTGGCTATCGGTGGCGTGATTATCTGGTACCAGACGTCTTTGCGACCTGTCGACGCTGCTAGTGCGGCCAGGCACCGGGTAGCGATTGCAGAGGGATCGTCACCCTCACAGATCGGTACACTACTTGAAGAAAATAAACTGATTCGTAGTAGTTTTGCCTTCGATATCTATACCCGTCTTTCGAATACACGGTCCAAACTCCAGGCGGGTGTATATGCATTATCTCCCTCGCAGTCGACGCAGGCGATGGTGGCTGATATCGTATCAGGTAAAGTAGATGACTTTTCTCTCACGTTCCTGCCAGGGGCAACGGAAGAGGAAAACAAGGCGGCGTTGGTAAAATCTGGCTATAGTTCTAAAGAAGTAGGAGCCGCATTTAACAAGTCGTATGACCACCCTCTTTTCGCTTCCAAGCCTGCGAGCGCTGGTATTGAGGGCTATATCTACGGAGAAACGTATCAGTTTAGTAGTGATGCGACGGTAGAACAGGTGCTAAGTCGTGCGTTTGATGAATATTACCGAATAATCCAAGAAAATAACCTTGTTGCAGCCTTTAAAAAGCAGGGACTCACCCTTTACGAAGGAATAACACTGGCTTCGATCATACAAAGAGAAGTGCCGAATGCGACCGACCAAAAACGGGTAGCTCAAATATTCTTAAAACGGTATCGTAGCGGGATGATGCTTGGATCGGACATTACGGCATATTATGGTGCCGATAAAGAGGGCTTACGGCGTTCAGTTGCCACTGATACTCCATATAACACGCGAATTCACGAGGGGCTGCCCCCGGGTCCTATCGCAACACCTGGCCTAACGGCGCTAGAGGCTGCGGCACACCCGGCAGCAGGAGATTATCTCTATTTCCTTAGCGGCGACGATGAAGTGACGTATTACGCCCGAACAGAGGAAGAACACCAGGCGAATATCGTCAATCACTGCCAGGTTAAGTGTGCAGTTGAGTAAACTTGACAAATTCACATTTTATAAAATAAATTGACATACTTTGCAATGGCTGATACAATTAGAGTCAGCACATTTGCGTGCTTGTCTACTTAGTGCGGCTGACCGGCCTCACCTAGCGAGTGGGAAGTACAAGACGCAAATGAGCCTACCGACAAATGTCGCTACGGATACTGAAAAGAACGTTTTCACCCAATATAATTTAATGAAATAGGTCGACAAGTATCCTGTTCTATTGCGAGAAGAAAGACAGAGTAAGGTAGACGCCTTTACAGTAATGTTAAGGCAGGAGAACAATCATTCGTAGGTCAACAATCGTAACGGGTTCATCCCAAGCGACAACT
>CAMLKC010000039.1 GCA_946480595.1 uncultured Candidatus Saccharibacteria bacterium
AACCGGGGCGGCGAGGAGAACGACATGGTGGGAGGAGCCCGAGGAGGGGCTCACCACGACCTGGCGGTCTACTCGATCCTCATCGGCATGCTGCTGTACGCGCTCGTCTTCGTCATGAAGTTCGACCGGCCGTACCGCTGGCTGTTCCCGGCCCTGCTGGGTCTCCAGCTCGTGCTGATGGCGATCGACGCGACCCGTGGTCTCAACCCGCCGGACATGCACACCGCCTGTGATCTCACCTGCGGTGCGCAGAACCTGTCGGACCGGCTGCACGACGTGCTGGTCGGCCTGCAGGGCTGGATGCGCAGCGCTCATCTCCTGAACTGACAGAAAGGTGAGGACGCCGCCCTAGTACCGTGCTGTAGCACGGGAACGGGCGGCGTTTTCACTTCCTACGCATATGGTGTGTGACAAGATTGACAAACTAGTATATAATATGTCGTGGAAACATTTCCGAGCACAAGGAGGGCTTTATGCCCGGCAAGGTACGACCGACCCCGGTTTCCCTGGACACCCCGCGCGATCAGATCGTGCGCGAGGTCCGGGAGAAGCTCCAGCGGTTCCTGGCTGATGCGGCACGCTCGTCCGTCAAGGGCGGCGAGAACGTCACGCAGCAGTACCCGATGATGACCCGCGAGATCGCGGGACTGGCTGGCCGACACGAGGCCATCTTCTCCATCAAGGGTGACGGCAACGTGTCGGTCAACGACGCGGCTGCCATCTGCTACATCGGCGCGCAGGAGACGATCCTGCTCCGCATCATCCACCGCACCGGCAAGGACACCTGGGTCCGATACGAGTTCGCCTTCTGTACGCAGGAGCGCGGACGCGTCAAGACCCGATGGGTGGACGCCAAGGAGTACTACAAGGCGCAGCCTGCGGAGGCGGCGACGGACCCGACATCGTCGGAGCCCGACCCCGCACTCATGCAGTCCAGCGCCGAGGAGCTCCTGAAGGTGCTCGCCTCGGGCCAGCGGCAGTTCCGCGCCAGGGGCGCGCAGCTCACTGGCGAGGAGGTCGAACACCAGATCAAGGGACTGGGCCGCGCGGTCCGGTTCCAGATCGGCAACAACGCCGTCAACCTGCCCGTCGGCGCCTACAAGGCCGTGTGTTTCACGGCCGGCCAGGCGATCAAGCTGCGGGTCTTCCGCCGCTCCACCGACGGCTGGCTGCACGGCACGTTCACGCTGGACATCACTACAGCCGCCAACGCCCAGCGCCGAGCGCGTGGGGCGACTGGCGGTCCGCGGTACCGTTGGCGCGGCTGACAGTCGTCGCCCGCCACTCCTAGTTAAGGGACTTACAAGGTCCTGAGGCTTGGGAAAGCTTCCTCACCCCTTCGCCAGTGCGATCCACAGGCGGAGGGGTGCTTTCCTTTTATGGGGTATTTATTTGATATACTGGGACCCATGTATAAACGTGTGCTCCTAAAATTATCCGGTGAACAACTACAAGGTAAATTCGACGGCGGGTTTGACGCCGAGCGAGCGGCCTGGATTGCCGACGAAGTCAAGAAAATCAAAGACAGCCAGGTCGTTATTATGATCGGTGGTGGCAACTACGCGCGCGGCGCTCAGCTAGCTGGCGGTGGTATTGGCCGTGTGACGGCAGATAATATTGGTATGATGGCAACAATGATGAACGCGTTGGCTTTGGCCGACGTTTTTAATAGCCGAGGAGTGGCTACCCGCGCCCTCACCAATATTCAGGCGGACCAAGTTGCCGACCAGTTTACGCACCGCCGGGCTATTTCCCACCTCGAAAAAGGCCGTGTGGTGATTGTTGCGGGCGGTATCGGCCGGCCTTACCTCACTACCGATACGGCGGCAGTTAACCTTGCGCTTGAAATGGACTGCGACGCTATTTTGAAGGCGACAAAGGTAGACGGTGTTTACGACAGCGACCCGACAACCAATTCGGCGGCGGTAAAATACGACCGTCTCACCCTTCTTCAGGCGGTTGAGCAACCCGAGGTGCGCGTGATGGACAAAGCGGCGATTGCCCTTGCCTACGACCACCACCAGTCGATTATCGTTTTTGAACTGCTAAAAGAAGACAACATTATGCGTGCGATCGCCGGCGAACCGGTCGGTACCACTATTTCGGCCGAAGCCTGATACTATTGATATATGAATTATGGAGCGTGGATCAAAAATCACCTGAGCCGGGTGATGATTGAAAACGACAGTCGTTCGGTCAGTGTTTGGTGCAGTGAGCCGAGCGACAAGCCGCTTCTATTGCTAGTGCACGGTATTAGCGGCGATCATGTCGGGCTGGTGCCACTTGCCGCAGAACTGCTAAAAGACCACCGGGTGGTTATGCTGGATCTGCCGGGTCATGGCGACAGCGATCAGATGGCCATTCCCGACGCAAGAGCGCTCCAGCGATGGTTTGATGAAGTTATCGTTCTGATTGAAAAACAGTTCGGCCCGGTGGCGGCAGTATGCGCCCATTCTTTCGGGTGCTCGGCCGTTATTAGTGAAAAGACACTCGTGGAACGTAAAGTCATTTTGCTTAATCCTGTCCCGGCACCAAGCGGTGTCTATGCGAGTTACTCGCGCATGATTATGGACTCAGCGCACTTTTGGGCGCACGTATACAACTGGCGGCCATTCGTGTTCTTGCGCGGCCTGACGCTCGCCAAAGTCCACTCGCGCGATGTACTTCGCCGTGTCCGCTGGGTAGGGCTTCACTCTCGCCCTACTTTCGAACAGGTGGTATTTCAGGCTGGTCTGGTAGATATAATCCTTGACGGATCGGCCTATAAGCACGCGGCTGATAGCAAGGTGACGTTAGTAGTGTGCGGCATGTATGACACGACCGCCCGCCAGCGTGACACGCTGGATATGGAAGCAGTGTTCGGCGCCACAAAAACCGTTTTTTTGAAGGGCGGACACCTGGTTCCTATCGAGTCGCCCGACCGAGTCGCCCGCCTCATCCGAGATAGTCTGGTATAATATCTATCAAATGAAGAAAATTCGAATCAATATGGTGTCGGAGAGCGATGTTTCCGTTCAGGGGCATGGCGTTCACACCGCTTACGATGAAATGGCAAGTGCGCTGGAAAAGCGCGACGATGTAGAACTTATACGGGGTAAATTTGGCGAGCAACTCGACGTCGATGTCGTGCACATGCACACTATTGGCAATCGCACCTGGAAAAAACTGCGCCAAAACGGCCCTAAAAAGGTGGTTTCGGCGCACATTGTGCCAGCCTCGTTGGTAGGGTCAATCATTTTAGCTGATTACTGGCTGCCGCTCGCTAAGCGCTATATGCGCTGGTACTACAACAAGGCCGACAAGGTGCTGGCAGTTTCTGGCACGGTTGCCGACGTGCTGCATAACGACCTGGACGTGCCAAAAGACAAGATCGAGGTGTTCTATAACACGATCGACATGAGCCGCTATGCTTTTACCGACAAGCAAAAAGCCGACGCGCGCAAAAAGCTAAAACTTAAAAAAGACGAATTTATGGTACTAGGCATCGGCCAGGTGCAGCCTAGGAAACGCCTGGACGTCTTTGTAAAGATGGCCAAAGAGTTGCCTGACGTGACCTTTGTATGGGTTGGCGGTATTCCGTTCAAGCAGCTTGGTGCCGATTACAAGGCAATGCAAAAGCTGATGGCCAGCGCGCCGAAAAACCTGCGCCTACCGGGAATCGTGCCGCATGACCAAGTGGCCGGCTATCTGGCTGCGGCCGACGTCTTTTGCTTACCTGCCGAGCAAGAAAACCACCCCATGTGCGTCCTTGAAGCCGCTGGCGCATCTCTGCCTATCGTCCTTCGCGACATTCCAGAATATGATGACACGTTTGCTCACGATGCCATTCGTTGTAAAGATGACGGTTTTTCCGCAGCAATCAAAAAACTGCATGAAAACAGTAGTGAATACAAGAAATGGCAAAAGAAAGCTGGTATCATTGCCAAGCGGTTTGATAGCAGCGCGGCAGCCGAGCGCCTCGTCAAACTCTATAAGCAACTGGTATAATAGGGCGAGTTATGCGTATCGGACTTTTCACCGACACTTATCGGCCGTCGATCAACGGGATCGTGTTCGTCGTCGAATCACTTAAAAAACACCTAGAGGCCCAGGGCCATGAGGTCTATATTTTTTGCCCGGGCAGTTCTATCCGTCCCGGCCGCCACGCTGAGGCATTCGACGAAGACGAGCACGTCATTCGTTTTCCAAGCGTCAAAGGCGCGTTTTACGACGATTACGACCTGAGCCTGTTCTTCCCTCCCCGTGTGCTTTCACGGATCAAAGAACTTGACCTCGATGTCATTCACTTTTTCACGCCCGGCCAAGTTGGCATGATGGGCGTGTACGCGGCGCACAAATGCAAGACGCCGCTTGTCGCCCAGCACTGTACCGACCTTCGCGAGTACGTCGAGCATTACCGCGACGGGCTGCTGCTTCCGGGACTATTGGCGCTTATCGCCCTTTTGCCGTTTGCTATCAAGGTCAATGGTAAGGACGTACGTGAGATCGTAAAGATGTATCTTCCAAGGCGCGAGCGCGTGCAGTGGAACATCGATATCGTCGAACGGATCCTGACTATTATTTACAGCAAGTGTGACGCCGTCATCGCGCTGAGCCGCAAAAGCCAAGCCCAGCTAGAAAGCTGGCAGAACGAGGAAAATTACCAATACGAGGTGACGATGCTGCCAAATGGCGTTGATCGTATTAAGCCTGCAACCGAGACTCAGCTGAAAAGCTTTTATGATACGTTTGGCATCGACGAAAAAGACGAGGTGTTTGGTTTTGTCGGCCGGCTTGGGTCCGAAAAAAACCTGGCTATGCTGATTCCTGCGTTCGAACAAATCATTGAAAAACGCCCGCGCGCGCGGCTGCTGTTCGTCGGCGATTTTGAATTCCGCGAGACGCTAGAGCGCCTGGCGAGTGAGTCAACACACCCCGACCGCATTACCTTTACGGGTGCTTTGCCGAGGGAGAGCCTGGGCGTTGCTTATGGCGCCATGGAAGTCTTTGTATTCCCTTCACTGACTGACACTCAGGGCTGGGTGCTCCACGAAGCCGCACTAGCCGGCTTGCCGATTATTCTTATTGATAAAGAAGTATCCGAGGTAGTTGTCGACGGTGAAAGCGGCTGGTACGCTGAAAACACCCCAGAAAGCGTCGCGAGTGCGGTCATCGACCTACTCTCACATCCTAAAAAGCGCGGTGAGTTTGGTGCCGAAAGTCAGCGTCTGGCTCGTCACTTTACTGAAAAACGCCAAGTTGCTAAACTCTCGAAACTCTACGAGCAAATCGTTGCAACGAAACAAACGACAGAAGAAGAATAACCCTTAGACACGAAAGGCGCCGGGTCACCCCGGGCCTTTCGGCCACTGGGCGATCCGGCGTTACGCCTCCTCAGTTTCGTCATCGACCAGGCTCTGGGCCATCTCCAGGTTGTCGATGGCCTTGGCGCGAACTTGCCGCAGCTTCATGACCGCGGTCTCGAACAGGTCGCGGGCGGCCGGCTCGTCCCCGTCGGGGGTGTTGACCAGGCTGTGAAGCGCGGGGTTCATCGCTTCCTCGCCGAGTTGGCGGCAGATGTCGGCCCAGCCGCGCTGGTCCGCCTCCTCACGGAGGGTGCCAGTGAGAGCCAGGTCGTGCTCGACAGCGTCGAACTCGGCCTGGCAGGCGTCCAGGTGCTGCTTAGGGCTGGTCCGCAGGCGGCGGCGCAGCACTGCGATGGCGATCAGGATGATGACGACGAGAAGGGCTCCAACTGCGACGTCCATGGGAATACTCCTAGGTTTTGCGGCATTGGTAAATATAATTTAAACATAAAAACAATAAAAAAGCAATAAGACATGAAAAGCGCGCCGTGACCTCGGAACGCCTTTCATGGTGCTACTTCGAAGTCAGGGCGCGGACATATTTGGTTGTTCCGAGGCTCTTGGCGCGCTGCAGTCGGCCCCACTGCTCCACGGTCATGATAGCGTATTCGGTCACATGACGCTTCACGACTGAATGGGAGGAGTGGATTTCTGCAGCGACGAGCCTGCCGCTGTTGATTTCCGCACGGATGAGCGCCGTCAGCAAGGCTTTCGCCTCATTGCGGCTTTCGGGCCGTACATGCGGAAAAAGCGCCATGACACCAGCGACGTCCGCCTCGGTGAGCAGGTTGGGAAACCTGGTCTGGCCACGTAGGGCCGTTTCCGTAATGCGGAATGCTAGTGCGGCTGCAATTTCGCGGCGCGGTGCGACGGCATGGATGCCGCGAGGTTTGCTTTCGAGGAACACCTTGATGCTCTCGATCACCTCTCGTGCCCATCCGGCCGCCGAGGGCCGTATGGTGAACATGAAACACCTCCCCTAGCGTAATAAGCGCTTTGGAACAGGTAAATAATATAATAATAACTTAATTTATGCAAATAATGCTATACTCTAACAGATATGATTGCTGACATTACAATTACTGAAAAAAGCTTTGGTCCCAAGAGTCTAATGCATGGGATCAAGTTTAGTATTGATGACGGCGAAAAAGTCGGTGTCATTGGCCGTAACGGCGTGGGCAAATCGACCCTTTTTGGCATTTTGGCAGGCACCGACAAAGACTTTACCGGCGAGGTTATTTTTAAGCGCGGTACGGTCGTGGTGGCGACGGCGCAGGAGCATCACGACCTGGGCGACCAGACGGTGTTACAGTACGTACTTTCCGGCCTGCCAGAATATGCCGAGCTGAGCCATGTCATCGAAACCTATCCCCTGACGATGGGCGACGACATGAAAAAAATCGACGAGTATACCAACGCATTGCAGCGATTCGACGACAAAGGTTTTTACCAGATTGAAGAGCACGTCACGCGTGAACTCGACAATTTCCAGCTGCCCGATGTTGCCCACCGGCCGTTTGTTTCCCTGTCCGGAGGCCAGAAACGCCTCGTTGAGGTAGTGAAAATCATGCACTCCGACGCTCACCTTGCACTGGTGGACGAACCGACCAACCACATGGACTACATTGCCAAGGCGCAGTTTGTCGAGTGGCTGAAAGATGCCCGCGAGGGAGTGCTGGTCATTACTCACGACCGTGACGTGCTAAAAGAAGTCGATCGTATTATCGAGCTGAAGGACGGCGAAAGCGTCAGCTACAAGGGCAACTACGACGCGTATTTAAAACAGAACGCCGTTAGTACCGGGACACAGATGAACGACTTTGAAATGATCGAAAAACGCATCGCCAACCTCAAGGTAAAGGTGCTTGACTATCAGCGTCTAAAAGAAAAGTCGCGAAACCCCGGGACGATCCAAAAGTTCAAACGGCTTGAAGAGGTCAGCCGCAAGGAGCTTGCCGAATTGCAGGCTAAAGAAAAGCCGACATTCTGGATCGACAAAGAGTCAGCTGCGAACCTCAACTACAAGGTTGCGGCGCAGTACGACAAATTCAAGGCCAAGAATATTCGTATGAATTTCAAGAGCGATGAATCTCGCAGCAAGCATATATTGGTGAGTGCCAAGAACCTGAGTCTTGGCTATGGCGATACACCACTCTTTTCGGGCATTAATATCGATCTTCGCGAAGGCGAGGCGCTAGAGCTTCGCGGGCGTAACGGCGCCGGTAAGACGACGCTTATCAAGGCTCTGCTGGGAAATAACGAGAGCATCACTACTTTTTCAGGCGATATCACGCTTGATAAGAGCACGCGGATCGGCGTGTACGAACAAGAAGTATCACCCACGTATTTTGACTTGCCGCTTGGGGATGCCATTGAAAAAATGTATCTTGACCGCGACCTTTCCATTAGCACGACTAAAATTCGCGGCCTGATGAGCGATTATTTGTTTACCGAGGGCGACGGCCACGTTCCCCTTGCCCGGCTTTCAGGTGGCCAAAAGGCGCGGTTCCAGATTATCAGCATGCTGGCGAATGATCCGCAACTGCTTATTTTGGACGAGCCGACCAACCACCTTGACCTTCCGAGTATCGAAGAGCTTGAAACGGCTCTCGCAAAATATGCCGGCGCAGTGCTGTATGTCAGCCACGACGGCTATTTCCGTGAGGCTCTGGGCGGTGACGTGCTGCAGGTGGGCAGTAAATAGTCAGTCGATCGGCGTTATAGAACTCGCTTTTCGTCGGTTATGCTTGCATTTCATTTGCATATGTATGTATGCTCTTCTAAAGCGTTCATCTCGGCAACCCAGCCGATGAGTTAACCGGAATCCCCCGGCGCTTTGTTCCTGTCTAGTTTTAGG
>CAMLKC010000040.1 GCA_946480595.1 uncultured Candidatus Saccharibacteria bacterium
AGAATCATGACATCTCTCCTGCCGATGGAACGGAAGTTTCAAACTATCTATTTCAAGCAATCAATAACGAAAAAGGGAATACGCACAACATTCTAAAAGGGCTTTCTCAAAACGAGTGTCAGTCTATTATCTGCAAAAATGTTCATGACTTCATAAGGTCATACGTCAGCCCTGGAGACGTCCTGGTAGTCGGAGTATCTGGAGGTGGGGATAGTAATTCTTTGCTGTTAGGCTTAACCAGCTTCACTGATTTCAGTTTTGACGTTCGTCCAGTAATTCTAAAAGGAATTCCGGACTGGGATGCAGGAGTACCTAGAGCTCTTGAATTGTGCAAAAGCTACGGTTTGCATCTTACCGTAGTAGAAGAAGAAGAAGTTCGTCAAATTTCAAAACTTAAAGACTCTAGCAACATTATCGGACAATATGAATCTATATTTCCAGGGGATGATTTTGAATTTCTTGGGACGTACATGATTCGCAAAGTACTGATGCATATTGCTAGCTCTTGCAATGGCAGAGCAGTAACCGGACTCAATCTGGAGGATGTTTTTGCGGAAAGCTTACTAATGATCAGCAACAAGCGCCTGCCTCTACCTTTCCCTGTGCGCAAGATCGATGGCATAGACTTCATTTACCCACTTTGGCTGTGCCCTAAAAAAATTATCGACGGTTGTTTCCCTAAGTTTTCAATGGAAAATTATGAAATGAGGTATCCGTGTTTTTCCACAGGGAGAAATCTATATTATATGATGACATACACTCTTCAATCTATGTATCCCGGAGCTCTCGAAAATTTGCTTCGTGGATTCCAGAATATTAGCCAAAACAACGAACATGGATTTATGAGCGACCCTGATTTCGGCTCTTCCTTAAATGGAGAAATTGAAAATAACATCAGGGAAAAATTCCTAAAAATTATGCTGCCTTAGAGAAAGTTATATAGGGGTCTAAATCTTGAAAAATATCTGCCTAGTCATTGATCCAATTTCTACCAGCGTTCATCTGCCCAAGGCACTGAAAGCATACGGCTTTAAAGTCGTTGGGATTTACACTAAAACTGTTAAGTCCGAATTGATGAAGCAGATAAACCTTCTAGATTTAGACCTCGTAATCCAACAAAGTCAGTTAGCATGGCCCGAAGAAGTTAACATTGAGAAGGTTGCATACGTAATACCTGGAGCCGATTCAGGAGTATATTTAGCTGACTATCTGGCTGGAATTGCTAAGATAAATCATTCGAATCCCCACCAGACTTCTGAGCTCCGCCGAAATAAATACGTAATGATCGAAGCAGTAACTGAAGCAGGACTTGCATCGATACGACAAAAAAAATGTTATTCACCAGAGCAAACGTATGAATTCCTAAAAGTTAACAAAATTATAAAGGCAGTAGTCAAACCCCAAGAAGGAATGGGCTCTGATCAAGTCTGGATTTGCGATACGGTTGAGTCAGCAACGAACGCAGCGTCACAGATATTGATGAATCCAAATATTTTCGGGGACCGGAACGACTCTGTGCTGGTACAGGAATTTATAGAAGGTGATGAATACATGATAGATACGATTTCTGTAGACGGTAGACATCGCATTATCGCGGCATGGGAGTCCTATTTGGGCAGAAGCCAATCGCCTACACCACTTCATGCAGATGCAATTGATCATACGCATCTTATTTACTCCGCATTAGCCAATTACGCTCAGAAAATCCTAGACGTACTTGATGTAAAGTTTGGCGCGGCACATATTGAAATAAAACACAACCCAAAAACTTCGACCTTTTATCTGATTGAACTGAATCAACGCTTTCATGGATCAATGAGCGTATTTTTTTCTACGATGGTGTACGGCACTAATCAAGTTGCCGAATTAGCAGCGGCAATGGCTAATCCGGATCAATATAAATCCACCACGAATATTATGCCTACCAAGAAGAAGCACGGAAGAAAAGTATACCTACGCTCATGTATTGAAGGCACTGTGCGTAAAGACCTAAATTCAATATATGAAAATAAATTTGAAAGCATTGTAGATATTATGTCGAGAGCCACCGTGGGAAAAAGTCTAACGAAGACTACTAGTTTAGCAACATCCCCAGGCACGATCTTTCTATGCAATGAAAATCCTGAAATCTTAAACCAAGATTTCGATAAGATTCGCGAGACTGAAAACTTAGCCATGCACTCCCTGATTACTGAAACGGAGACAGGATATGAATTTATTCTTCAATAAAAATAACTCACACTCTGAACGCTCCATCAGTTGGAATCGCGATGGTTTTGAGATATTGGGATCTCAATACTACAAAAATAAAGTGCTCAATCTTTTTGACAGTACAACCCTTTCCCAATGGCATGATGCTCTAGAGCAGGCATTTAGCCAAGGTAGCTTTGACCATTACTCAACAGGAAACAGGATTAGGTGCCATATCAATTGTAAAATAGAACCTGACGGCACCTTAAGTTTTGGAAAGTTCAAACCATACATGCAACCACTGAAGTTCAATCCTATCACTGGGGGGTTAGTTAGAGAGTATAGTGAGATACACAGCAACTTACTCAACAATGGAATTTTTTTAGCTTTAATTAATGAAGATATCCAGTATGCCAGTACTAATTCGTCAATAGATTTATCCAAGACGCTAATTGGTATTCATCTTATGCGCTACGCCGCTAAGCTTGAATCGCCCGCTTATAGCTCGCCTCCGTGGTTACATAAAGACAAAGAAGAAATGGTATTTATACACCATATCAACACTGATGACCGCATGATAGGCGGGGATAGCATCTTGGCAAAATCAGAGTTGGAAATAAGTAGAGTCTTTAAACTAGAGAAACATTTAGACTCGTTCGTAATGTCGCACAGAGTCTTTCACGCCGTATCTCCGATGGGCTGTAATGACGAAGATTTTGCCTATAGGGATATAATCCTAGTCACGTTTGAAAGGCTTGCAGAATGAACCACCCCCCCTCATTTTCATCGCCACCGTCTTTGACATTGGTGCGTTCGCTTACACAAAATATATTGAAAGAACAACAAGATAGAAAAACTGGACGAAACATCATTTTTTTTGCCGTTGATGGTATCCCCCACAACATTGCTTCTAAAGCTTGGATCGGGGCGTCGCAAATACTGGAAATGAGGTCAGTCATACCTTCTACGTCCAGCAGCGCTTGGACGTCTGCGTTCACCGGAAACACCGTGTCCCAGCACGGTGTTGTAGGCACTGTATTCAAAATAAATTGTGATGAACCACCGATAAATATTTATGATACTTTGAATTATACTCAACTATCAAGTACAGGCAATATCTTCAGCGATGCCAAGAGTCTCGGGTATATGCCAGTTGCTTTAGAGTCCGATTTATCTATCCTCTCCTGCAGATGGAAGTCCGACCTTCTAAATAGCGCTACGATAATAAATTCAGGAGGTTTTTTTTCTAACTTACCCCCTAATAAAGGCTCACTGGAAGTCATCAAGAAAAAGCTAAAAGACTGCATAGCTGATATCACATCAGAGCACAACAGCCCTAAATTTATCTGGTGCTTTCTAGACATTGATCATTGGATACATAACATCGGCTACTCCTCTCTAGTTAGTGAGTTTCTCGCGTTTATAAATGACTTTTCCATTGAACTAACCAATTTAGACCATGTCGTTATCGCTCATTCCGATCATGGCTTGGTCCCTATAAAAAACTGCAGTTTTATAGAAAGCTTAATTTGCACTATCACTGAGTCTTTCAATGCTACTATGGGTGGCGCAGGTCGGGTTCGCTGGTTTTACTCCAAATACCCCGAAGAGTATTTGCTTGATACTCTCAAGTCAAACTCTAAAGGCTTACTTAATGTATATTCTAATAAAGAGTATACATCTGCTAACAACCTGACAGGGCAAGCAGCTCTCAGAATTGGTAAGGCTATTATCACCCCAACGACAGACTCTTTCATTAACGAAGCCGGATATACGTATGAACACGGCTCAAATTCCCCCCAGGAACTCAACATCCCTTTTGCATGTTGGAAGCCCGATAATGAAATCTAGGCTTGGTATTGACACATACGCTAATCAAGAAAAAACGCCAAACGCATTAATAGATCTTTCTTGGACAACAGACGAGAATCACTTTTTAAGTTTGAGCGTGTGCGAGCTTATTAATAACTTGCTGCTAACTGAGATCAACAACCCTAACGCATTATGGACAAAGTATCCAGTTATGGATCCTTACGGCTCTAATGAAATATTGAGTAGTGCAGTCAAGCAGTTTAACACGCGGCTTACCGCGACCCAAGTCACAGTAGGAACGGGAGTAACTAGTCTAATTTGTCATTTAACTAAGATTAAAACTGATGCATTTCAAATTTTCGAGCCTGCCTATTTAGACTTTTCACATTGGCTGAGCATTGCAAATAAGAAACACATAATCACTGATGTTTCAGCAAAAAAAACTGAAAAGTATTATTTTCTCGAGCATCCTAATTTCTACAACGATTGCGATGAAGTTTTTGATTTAATTTCAAACATACAATCTCAGCACAATGAAGAAGCCATTATTATTATCGACGAATCTAATGCTAACTATCTATCGCCCGACCAAAGCGCCGTTCGCTTAGTAAACGAAGTCCCTGGCGTTGTAGTACTACGTGGATTTTCAAAGGCCTATGGGCTTGGCTCGCTCAGATTAGGTGTTTGTATTTCCTCTCCAAATATATCTCAGAGTATCAGATCGCTATTCCCGCCCCTTGCTTTTACACCAACGAGTTTACGAGTCGCTCGTATTCTCTGGGAGAACGGAGATATCCAAAAAGGATTAAGAACTCGTATATCGTCCGCCCGAGAAAAATTTCTTCCTATCTTTAATAAGTTTAATGAATTATCCATTATACCTTCCAACCCAGCTCTACCCTACGTTATATTTAACAGTGACTCTAAAGAGTTTTTGGATTCAATTGGGGTGCAGACAAAGCTTCATACCATGTCTGTATCGCCTGGCAATGTAGCAATCGTATGCAGACTCAGCTTACCTTTGCTCGATGAAAGACAAAAAATCCTGCATTCAATATTAGAAAAATGAACATAAGAACTCTCAATTTATTAGCGACGACACAATAAACTTATAGTCGTCGCACTCATCGCAGCAGAACTAGCAAATATTAAAAATACATAAGCCATATCCAATTGCTGATAACCCATTAAAAAAGTCCCTACAAACATCCCCACGCCCTCCCCGACGCTTGTAGCTATCGAACTAAATGTGAACGCCAAGCTTTTCTGGTGAGCAGGTGTTGAGATAGCAACTGCTTCCGACAATGCTGGAAGCGTTATGATTTCAGCTACCGTGAATATCGAAATAGCAAGCACAAAGTTATATATACTCACCCCCACCCATAGTATAAAAAAAGCCAAACCAAACACCATCAGACCCAGCACTATTTTTGAGAAAAAACTAGAAAAAACTACTTCTATCTTTTGATTTATCCACAAAGAGAAACATATCACGCAAATCGAATTTATAGCATAGACCCCACCTAAATATACACCACCTAAATTTTCATTAACCGCTAGAGGCAGCGCAGAATTTATTTGAGCATAAAAAAAACAAACAACAGCTGACAAACATAGAACCATCTTTAAGCTCTTATTTTCTTCGACACCGTCTGCCCGCTCTATGGCCGCAGCGCTACTGGAGAAATGGCTATCTAACTCTAATTTATTAAGCCTTAAGCTCAATAAAGCAATAGGCATAGAAAACAAAACGACAAACAAACAAAACAGATTAAACTTACCAATGCTGATCGCCCCCGCTGCCAGCAAGGGCCCGCAGCATGCAGCAATATTGTTTACAACCGCCAATTTTGAAAAAGCACGATACAATTTTGTCGCAGACAACTCGGTAATTATCAATTTTGTTTTTATTGATGCGCACAAATAACAAAATTCCATCATAAAAACTGCCACAAACATCAACAAAATTGAGTCGCTTTCAGCCCACAACATCATTGCTAACCCAGAGCCAAGCGAAAAAGATGCATGACTAGTAAGCGCAGTTTTTTTATCAAAAAAATTGTGCATCAATAACCGTATTGCTTTCGGCAAACACGCGATGCCTGCCATAAAAAACGGCACCACGCCCTCTTGCCCCGATAACTTATCAATTAAAAATACAGCTAGAACGGAGAGAGCGGAGTAGCGAATAAAGCAAAAATAAAAATTCACTACGTATACAACAGTAGTCACTTTAATTTTGATAGCATCCATTATCAAACCCTTAGCCTTTTTTTAAAAACATCTCACTATAACTCTTTTGCTCTATTGCCACCCTTACAAGAGCATTAGCATCGGCGGTTTCTAAATGTACATATTACAGTCAAATTGAAAATCTTTCATATTTGGTACCTGCATCTCGGATTGACCTGAGCACTATCATCCGTCAACCAATTTGATACTAGATGATTCAACAAAATTAAGCCTCACGCTTTCAACGATGTCGATGGGGATATCGATAATTACCTCTCTGCTGTCATCGCCTGGATCCTGAGATGTCAAAAAAACCCGTTCCCCCTAACGTTTGATCTTAGAACCCTCAACGGCAAAAGCCAAAAAAGCTAGAGCAAAACCGTGGAGACCTGAAAAGACAGAGCAACTTTTCTCGTCAGCCGATACCGCCAACAATAATGAAGTCACTGTGGGGCGCGAAACCTATGCGCTTTGTTATAGCATTCTTTTTGCAGGATGGTGCGCGCGAGCTTTATTCAAAGGTGTCGGTCGCGGTTCCCCTTCTCCACGAGCATTGCAACACCGACTGATTACTTTCGGGTTTGGGTATGGTGGTGAATGCGCCGCTGAGCAGCCCCGTCAGGGGAGTTGAAGATCGGCCTTAAGGCCGCCAGACCGAACCGCTATCCCTCTGAACCCAAAAACAGCAAAGGTGGGCTCAAAATTTTTGATACGAATAATATAGCTCCGTGCACTCGATTATCATGTCGGACAACCTGAGGTACTCAGGCTCATCAGCGGGCTTGTGCATCATGAGACAGCCGCAGGAATCCTGCGTGACTGATGTTTAGCGACCAACCTTATAAGGATCGTAGTGTGGAAAAAATAGCAGGATTTTTCCTTAAAAAAATGTGGCCAACCGTATGTGCATCCGTGTACGACGCGCGGACGCTCATCCAATCAAATACAGCATTTTTTGATGGGATGAAAGCGCGTACCGGGATTTGCTCGCGGGCTTGGTTGTTTGGAATATTTGTTGCGATCGGGCTGGGTTTACTGGGGTTACCAGCGTCTCGGTCGGCGGGCATTACGCCCACCGTTGAGTTTGCAGGGATAATGACCGTAGCTAACTGGTTGCTGGTCGCGCTCTACGGGTTGTGTTTCGCATTGGCCGCTCGGATCCTAGGGAGCCGGCGTGAGATATTGGTCAGCGTGAATACCTTTTTCTACGTTTCTGGCTGGCTGGTAGTACTCAAGCTGTTTGAAATGCCGGCACTTGGGGCACGCTTCAAGGCGATGGCGCAAAGCTGTACTTCGATCAGCTACGACCAGGCGGTCACAACAGCGATCATGCAAAGCCCGATGGCAAGGGTGTCGGATATAATGGTGTTAATTGGCTACGTGCTCTTCATCGGCTTCGCTGTCGTGAAAATGCAGCGACGGGTTCACGACTTCGGAGGTACTCGCGCGTGGCTCTCTACGGTAGTAGGCATGGCCTTGCTGAGCGCGGCGGTTGTGTTTGTACAAGGGCCCATCATCTCGCAGTTGATCTGCAGCTACACCAGTCAGCCCTGAGTGTGGCAATCGATTACAACCTCGGTCAGTGGTGCCGGAGCATGATTTAGCTAAAATTGCATCCGATGAGTATTGGCTGAGAGCGTGGGGTGGAAAAAGCTGAACTGGAAAACGAGGTTTGGCAGTGTACGGCTCGCTCGTACGGGAGGGCTGGCAGAGGTCATTGGCGGTGCGTTGCCCCCCTATGCGCGCCCGTCAGGCCATGACGACATGACCCGTGAGCTGGTTTAATGGCATGTATCGAACCAGAGTGGGCGTTTTTCGGAAGCAAGCAGCCTAAGTGGAGGCTTCTTGACCTCAGATCATGATAGAGGCAAGTTTCTGCGCTTCATTGATATTGGCGAGGTGATTTCGCTGTTCAGCCAGGTCGGCAACGACTCCCCCATCCTAATC
>CAMLKC010000041.1 GCA_946480595.1 uncultured Candidatus Saccharibacteria bacterium
GCGTTTGAGTTTCCCTATATCCATGCTGTTATTATACTGCAAAAGTCTCGTTGGCATTACTTTGAGTTCGTTAACCATGTCGGATTTCGAGAGAATCTTTGATTCGCCTCCATCCCGGTAGACGTTGATTTAGAGCATCGTAAAATACAGTATCGTGCTTGCGGCTGATCGTATGGCACAGCTCATGTACGCAGACATAGCGGATTGCTTCTCGCGGGGCTTCAATAAGACGAGGATTTAATAGAATCTTGCGGTCACTTGTGTAACTGCCCCAGCGTCGGCTCATCGCTCTTTCGCCAAACTGCGGCAATCTGCTCAGTTGAAATAGTGTCGAAGCTTGCAAATACTCTTGTTTAAAGATGACATTCCGCCTCCTGTCGTACCAGGATTCGAGGAGCTGTCGGTTGTATTCGCTATTTCGTACATCTTTTATGGTGCATATCTGTAGTTTGCTGCGGTCAAGCTTGACGCTATCCTCGCTACCGGATCGAACGAGTAGCAAATACTGCCTTCCTAAATAGTAGAAAGACTCGCCAGAGACATACTGCTTCTCTGTCCGCACTTTACTAAGCTTTCCAAGCTCACTTTGTTGTTTTTCGAGCCATTTCCACTTGCGTGTTAAAAACCTTTCAATTTCATCGAGTGTTGCATCAAGTGGAACTTTAGTAATGATACGCAAGTCTGGCAGAACCTCTAAAGCTAAAGTTTTACGCGGAGCAAACTCTATATAGTACTCGTAAGAATATCGCCCATACTCAAAGGTTTGCTTCATAAGAGCTACACCCCATATAGTGAATGGTTATTCTCGGCAATAATCATTATTCGCTCGATAATCTCATCGATTTGGTTATACGTGAGGTTAACGCTATATTTCTGTTTTACTTCATCGTACAAATAATCGTCTAAGTGCGAGCGCATTTGCCTTTTTGTTTCATAGTTTCGCCACCAGTCTACGCGGGCGTACGATTGAAGGACGTCTGTGACCTCAAGAACAATCTGACGGTATAGCTCTTCATTATCTACCAATAACTTTTCTCTCATGTTTCGATATAACACGTCTGCTCCAGGCTTTTCGCCGATTGCAGAAGGAAGGCTGTCGTCGCGTTTTGCATCTACCTCTGCCTCAAGTTCGCGCAGCTGTCGTAGAGCTTCGATATCGGCAAGCTTTTTCTCGTGCATTGCGTGTAGAATTTCAGCGATACGATCAGAGAATCTTTTATATAAAGCCTCATCCTCCCTGCGACGCTCAGTGATCCGTCGCGTAGTTTGCGCAGCAATTGCTTCAGCTTTCGACTTTGGATCGCCAAGTTGTTCGATTGCTTCGTCTAGTTTTGCGCGGTCTGTTATCTCTATCTGGTCGGTCATGATCTGTGCTTGCTCGGCAGTTACGTATTGGTCGAGAATCCGACCAATTTCACGCTCGTACTGCTTCAAATCAACTTGGTCACCATATTGTAGTTCTGCGTTTTTCTTAATCTCGGCAAACTTCTTCATGTCGTCTCGGTAGCGTACTAGTTCGTCATCGCTCACCTTTTCAGCAAAACTTCGAAGCGACATGCACTCCTCGTAAACATGCAGTAGCTCGTTGTATTTATCTTTGAACAGTTTGCGGGTTGGCTCGTCGCGTAAATGCTCGATGTATGAGTGAGCGTCGCTGCCGACTCCTTTAAACAGGTCAAGGAGTGTTCCGTATTTTTGTGACAGCTCCTCGATCTTATCATCAACATCAATTAGGGCTCTCTGTACGTCGGTAGGATCAAAGTTGCCAAATAGCTGCATTGCGCTTTGTATGTTCGCAGCGTTTTCGGAATAGTCGATAATAAACCCGCTAGTTTTTGGATAGCCGGGGTTCTCGTATAGTCTATTAACGCGAGCAATAGCCTGCAAAAGGTTGTGATCTTTTAGTTCCCTCGACAGGTACAAGACGGTGTTGCGTGGTGCATCAAAGCCGGTCAAGAGTTTATCTACTACAATCAGCAGTTCAGCGCCTTCGGGGTTGTTCTGAAAGTCCTCGATCATCATATCTTCGTAGGTCTTTAAGCCGGCGTATTTTGCCTTGATACCTTTTAGGTAATCGGCGACATCCTTTTTCTTGAGTTCCTCTTCGCTCACCTCTCCATTTTCGTCACTAAGTATGAGGGCTGTTTGTACTTTGTCACGACGCTCAAAGTAACGCTGCATCAATAGAGCAGCATGCTTACTCGGTGCGACGACCTGACCTTTTAGTCCCGTATGTTGAAAACGTTCTGTATAGTGCTTTTCGATATCAGCACAAATTTCCTCAATGCGGCTCGGGGTTTCTGCTATTGTTTTTCGTTCGAGCTGCTTTTGTAGCTTGTATTTATCTTTGTTCGATAAGTCCTCGCTAACTCGGTCGGTTAAACGGTCGATCTGCGCTGCATTTTGGTCTAATGCCACATAGCGACCTTCGTAAATTAGGGGCAATACAATACCGTCAGCTAGCGCATCGTCAATCGTATAGCGGTCGATGAATTCACCGAACTTGGTACGTGACGTATCTTTTTTAAGAAGAGGTGTACCTGTAAAAGCAATTACGCAGGCGTTTGGAATAACACGGAGCATCTCCATGTTTGCGTCGCCGCCTTGGCTACGGTGTGCCTCATCGATCAGTACGTAGATATTGTCATCGGTATCTATAAAATCCGCACGTTTACGCCCAGCACTCTCAAACTTGTGAATGAGCGTCGTCAGTACGCTCGTATCACAGTCTTTAATATGCTGTAGTAATTCGGTCCCGCTGGTCATTTGCTTGACCTTTTTCTTAAGGCCAGCGTTTTTAAATGTCTTTTTGATCTGTTTATCAAGGTCGACACGATCAGTGACAACAAGGATACGCGAGTTATTAATACTCGCATCTTCTATCAGAGAGCGTACAAACAACACCATCGTCAAGCTTTTGCCCGAGCCCTGTGTGTGCCACACAATACCGCCCTTGTGTCTCGTACCATGTTCGGTCGGCTCTGTTTGGTGAACTCGTTCGAGTATGCGCTCAATGGCAAAATATTGCTGGTAGCGCGCTACCTTTTTAACCACACCGTCGTAAAACACAAAGTTTCTCACGACATCAAGCAAACGTTCGTGTCGTAGCATGCCATAAATCGCTTCGTCTTGCGGCATAATGCTCCGCACCAGTAGTTGTTCTACACTGCGTGTCGCACCGCTTAGATCACGAAGCAAGCTGGTGTAGGTTTTTGCCTCGATCGGCTTTGCAATGGCGCGAGTAATAGCACCGTGAACTTGTGGCTCGGGCGTGTCTTTTTCGCGCCAAGAGGCGTAAAACTTTTCTGGCGTGCCAGTGGTGCCATATACCGCATGCTCGCCGTCCATAGCCATAAGCAGCTGTTCAAAAATAAAGAGCTTTGGTGCTTGGTCTGGCTGTTGGTAGCGAAGCAGTTGCGCAATAGCCTTTTTGTAGCCCGCGCTCGACTTTTTGTTTTCTATATGTACCAGCGGAATACCGTTAACAAAACATACAATGTCACAGCGGATAGCTTCACGCCCTGTCACCTTGTACTCTACTGTTACGTGATATTCGTTATTGGCTGGGTTATCAAAATCAAAGTAACGAATACTTTTGCTTTCGTGTTGGCCGTCATGAAACACCTCTATGCTGCTACCGCCTAGTTTTGGCATAATTGTATCGGTAATAGTGCGGCTGGTATCAATGACGCCCTCTACTCGCGTATTTTCAAGTTCGTCTACTTTTTTAGCAATTGTACCCTCTGTAAACTTGTAAGTTTGCCCCTCATGCTCGTAGCTATTTATTCGCATCAGGCTACGGCGCAGTACTTCACCAAGTAATACCTTACTATCGTCATCGCCGCGTAAGCGCAGCGCTTCGCGGCACGGCAAATACTCCCAGCCAAGATTAATCAGCAGCTCTACTGCTGGTAGCTGCGATTGCTTAGCCTCGTCAAAATTCACATTGTCCATGCTCATGCTTGTACCTCGTACGGTTTAAGGTTTTCGGGTGTGCGGATGTTACCGGTGATGAGGTTTTTGAGGAGGTATTTTTTCTGCTTTACCACGACCTCTTTCCTGTCTTTTAGCTGTTCAATTTCTTTATCGCAGGTCTGTAGAATGTCGGCAATTCCGGACTGTTCTTCTACGGATGGCCGTTTGATTTTGATCCTACGCACGTTGTCATTGTATAACCGAGCAATCGTACCGCTCGCTGTATCCCACTTTACGTACTTGTAGAGATAATAGAGAAAACGATTGAGGACATTTTCTTCGTTATTTGCAATCCATATAATATTCGAGTCTTGGAAATAGGCTGGTTTGCCATCGTAGATAACAGTCCTGCCAATTGTCCCCGAGGCAGAAATTAAAGTATCGCCTTGTTTCGGGTAGCTGTATTTAGATCGATATTCTTCGTATAGCTCTCTTGATATAAAGGCATCTGGCTGCCTTCCGAAAGTACCTATTTTATAAAACGGAACATCACCATGCTCTGCGGTTTGATGATTGAAAACCCGCTTGCACATTGATATCTTACCAATATCGCCAAGTGTAGTAATGTCCCACGCGTTATTGAATCCCGGCAATCGTTGTCTTCCGGTTAAAAGCTGCCGCATTAGCCCTTTCTTCAGTCGTTCTTTCAGTTCGATCTTCCTTCCCAGCTTCTCAATATACTCATCCCAGGCCTCCAGAATCTTAACAATCCGTTCTTGCTCTGATTTTTCTGGTACATGTATTTTCAATGCCTTTAATTCGCCGACTTGTATGCCGACTACAGTGCTACCAATTCCAAGCCTTTCAATTTTTTTACGATTTGATTCGAACCAGTACTTAAGAAAATCGGTATCCATATCGTCCCTGGGGTATAGAGCTTTCAAATCTTGATTGATAGCCACATCTATGTCGAAGCGGACTGTAAAACCGAGTGCCATGCGCGTAGGTGTAATAAGAATGCCGGCTTTTACTAGTTTGCTTGAGCTATTCTTCAGGCCATCTTCGGATATATAATCTTGTGTCCTTCTTGGATTAAAAGTTGTTAAGTCCTTCACGCTTGCCCAAGGAATAGACCCATTCCAGTATTCGGCGTTTTCTTTTGACGGCGTGCCTCCCCCTTCGATCTTTCTGAGCACATCGTCGAGCTTCTTTATTTGCCAATTAGTCATTCTTTATCTCCATCAAAAAAATCTTTCATTTTGTCAAGAAATTGCTTTAATTCAATCGGCATCGTCGATGTGTTGAAGGAATTAATGGCGTCCACGGGTCGTAAGCCGGTTATCTTTTTTGCGATATCTTTACCAGGCATAAGACGATTCCAGTCGAGCACCGCTTCTCCCCTCATTTTTTGGATTATAGGCATGTCATCGTGTCCATGACGGAATATATCTTCGGCATTTGGGTAAACTCTATGGAGCTGACCTAGTTTTGCACGCGCTGTATTTTCGAATCGATCGCGCAGATACTCTCCATGATCCTTCTTTATACTCGTTAAGTCATGGTCAATTAGCGCAAAGTTTTCAAGTTCATTTACGGGTAATACAACAAGTTCGTAAGGAAATTTATGATTAACAATTTTATTGAACTGACTTTCTATATATGAAATCTGAATATCGGTTAAACCATCTCTGTCGATCTGACGGAATACCCTTGGCTTATATGAACCTCGATTCTTGCGTAGTTGAAGCAAATGCTCTTCAATTTTATTTGTTGTGCAGCCCTCGGAGCTGAGTATCTTGACATTATCCACCCCGTTTTTTGTTAGCAGGCCTTGCCAGGTCCTATAGGCCTCACGGTTTGAGTCTTCTATGATGAGTATTTTTCCTGGGTATGTGTCTTTTAGGCTCTCCAGCTCGTCTTCGAGTTTCTTTATAATTTTTGCGTGATTTTCCTTCTCTTGTTGTAATTCGCGAGCAGCCTCTTCAATTTCTCGAGAGAACTCAACCATGCCTAGCTCTCTGGTTAATACTTCGAGCTCGTCTTTTTTACTATTGTCACCGAGTAGGCTAAGTTGAAGTCTCTCTATGACGTCAAGCGTACTTATACGGGTCAATCGTTTATCCGGTTTGCTTGGATCGTCGTTAGGCTCTATGTAGGCGCGATAGAAACTGACATCCTTCCTTTTTCGAAGGTTTACGAACGCTGGTGAGTGGGTAGTGAGAAATATTTGCGCATATGTATTAAATTTATCAATAAACTCATCGGCAAGTTTTTGTACTTTTGAATATTCTAGAGAATTTTCTGGCTCTTCGAAACCCCAAATATAACGAACATGTGGTGTCTCCCTGCAGAGATGGGCGAGAAAGTACGCCAGGTATGACATAAGTACTCCATCTCCCGACGAAAATAGATCGACGTACACGGGCGTAATCTCAGACTTTCTATCTTTTTGTTTCGACTTTTTTAGTATCTGCAAGCCCGAATCTACATTTACTTGGATAGAGCCAAGTACATCGCTGAGCTCAGAGGAGAGAACTGCCTTTGTTGGCAATTTGAGAAATTGCTCAAAATCCTTACTGATCGCCTCTGAACGACTGCTAATAACACCCGACAGCTCCTTGAGTTTTTCTTCGAGGTCTTCCCCCTTCTTGTCGGTTACAATCTGTTCAAAATTAAGGAACAGGTGGCGAACAAAGCGCTTATCTCGTACTGCAGGGATATAGAAATATTTGATAGAGTTTAAGAACTGGGTGAACTGTCGTTTAACATTGCCGTTGTCTACTTCGATAAGCCTCTGTATGTCTGGATTTGTTGATCGGTACTCGGTTACGACACCGACTTGTCCTAATCGAAATGATCGCGATATACTGAACGGCTCACTAAGGGCACCATTACCTCGCGAGCTAAAATGAATAGTAATCCGGATCTCCCGCGCTCCACCCGCTTGTCCAGTGTAAGCTTTATTGTAATCTCTTTCGAAGTTAAAAGGACTGTCATAACTCGTCTCTTGATTGAAGAAAAGATTAAGAGCTCGTAGGATGTTTGATTTACCGGAATTATTAACACCAGAATAGACGTTAATGTCCGAAGTGAGGATACTCTCGTCTCCTATTGAGCGGAAGCGGTGAATCTCAATGCGTTCGATTATCCTCATACTCTGTTCTCGTTGCCGTCGTGCTGTGTGGATGAATTGGTATTGCTTTTTTGGCCATTTTCTGCTAAATTTGTAGATGAATCACCATGTCTTGGCTTGCCTAAGGTTTCGACCGACCGCACATTCCGAGACGATTGCCGGCTCTGCCTAAGGTTTCGACCGACCGCACGAGCCGGTTTCTTGTTTTTGTGGTATTCGAGCTTACTTTGTAGTGGTTCCAGGCTGGTAATGTAATGGCGGTAGCCACTCAGCAGCTTGGAATAGCGACGGTTTGGTGTAATAATGCGCAGTAGCTTGCCGGATTCATCTAGGTATTCTGCAAGACAGTAAAAGTCGCCGTCGCCGCTGACGATAATGGCTTTATCGTAGTCATCATATAACTTGGCGGACGCATACAACACAAGTTCGGCATCTACGTTGCCCTTCATGGTCTTTTTGCCGTTTTCGTAGTAAGCGACGGTTGGCTTGAATACAAGCGTATAGCCCGCCTGTTGCAGCGCTGTGTAAAGGTCTTGGTTGCCGTCGGTCTTGCCAATAAACAGATACGCTTCGGTGACGTTATATTTATTCTTAAGGTACAGGCGAAACTTCTTGTAGTCCAAATCCCATCCAAGCTGATGTACGCCAAGATGAAGGTTTTGACTATCGATAAATGCGTAGTTTGCCTGCTTGTTTTTCATGTTATTTAATCCCCAGCTCCTTGAGGTAATGCTTCATTTGCTGCTCTAGTTTTTCGAGCTGTGGGTTGAGCTCTTCGATGGCCTTTATAGTAGCGGAGATGTCGACCTCCTCTTCTTCCTCGAAAGTGTCGACGTAGCGCGTGATGTTGAGGTTGTAGTCGTTCTCTTTTATTTCGGCCGGCGTTGCTACGTGGGCAAACTTTTCAACGTCTTTTCGTGCGGTGAACGCGTCAAAGATTTTATTGGCATTTTCTTCGGTGAGAGTATTTTGTGCCTTGCCTAGCTTAAACTGCTTAGAAGCCTCGATGAATAAAATATTCTTTTCGTTGTGGCGTACACCACCCTTTTCGCGTGCGCGGTCGATGACCAAAATAGCGACGGGGATGCCTGTTGTTTGAAAGAGCCCGGGTGCAAGGCCAATAACGG
>CAMLKC010000042.1 GCA_946480595.1 uncultured Candidatus Saccharibacteria bacterium
CGCAACAAACGGAATTGCTGACTTTGACGCCGTGCGTCTCGCAGTAGCCAGCCCTGAGGACATGCTCAAGTGGAGCTATGGTGAAGTCACAAAACCTGAAACCATTAACTACCGTACCCAAAAGCCTGAGCGCGACGGTCTTTTCTGTGAACGAATTTTCGGTCCAGTAAAAGACATCAACCCGCACGACAACAAGCTAAAGGGTGTTCGCTCCCGTGAAGCTGCTGTCGACAAGAACGGCGAGCTCGTTACCAAGAGCATCGTTCGTCGTGAGCGTATGGGTCACATCCAGCTTGCCGCCCCTGTGGCGCACATCTGGTTTATGCGTGGTACCCCAAGCGCTATGAGCTTGCTGCTCGGTATTACCGTTCGTAACCTCGAGCGCATCGCTTACTTTGCGACTTACGTTGTCCTTAGCGTCGACGAAGAAAAACGTGACCAAATGCTTGCTGACCTTGAAGCCGAGACCGAAGCCGGCCGCGCTGCTATCAAGATCCGCTACGAACGCGAAGCTTCTGCTGAAGACGCCGACGTAAAGAGCTTGGCCGAACAACAGTCACGTGAAGTTGAAGAGCTCAATGACATGTTCACGGTTAAAAAAGCGCAGCTTGAGAGCCTCGTAAAGAACGCCCTCATCAGCGAAACCGATTTCCGCAACCTTCCTGAAGAGTACGAAGAACTTGCTACTGTTGGAATGGGTGGCACCGCCATCAAAGCGCTGCTTGACGAAATCGACCTCGGCCAGCTTATCAAGCAGCTCGGCGAAGAAGTTGAAAGCGCCAAGGGCCAGCGCGAGAAGAAACTACTCAAGCGCCTTAAGGTACTTGAAGGCATGTTTGCTGCCGGCATTCGTCCGAACAGCTTGGCGCTGACTGTTCTGCCTGTTATTCCACCGGACCTTCGTCCTATGGTGCAGCTGACTGGTGGCCGTTTTGCAACCAGCGACCTGAACGACCTTTACCGCCGTGTTATTAACCGTAACAACCGTCTTAAGAAGCTCATCGACCTCAACGCGCCGGAAGTTATCCGCCGCAACGAAATGCGTATGCTTCAAGAGGCTGTTGACGCGTTGATCGACAACAGCGCTGCCCGTGGTGGTCGCGCCGTGAACGCAACTGGTGGACGCCGCCGCCTGAAATCAATCAGCGATATGCTGAAGGGTAAGCAGGGACGCTTCCGTCAGAACCTTCTTGGTAAGCGTGTCGACTACTCTGGCCGTTCGGTCATCGTGGTTGGTCCTAAGCTGAAGATTAGCCAGTGTGGTCTGCCAAAGCAGATGGCACTCGAGCTCTTCAAGCCATTCATTATTAGCTGGCTGATCCGTGGCGAACACGCTCACAACATCCGCTCGGCAACCCGCCTTATCGAGGCAGGGGACGCGCTGGTTTGGGACGCGCTCGACGCCGTTATCGAAGGCAAGTACGTGCTACTTAACCGCGCACCGTCACTCCACCGTCTTTCGATCCAGGCTTTCCAGCCTAAGCTCGTCGAAGGCAAGGCTATCCAGCTGCACCCACTCGTAGCAAACGGTTTCAACGCCGACTACGACGGTGACCAGATGGCTGTCCACCTTCCGCTTTCAAAGGAAGCACAGCGTGAAGCTCGTGAGCTCATGTCTGCGACGAACAACCTGCTTAAACCTGCCGATGGCGCCCCAGTGCTTAACATCGGTCAGGACGTCGTGCTTGGTAACTACTACCTGACGTACGAAAAACCAAGCGCTCAGACCGACACCGTTAAGTCTTACAGCTCAGTTTACGAGGCTGAAA
This sequence comes from uncultured Candidatus Saccharibacteria bacterium, assembly GCA_946480595.1. Next base: position 1,770 of record CAMLKC010000042.1, read on the forward strand.
TGGCGTACGACAGCAAAAAACTCCAGCTGCAAACGCCAATCCGCGTCTTTGCAAAGGGTGAGATCCGTAACACGACGCTCGGCCGCGTTTTCTTCAACGAAATCCTGCCTAGCGACATGGCATACGACAACAACATCCAAAGCAAGAAGCAGCTGAAGAAAGTACTTGCTAAGATCTTTAACAAGTACGGTGCTGAAGAAACTGCTAAGACCGCTGACCGCATGAAGGGTCTGGCCTTCCGCTTTGCAACAGTTGCCGCTGTATCAACAGGTAAAGACGACTACATTCACTTTGAAGAAATCAGCGAGTTCGTTGCCGAAGGTGACGCCAAGACGGCGCTTATCTCTGAGCAGTACGACCAGGGTCTGATTACCGAAGACGAACGTTATAGCCTTACCGTTGCCGCATGGCGTAACGTTGACCGCCAGGTGACCGAGTTCTTGCAGTCAGAACTCAAGAACATGGACACCAGCATCAGCGTGATGGTCAACTCAGGTGCCCGTGGTGATATCTCGAACGTGAAGCTTGCAAGCGCTATGGTCGGTATCATGGTGGACGCGACAAACCGCGAAATCGAGCTGCCTATCCGCTCAAGCTACCGCGCCGGTCTTTCATCACTGGAGTCATTTGTGGCTACCCGTGGTGCACGTAAGGGTCTGATTGACACCGCACTTAAGACAGCCGACTCAGGGTACCTGACTCGTCGTCTGGTTGACGTGTCACAGGACGTCTTTACGGTGAAGGACGAAGAGCACGGCGAAGACGAAGGTTTTGCTATCTACCGCAGCGAATCTGACCTCACGATGATCGACTTTGGCAACCGTCTTTACGGACGCTTTACCGCCGAAGACATTCCTGGTCACATTGGTAAAGACCAGCTCATTACCCGTGAAGTTGCCGATGCTATTGATGCAGACAAGTCAATCGAGAGCATCAAGATCCAGAGCGTTCTTTCGACTAAGAGCCTCCGTGGTATCCCACAGAAGAGCTATGGTATCGATATGGCAACCGGTTCGCTGGTTGCAAACGCTCAGCCTGTCGGTGTTATTGCCGCGCAGTCTGTCGGTGAGCCTGGTACTCAGCTGACGCTTCGTACCTTCCACGCCGGTGGTGTAGCCGGTGGTGACATCACCCAGGGTCTGCCTCGTGTTGAAGAGCTCTTTGAAGCCCGTACCCCTAAGGGTCAGGCGCACGTTACCGAGGTAACTGGTGTCGTTGATGTTTGGGAAGATGGCAAGAAGTACATCGTTCAGGTAACTCCTGAAGCTGGTCATGTTGAGCGTATCGCGCTTGAAGGCCGCAAGGTTGCCGTCAAGGCTGGCAGCAACGTGAAGGTTGGTGACGTCCTGGCGACTGCCGAGGGTGAAGCCAAGCCGCTCGTTGCACCATTCGACGGTGTGGTTGAAGTCGCTGAAGACACGCTGGTACTTGCCGCTAACGCAAGCTCACCAGTTCGTTACGAAGTTCCTGGCAGTACGCAGCTGGTAGTAAAGGCCGGTGATATGGTTGAAGCGGGTGACCGTCTGACAATCGGTTCATTGAACCTGCACGACCTCATGCGCCTGAAGGGTACAGAAGCAACACAGCGTTACATCATCAACGAAGTGCTTCGTATTTACGCGGCACAGGGTCAAGACGTTGCCGACAAGCACCTCGAGATCATCGTTCGCCAAATGTTCTCACGCGTTCAGGTTGAAGAACCTGGTGACAGCGCGTTTGTCATGGGTGACATCATTTCGAAGGCTGCAGTGGTTGACGCCAACGCCCAGCTCGTTGCTGATGGTAAAGAACCTGCGCAGTACAACCAGTTGCTCCTCGGTATCACCAAGGTCTCGATCTGGAGTGATAGCTGGCTATCTGCCGCATCCTTCCAGGACACGACTCGCGTTCTGATCAACGCCGCAACCAGCGGCCGCGCAGACCGCCTGAAGGGTCTAAAAGAAAACGTCATCATCGGACGCAAGATTCCTGTTGGAACGGGCGCCGAAACTGACGAGCTTGAAGACGACTTGGTTGAGGAAATCGCCGAAGACGTCGAACTTGCCGCTTAGGTAAGTAAGCAATAAAAAATACCCCGTTCGGAAGAGCGGGGTATTTTTGGTGCTATTGACAAAACGTGCCGTAAAGAGTATAGTTACTAAAACCGGCACAGACGTTAGCTCGTACGTGCCGCACTCTGCAAGAGACCAGATGTCTGGAGAAATCCCATGGCTGTCGCTGCTCGCATCGCCGCACTGATAACCGCATCCAACACCGCCAGTTCCGACGAGGAGCGCGATGAGCGCTTCGCACGGAGCGAGCTGGCTTCGGAGGTCTTCCGTCACGAGTTCACTCCCGCCCAGCGCCTCATGCTGCTCAACGCGGCCGAGCGCTCGAACCTCGTCTTCATCACTCTGGCCAGCGGTCAGTGGGAGCAGGCGGTTCGTGCGCTTCGCGGCTTCGTGGCTCGCACGGTTCCTCAGGAGCAGTGGGAAGAGTACCGCGAACTGATCGTGGCGCTCAACCTCCTCACGGCGAACCGGCTGGAAGGCGAAGTGATCTCCATCGACCACAACAAGACACCCGTCGCCGCAGCTGCGGCCTGATCTCGTGCAGACCGGATGGAGCGGCCCCGCGGAGAAATTCGCTCAGGATCGCTCCTCCGGGAGCACAACTTGAATTCTACTGACTCACCTGTTATAATGACAGGTGAGTTTCCTCTTTTTGGATCTTTTGGTGAATAGTATGTGTACACGCCAAGGGAATGCCAGAAAGTATGACACGGGGCGGAGATGCTGAATCCAACTCGTACAAACCAAAGGGCTACTTAGCTCTTATTTAATGAATAACAGGAGTTTTCATGCCAACAATCAACCAATTGGTGCGAAAGCCACGCAAGATTGCGATCAAAAAGTCAAAATCTCCTGCGCTCGGCCGCATCCACAACGCGCTTAAAACGCGTTACTACGACCAAGATGCCCCACTTAAGCGTGGTGTTTGTATCAAGGTAACGACAAAGACTCCTAAAAAGCCTAACTCGGCTCTTCGTAAGGTCGCACGTGTGCGTCTTACTAACCAGCAAGAAGTTTGGGCATACATTGGTGGTGAAGGTCACAACCTCCAGGAACACGCCGTTGTGCTCGTTCGTGGTGGCCGTGTCCCAGACCTTCCAGGTGTCCGTTACCACATCGTTCGTGGCGCCCTCGACCTTCAGGGTGTTGCAAAGCGTAAGCAGGGCCGTTCTAAGTACGGTGCCAAAAAGGATGACAAGTAATGCCTCGTAAAGTAACCAAAAAACTACAACGCGAACTTAAGCCTGACCGCAAGTACCAGAGCGTACTCGTTCAGCGCCTTATCAACAAGTCGATTCTTGACGGTAAAAAGTCTATCGCTGAAAAAGCTGTTTACAGCGCCCTTGAACAGGCTGCCAAAAAGCTCGACAGCGAAGAACCCCTTGCCGTATTTGAACGCGCACTCAAGAACGTTTCACCAAACTTCGAGGTTAAGTCTCGTCGTGTCGGTGGTGCGAACTACCAGATTCCTTTTCCTGTACAGGGACACCGCCAGCTGCACTACGCATTTAGCTGGTTGGTACAATCTGCCCGTGCCCGTAACGGCATGCCATACGCTCAGCGCCTCGCGCTCGAGATCGTAGATGCTCATAACGAAGCCGGTGCTGCCTTCAAGAAGAAGGAAGACACCCACAAGATGGCTGAAGCCAACCGCGCATTCGCGCACTTTGCCCGCAGCTAGTTGCTACGCCGCAATCAAAAAAGACCGTATTTATAGCGGTCTTTTTTGATGGTAAAAATAAAACAAATTAAAAACACCCGTCAGGGTGGTAGGGGGGGTGATGAAGGGCGGGGCGAGCACTGGTTGTGCTCATGCCCCGCCCGACGTCACTCGTTCACTCGGCGTCCGGATGGGCGCCTACTCGGTCAGTTGCGGCCAGCGAGCTCCTTCGCGAACTGCCCGATGCAGGTCGCGAGTTCGCTCTTGCTGAGCTGGGCCTTGTCCTTGGTGCAGACCTTGTCCCCGGTGGGGGTCTCGACGGTGCTGTCGAGGGCCTGCACGGTCGGGCGGATCTTGGCGTCAGAGGGAACCTCGACGCGGTAGACCACGCGGCCGTTCAGTTCGGCGTAGGCCTGCCACATGGTGGCGGACACCGGCAGGAACTCCGTGATCTTGCCCGGCTTGTCGCCGGTGAAGAACCCGGGGTTGCTGGTTCGGATGGCCTCGGAGACGCGTGCCTCCATGTCGTCCAGGTTGACGATGCGGGCGTCGTTGTCCGGGAGGACGTAGACGCGCTGCTCGTTCAGGGACCCCTGGTTGCTCTCGTCTGCCGGCGTGATGCTGTAGGAGACGAGGAGCTGCGAGTCCGAGGAGCTCGGGGTCAGCGGTGTGACCCAGAACAGGCGCCCGTCGGGGCTTCGCAGGAGGTACTCGCTGGAGTTGCCCTCCTGGGTGGTGCCGTCGGCCGGGTCGTAGCCGAAGTGGAGCCGGTTCTTGTTGGCTCGACCGGCGGCCCACTCCAGCAGCTCGCGCTGCTTGGCCACGAGGGTCAGCGGGTACACCGGACCGGGGTACTCGCCGGCCTTCACGGACGTCTGGTGTGTGATCTGGGGCTCGCCGGAGGGCGATCCCTTGATGACCAGTACACCAGCCGACCGCAATGTGGTGCGACGACCGTAGGACTCCTGCTGCGTGACCGGGATCACGATGACGGGCTCGCGCGAGGTGATCTCGCCCGTGCCGTTGCAGTAGCCCCACATGTCGTTGGAGTCGTACAGCAGCCCCGGGTAGTCCTTGGCCAGCGTGTCGGTCAAGTTCTGCCCCCATTGTCCGCCGAAGGCGTAGTTGAGGGAGTAGTTGCCGGTGAACTGGCACGACTGGGGCGAGTTGCTCCCGTCCCAGGTGACGATGCCGTTGATGGGCTGCTTGTTGATGCCGTTGCGGATGGCCGACCACACGGCGTCGTTGTCGGCGCCGTAGAGGTAGGTCAGGGTTTCGTCCATGATGTCCGAGTTCGGCACGGCACCGCTGGTGCGGTTCATGACGATGGCCGCCCCCGTGAGGGATGCCTTGCGGGCGTCCCACGTGTTGGGGAGCGCACCCTGCTGGATGCAGCTCGGGACGTCGTGGACGGTGGTGAACAGGCACTTGCTGCCGTCGGCTTCGCGGTTGCCGCCCTTGACGAGCGGGTTGAGCGATGCCGGCAGCTTGTCCGGGTTCTCGACGACGAAGGTCGTGGCTTCCGCGTAGCTGCGGGCCTCGTCCTTGTCGTTGTTCCACCAGCCAGTGACCGCGTAGACACCGGAGAACAGGCTGAGGATCGCGCTCACCGCGACGACCGCCTTGGCGGCCTTCGAAGTGCGCTTGACCTGCTTGTACTCGGTGTGGCCGTACTTCTCCACCTTGTTGTAGGTGTAGCGACCGGCCACGGCCGCTCCGGCGAAGACGAAGATCAGTACCAGGTACGTGAACGGCGTCCAGTGGAGCGGGTTCCAGCTCGGGAACATCTGGCGCACGAAGAACTCGCGCGTGATGGAACGGACGAACTGGTTCCAGACGTCATACTTGTAGCCGACGAAGAACCAGACCAGTCCGGATACTACGACCGCGGCCAGAGCAGAAACTCCGACGGCGATCTTGTGGTCTTTCAGCCATTGACGCATGGCTTTGGCCTCACCTTCCGTGAGAGTGACGATGTGACGGAACGCTTTCGCTGTACGCATGGCATGCGGACGCGTCGGCTAACGATAAATTATAATATAATTTTGATAAAATTGCAATATCTGGAGAGTTCACGAGAAAATCGGGTCCACCCCGCGCTGCAAACATGACGCAGCGCGGGGTGAACGATCAGTTGTTCGGACGGCGGCGCTTGAGATCGATGGTGAAGTTGAAGCTGCCGGGGCTCAGGGTCATCTCTGCCAGGGGAATGCCCGGCTCGATGAACATCTTGGCACTCAGCTCAGTGGCGACCTCGTTCAGCATCGCGTCGAGCTCTCGCTCGGGAAACGAGTTGGCGAAGATCACCAGCCAGTCTTCACGGTAGCGCACCTTGATCTCGAACCGGCCATGCTGGCGCACCATGCGCGCAAGCCTGGACTGGAGCTTCTGGCGGAACTCATCTGCCAGCGGGATCGACCGCTCCGTGAACGACACGCTCAGGTACTTGACCCGTCCCGTGCGCTTCGTCACCTTCATTGCATGCACGACAATTTCGCGCTGTGCCACAAAATCCCCCTCGAATCGGAACTGACGTACCATTTATAATATAAAATGGGTCGTCGTACAACCATAAAAACACCTACTAGGGTGAGTGAACAACAAAGATATAGATACTTTACGGTGGCGGCTAGCCGCGTAGA
>CAMLKC010000043.1 GCA_946480595.1 uncultured Candidatus Saccharibacteria bacterium
ATAGCTCCATCCGGCATGGGTAACGAGGTCACGCGCATTGAACGGTGAGTTCTCGAACACTTCGCCATTGGGGGAATATACTTTGACTAATTCAGACATTTAAAATCTCTTTTATCGGGGTTTCTATTTTCTACGTCATCTCTCCGAATTATTCAGAGAGATGACATCAGAAAATTATTAAGCGCCGACGACAGGAGCTAGATAAGCGTCGTAGTCGAGGATCGGAGTGGTTCCAGCGAGTGTGGCATTTACGCGAATAAATGCAGCGCCGGGAACTTGCTTAAGGACACGATCAAGGTCCAGAAGAAGGGTGTAAACACCAGCTGTGGTAAGAGCGGCAAGCGTTCCAACTACAGTGTACGAACCGCCGACAGTTGTAGCAACTTCAACAGTAAGGGTGTAAGCTTCGTCGCCCGTGGTGCGGTCGATTGTCTTAACAAGGAAGTTTACAGCTACGGTCTGAAGCGGGATGTTACCCAAGTTCCAGTACGCAGTACCCGGATTTAGTGAAATACCGGTTTCAGCAGTTGTTGCGGTAATCTGTGCAGCGGAAGAAGCACGAAGAGTTACGGAAGCATCCTTATCAACTGTGAACTTAACTTTAGAATTCATGTTAGCCATTTTAATTCTCCTAAATGGTTTTCTTTGGTTTTAAGTCAATAGGGACCGAAATCCCTATTGACATTTTAGTCTCTAGTTGATATTAGAGGGTTACGTTAGCGTTTGTGATACCCCAAACACGTGAAGCGGCGCGACCGTGTTCGACAACCATACCAACATACCATTCAACGCGGGTACGATAAACTGGCTTCGTGTCAAGTTCGCCAAGGTCACGAACGTCAATGAAGCCGTTCTGGATGCCCTTGATCTTACCCGGACCAATTGAAAGTACGTAGATTGAGCTAGCAGTTGAACCACCACCGGGACCGGCTTCGTTAAAGCCAATCATACGAGTACCAGTCTCGTCGTAATCAGCGATAAGGATTGGGAGGCCGTTGTAGTAAGCAACGCGCTGACCAAACTCATCAATGTCGAATACGATGTCGCCACCGATGCCAGCACGAACAGCTGTTGAAAGCTTATTGCGCATTGACTTAGACATTAGAAGGTGAGTAGGTGCATCGACGCGGTCAATAGCTTCGTCAATAGCTTCAAGTGAAAGCGCTGAGTTGGCCGAAGGAGCGGTTAGGTTAGCAGCAACTAGCTGATCGCCAGTGATACGCTTACGAAGACCATCAAATTCAAGTTCAGTGTTGATTTCGGAGTCACCGTTGATCATCTTGTTCATGATCGAAAGTGAAAGAGCCTTAACCTTCATTGCTTCATGCTCGGCACGAACTTCAGGGCCACGAGTCGCGATAAGGAACTTATCAACGTCGAGGTCGCCACCAGCGATGCGGAGAGCTTCAGTGCGTGGGTTTAGAACGCCAACTGATTCTGAGTAACCGTCGTTTACACCACGGAAACCAATACCCGGAAGCTTATGTTCTTCAGTGTATGTGTAGCTACCACCCGGAATAGCTTCGAAAGGAAGCACGCGTAGGAGGTCAGCGTTCATTGCAAACATTTCTACGATAGCAGAACGCTTGATGTCGCCGTCATTAATTTTATTTGCTTCTAAAAGTGTCATTGCCATTGGAAAATCTCCTTGCTAGGCATTCATTTTGTTGTTAGTTTTGGGCTGTAGTGATTAAACTTGGGGAACTTCCCTAAAGATTTTCCCCGACACAGCCATACCGAGGAGTTTTGTTTTCATTTACCTAGCTAAGAGGTATGCCGTAAATTACTTTACTTTTTAAAAGCCGCTTTGTTTGCAAGCTCAAGCCTCTGTTGAGGAGAAAGCTTCATCAAATCGTCCTTAGTCATATTCCCGTAACCAGACAATTGACCGCCGTTAGCACCGCCACCGTTGGATTCTTTAAACAGATAAGGCATTTGCTTCTGAAGGGTTTTCATCCACTCTACCGGAGACATCGGGCTTGCACCGTCTGCGCCATAAATTGTGGAATCACCATTCTTCGGAATGATCTTATCGCCGTCTATTTTAAACACTTTCTTAGCTTCTAAGAGAATGTGAGATTCAGCTTCAGGACGTGCGCCAGACTTAGGATCGTGGATCGCGGTTCTGATGTAGTTATCGACCTGAACACCCTTAAGCTGCTCAGTAACTTCACCGAAATTCTTTTTCCATTCAGAAGCTTCGTGCGCCAAGCGGCGAAGTTCTTCTTCATGGGTTTCTCTCATCTTCTTTGTACGTTCAGACAGAGTTTCTTCGATCTTACCTGACTCAGAGAGCTTACCGTCTTCTACTAGCTGCTTCGTCTTGCGAAGATCACTTAGTTCGTTGATAAACTTGTCTTCATCTTCTCCAACATATTTGGAGAACTTAGCGATGCGGGCGCTGAAGGTTTCGTTGTCCTTAGCAAGTGAAATGTTCTTTTCTCTAAACTCGTCAACACGAGCCTTAGGGACCAGATTAATTACAAATTTACCGTCGTCTCGCTTTTTTGCTTCTGAGTGTAGTTCCTCTGGAATTTGCTCAATTGCGTCGAATAGAATTTCTGCCATGTGTACATCTCCGATGTATTAAGTATTTAAAATAAAGGGCCTACGCTGTAGTGTCCTACTTGTTCCACCTAGGAACAAGATTTTTAGTTATGCATGATCAGGGTTATTTACTAATTCAGTAAGTTTGCGTTGAGCCGCCCTTCGATCTTTAAATGGTCCAACTCGTACCACGATATAGGATTCATCATTCTCAGGGTTTGTTTCAACAGCAGCAATGCCAGACTGTTTCAAAGTTAATTTCCTATCATTATGTTTAACTTTATACATTAAAATTTTAAAAAAGTCAAGTAATTTTAATTTGATCCATTTTTATTTGACTTTTTTCTTAACTTTACCTAAATATTCTTCTAAAGATTCTAATTCAATATCGAAAAACGCATCGTCTTCGTCAGGTAAATCTAATTCGAATTCCCTGAGAAGGTCTGAGACGTTTTCAACGTCCTCGAAATCGTTATCAAAGCTGTTTGGTTTTCTGGACATTTTTATTGAGCTTATTCTGTTGAGCCGTAAAGCTCTGTGTCATTTTAAGTTGATCTTGTGCTGCGGTGCGATCCTTAGCGCCTTCTTCAACCTCAACCTTAGTCTTCGCGTCAGGATAACCCTCACGGCGAGCTTGGAAGTCTGGATTGTTCGGGAACTGATCAGGATTTTCGAGCATAGCTTTAAATTCTTCAATGCTGATACCGTCAGGCATAACATCGGTCTTTTGAAGAATATCAAAAAGAATTTCGATTGGGATGATGTTCTCTTGATACATCATAGTGAAGGCTCTAAATTCGCGAGCATCGATCTGTGCAAACAGGAAGTCACGATTTACTTCTACCTTGACATCAATTGTGTCGAGGTTTTCATTCTGCCAATAGAGCCACCAAGTTAGTAGTTTGGTGAAGCCTTCGTTCAGGCTATTGGTAACGTTAAGTAGAAGAGACATTTCGTTCTTCTCTTTAACCTTTACCAAGTTATCCGATTCTGCTACAGCAGTGGATTTTGTACCAAGCATTCTGCCACCCATGGCGGAAACGTTGGCTTCTTTTTCTTCCAAGGCACGCTCAAGGAAGATTAGACCTTGGCCGTTGTATTCAGCGATCCCCGGAGCTTTATCACCTTCATATTCCCAAACGACATTAGGGCCGACGACATAATCGCCACCCTTATCATTTTGGTTCTTCACTTGGACGTGATAAATTGGTAAGGCGGTATGAAAACGACCATGCTCTAATTGAGCTACGCTTTGATAGTGCGAAAGATTCATCAAAGCAATGTCGATGATCGGTGGCTTTTCAACTTGTGGATTATTTGAGTAAGGGCCGAAAAATACGAACGGAATAAAATTAAAGGGGACGCCGAGACGCTTGGGCTCAATTACTTCAGGCTCTTCGTCAGTCACTAAGGACATGTTAAAGAACTTGGTGCGATAAACATACTGGCGGTAAATGCCGTCATCATCTAGGCGAAGCTTGCGATATAATGCTTTGTAACGGAGAGATGAGGTTCTGAGTTGAACCGGAAAACTGTCACGATCTTCTTCGATCTCTCTAAGGAGGACTTCTTTAAGAACGTAACGACCATCGATTTCCACCACGGACCAGTCAAGAATATTTTCAGCTATATAATTAACTAAGAATGGGGTGCCTTTACCGTTCTTATCAAGATCAAGCAACGCGCCGATACGGCCCACGGAGAGAACTTCGTTGGCCGTGTCGCGAATAAAGGTATTTAAACTAGTGCCGTCTTTTGCAATAGTTTTAAGAGTCTTAACAAATTGTGTGGGGAGATTTTTTACTTTGGGTTCGCGGCGAAAGATCGTGCCACAGAGACCAGCAACGGTGCGCTGGGTCATATTGTAGAAGTATGAACGGCTGAGGAAAGCAGAATATTCTTTATCTGACTGAGCTTCCATTTGTGGAAGGTACTGTTGGCCCTTGGACTTTACAGCGATTTCGCCAATAATGGTGTCGCGAATCACTTCCCACGAATAGCCCCAATATTGGTATTCGGGGTGACATTGAACAGATTCTTGTCCAACAGCTGTCACCACTTGTAAATTTTTATCGTTAATCGCCATTGTTTTTCTTACATTCTTTTTATTATGTCGCGACTATACCATAATAAATTTAAAATGTCAAGCATTATTTTAATAAATACAGAAAATAAAATTTAAACGAAGAGCGAACCTCTGTTAAAGACTTACACCTTATTCTCTTTGTGGCGGTTTACGTTATTATAGTCTGTAAGAACTAAACGTCGTCCAAGCGCTTGAGATACTCTCTAATTTCTTCAAGTATGTTACAGAATTCGTTGGCGGTCAAAATGGTTTGAGTCTTATTCTTTCCACCGATGGGATGGATCAACATCTTGTCACCAGTAGCGATTAAAGCTTTAGTGAATCTTGGATTAGTGCCGAGGGCGAGGAAAGCGGATCGAAGTAGTATTTGATACTCGTCGCTGTCACGCTTGTAGCTGATGCCGTTCCAGTAGAGTAATTGTTTCGCTTGCCAGTGAAAGTTCTTACCAAATATTTTAGCTTCAAACGGCGGTAGATCGCAGCACTTCAATTGAAGTTCGCGATCTTCTATTTTAAGGCTTTGAAGGAGTGACTCGATTGATCTACATCTGATACCATCGAATATAAATTTGTGAGGATAGAGATTGCTGAGGTGAGAACCGGGATAGGCCATGCCAGATGAGATGATTACGACTTCGTCAAGCAATACAAAAACTCTCTAACATCTTGAGTACTGATGAGCCAAACCGCTTCTTCTCTAGAGACAGGCTCAATGTAATCATAATCCGTTTCGTAATAGTGGGTACGGATACCGAGCCAAAACTGTGCCGTTTTATCCTTCTTCCATGATCTAAAAATTTGCCAAGAAGAATGTGAACCTAAATGGTTATTATTGATAACAGCTTTTAGGATGTTCTTACGATTAGGATCAACGCCATCTGGATCAAGAGGCGTTTCTAGTGGTAGTGAGAATTGTTCTTCAATCATAAGAATTCCACTACTGTTCCCGGCGCGAGGGTCCAACTCATCCACTCCGTCTCGCCTGTCTTCAATTTAATGTGGCCACCGATATTGATCTCTTCAATCGTGCCGATCCGAGTCAGTTTCTTGGACCAAAGGTCCCAGTATGGGCAAGGCGAGAAGCCTCTTGGCTCAGTGATTTTGACTCTTGCACCAATCATTACATTCTCCTTTTAAGATTTGGTCGGGGCTTCTCACCCCGTTGTCGATTGTACCTCTGAAGCCTTATCGATAATGCAAACTGGTAGCCCGCCTCAGATTCGAACTGAGACTGGACGCGCCCTAAACGCGTTGCCTCTAACCGTTGGGCTAGCGGGCCGTACTCTCTGCTAGGATCGAACCTGATGCCTTACCGCTTGGCGAAGAGAGCTTATATTGTTTAATTCTGTACATCACTGTACTATGATGAAGACCGTATTCTTCTGCTAATTTTCTGAAAGAGTACTCACCCGTGTCATACTTATCTGACATTTCTTTGGTAATAGGATCAGAGACAACAAAGAAGTCAGAGCCTTGTTCTATTTGTTTAGCCTTGGAATATTTCCCAGCGCATGATTTGGAACAGAATGGGCCAGCTTTATTTTGATCAACCTGATTGTGCCTATAAATACGAGAAAAACACTCAAATTCTCTCCCACAAATACCACAATCGAAGATCATAGTTTCCGCAGGACTTAAAGCTCTATTCTTTAACACATTTTCTAATGGAGTTAGTAACTGTAAATTACTAATATCATCGTTTGTACAATCTTCATCAATGTGATCTACTTCCATGTCGTCTGGAATAGGTCCGTAGTGCTGTTCGTACAGGTATCTGGCGTAACTTGTGACTTTCCTCGATCCATCGGAATAGAAAATAGCAGTAGCTTTTCTTCCAGTCTCATTCATTACCCACGGTTTATCAACTTTAATAATTTCTTTAGGCATTTTTCTTCTTATTTAGTACTGGACCGTGGCGAAGGAAGCGTTTTAGTTTCATATAAATATTGGACCAAGTCATCTTTTTCCACGGAGATTTCCGCGTCCCAAATGTCTCTCATCAATTCATTATATTCTTGGATAGAAATTTCTTCTTCCATAACATCCTCAAAATTACTGGACCGTATGCCTTGGCTCGAACAAGGGTATCAGATGCCACAAACCTGCGCTCTAACCAGTTGAGCTACACACGGGGATACATTTACTTAGATCAGCGGGTAGGAGTCGAACCCACAACATCGATCACCAAAAAATCGCGTTCTACCATTGAACTACCACTGATCTAAATAAATGGTGGGAGTGGATGGATTCGAACCAACTCACCCATAGGGAACGGATTTACAGTCCGTTGCAAGCTCTCCAACTCTGCCGCACTCCCTTATTATTTAAATATCGTCGGGATATTTTTCTTTCAATTTTTGAAGCGTCTCCAAATCTTTATCCTTTTTAGCCGCGAGCTTAGCTTCAAGTCTCTTAGCCTTCTTAACCTCAGCCTCTTGCTTTTTCCGATCTTCTTCGTCTTTAATTTTTTGAAGCGCAGCCTTGATAGAAGAAATTCGTTCCGTTACAGTAGCTTCGTCTTTGCGGATCAGTACTAAACGCCCCATGGAATGGGTATTATATAAGTGGTGAAGATTCCGTTGCAGGAATTCAAACTCTGCCTCAGTAATCTCTTCCCAGTCGGAGATGGAATTGGCTAATACGGTTCTGCTATTGTAATCATCGTAATCCGAATAATCCATAGCTACAAAAATTTTAACTTCAACCATTTCCTATTTTCTTCTTTAAAACTTTAGAAGTATATTGCTGGCCAAGTTGGGCTCGAACCAACGACCTAACGCTTAACAGGCGTCCGCTCTACCAACTGAGCTATAAGCCAGCAATATACTTCGTTCTATTTCATTAACAATCAGAAAAGTGTGCTGCGACGCCAAATTCTCTAAGGGTCTTACACAGCATTGCCACCTATTCTATCCCTTACCTTCGGTGGTTTAATTCGACGGCTTCGCCCGCCAAACATACTATGTAAACTGTACTAATTCCTTCCCCTGCTACTCTACACCGTCTACTAAGGATCGCGACGGACTTGTAAGCTCGAAACTCTTTAAAAGATGGCTGCTTCTAGGCCAACTTCCTTAACTGATATTCCGTTAGTAACTTAACACCTGTTAAATGTCAAGCTTTATTTTTCAGTTCAATTATTTCTTCTTCAAGAACTTTAATTCTGGCTTCCAATTTATCGAACATTTTCTTAGATTCTTCAACAGCTTTACGTCGAGCGTCATCTGCTAGATAATGAGCCGGAGCGGCCATGATAGTTCCTTTCACGATTGGCAGAGGATGTGGAATTCGAATCCACGAGACGCATTTCTACGCCTACCTCCTTAGCAGGGAGGCGGTTTAAACCACTCACCCAATCCTCTATTAAGTTACCAAGCCGGTCCACTTATAACTTTCCATTCATCAGGA
>CAMLKC010000044.1 GCA_946480595.1 uncultured Candidatus Saccharibacteria bacterium
GACTCTATCCAAACATTGAGCCTCGATGAAATTACCTCGGCACCGGGGACGGTCAGCCAAATTACCAATAGCAGTAATGTTGTTATCCGCGCTGCAAAAGAAGCGGGTGCTGCGGTGGTGCTTGTGGGTCATGTCACTAAAGAAGGAAGCATCGCTGGTCCGAAGGTACTAGAGCACCTGGTCGATGTTGTTCTTCAGTTTGAAGGCGACCGTTACGGCGGCTTCAAGGTGGTACGAGCCGTGAAAAACCGCTATGGTTCTACAAGCGAGGCGGCGATCTTTGAAATGTACGAACAAGGTCTACGGATCGTCGAAAATCCGTCAGCAGCACTGCTCGCTGAACGTCAAAATGCAGATGGCTCGGTAGTGATGGCGACGCTGGAGGGAACGCGCCCGCTACTCGTTGAGATCCAGGCGCTTGTCAATCCGACCAGTTTCGGGTATCCTAAGCGTACAGCCTCTGGGTTCGACCTCAACCGTCTTAACTTGCTTATTGCCGTTTTAGAGCGGCGAACAAAACTGAATTTATCAGATAAAGACATTTATATTAACGTTGTCGGTCGTCTAAGACTCAACGACCCGGCGGCCGATCTTGCTATTTGTATGGCTATTGCCAGCGCGGCAGCAGGAAAGCGCCTTGACGACAAATTGGTGGTATTTGGCGAAGTTGGGCTGGGTGGTGAAATTCGTAGTGTTCACAGTGGCGACCGCCGAGTAGCCGAAGCAAAAAAGCTTGGGTTTACTGAGGCTATCGCGCCGAAGACTGCGGCAAAGAACTCATTTATCAAGGGTGTCGGCGATTTACGCCAGGCGCTCATAGACTACTTGCAGTAACTGCAAGAGAAAGAACAAATCATGAATACAACAGAAATACTACTAGTGACAGCCGCACTGGCTATTCTTGCTGAAACAACCTATCTTGTTGTTAAGCAGCCTCGTCAGGTTACCAAAAAGCAGTCCGGCAGCTCAATTTTAGTCGATACCTCGGTGTTGATTGATGGCAGGATCATTGCCGTTGCAAAATCTGGCTTTGTCGGTGGTACGCTTATTATCCCTCGAAGTGTTATTGGTGAACTGCAATTTTTGGCAGATAATGCCGATCACGAAAAAAGAGCACGCGCTCGACATGGTCTTGATGTCGTGACCGAACTGCAGAATATGCCCCAGGTTGACGTTGAGATCCTCCAGGATGGCAGTAAGGCGGAAGAAGGCGTCGATGAGCGGCTATTGAAGCTCGCGAAGAAGAGCGGCGCTGCAGTTTGTACGATCGACTATAACCTAAATAAGGTGGCGGTTGTCGAAGGTATCCGAGTCGTAAACGTTAACGAACTCGCTCAGAGCCTTAGGATGGCCTACCTGCCGGGTGAACGGCTACGTCTTGAGCTGGTTCAAAAGGGACAGGATTCGCATCAGGCAGTCGGCTATTTGGGTGATGGCACGATGGTAGTTGTTGAGCACGCCAATAAATATCTTGGTAAAATTATGGAAGTTGAATTTATTCGTAGCTTACAGACCGCCGCAGGCAAAATGATGTTTGCGCGGCTGATTGAACAGCAGCGCGACCAAAGCGCTACTCGCAACAAGCCAGCGGGTAAAAAGCCAATTCAGCAATCGCAAGCTCAACCTCAGCGACAAGAGGGAGAGCGTCCTGTGCCAAAGCCTGTCCAGCAGGCTCCACGGCAAAAAGCCGCTAGTGATAGTGCTCCTGCTTCATCAACACCTAAACGTGGCCCTCGCCAACAATCACAAAGAACGAACAAGCCTTCGGCAAAACCCCGCACACAAAAAGACCGCGAAGCTGCTTTGATTGACCTGGTTGATAAGCAATAACTTGTTCATATAATACAAAAATACCGCCTATCACAAGGCGGTATTTTTGTATTATCAATGCAGGAATCGCCTTCAGCCGTTGTCGTCGCCTGGTCCGCTAGGCGCGTCCGGTACAAATGACTTACTGCCGGTTGCCTGATAGAACACAGAGTCTGTTAATGTAGCCGTGATGGTCTGAGCACTTGAACTCGTGAAGGTGTAACTTGTTGAGTAGGTGCCACTTGAGCTAACAGGGAGCGTTGCAACGATAGTGCCGCCAACCTTTATTTCAAGCTGCTGTAACGGGTGGTTACCAGCGACAACACTGACGTTAATCTTGTAGGTATTTCCAGACTTTTTGTCAGTGCTGATAGTACCGACATTTGGCTTAGCGTCGCCGCACTTATGGACATCATCGTCTTTGGTGGCGTCGTAGCCGTCAGGCGCGATGTACGTATTTCTCTTTGTAATAGGGTCTTTGAACTTCTGAACGTTTATTTCTATCTTGGCAGCCTCAGGTGTACAGCTGGTTGCTTTTTTCTTTGATGCCTTATCAAATGTCAGCCGATCGTTGGTTTTGCCCTGGCTCTTGTTGTACCAAGAAGGATAAAGCTCGCTGCCTATATGTTGGATGCCTGCGGGCTCTTTATACCAAGTGCCGCCATTTGCCGAACTCCATTTATTTTCTTTCGCATAAATATCCTTGTGGGCGTATTCCATAACCGGTCCCAAAATCCTAGCTGGTATGGAAGAGTTACCATTCGTCAATACGCTTGTGTCTGGGTTTCCTAGCCAGACACCCATCGTAAGAGCCGGTGTATAAGCAAGGTTCCAGATATCTTTAGGCTGTCCTTCTTTGTCGGACGTACCCGTTTTAACAGCCATCTTTACGCCGTCAATCCAGAGACCTGGGAAGTGGTAACCGTAGAGTCCTGCACGGGCGTTGTCGTCGGCAAGGATATCGGAAAGGATGTAGGCTACTTGTGGGTCGACAACTTGCTTGTGTTCTGTGTCGGTGTATTTCTTCAACACTTCACCTTGGCTGTTCGTGACCTCTAGTACGGTGCTGTATGGTTTGTATACGCCCATACGGCCCAGTGAAGCGAAGGCGTTTACATGATCGATCATACGAGTACCACACCCACCAATGGCAGAGGCAAGGCCAGCTTGGGCGTCGGCACCTTGTGTACAGTAATTCTTATCACCGAGAGCGCGGATAGTTTGGAGTGTCGGGTTGATGCCGGCAATGTACATTGCTTTTACGGCCGGAATATTGCGGGAGAGCGCAAGTGATTTTCGGATGTTTATGCCACCCAAGAAGCGATTGTCAGCATTGTGCAGGGGTGCACCATAGATAGCATCCATCGAGCTGTCATCGGAAAGGATCGAGCCGCTTCCATAGTTTGCCTTGCCGGCTCCCTGATTGGAGAAGAGTTGGGAATAGACAAGAGGTTTAATCGTAGAGCCTGGTTGAATGTAAGATAGTGCGGCGTTGTCCTGACCGAAACCAGGGTAATTGAAGTCACGGCTGCCCATCATAGCAATGATTTGACCCGTTTTGGTATCTTCAACCTCTGCAGCACCGTCTTCAAAGCCTGCATACGAAGGCCAGTAAGACGCGAACAGGTCTTTCATGGAGCTCTCTAGCTTATTTTGAATGCGAATGTCGAGAGTGGTTTTAACGATAAGTCCACCACGCCCAACGGTCACCTTGCCAAGTTCCTGTTCAAGCTGAGCACGGACAAGCTGAACAAAGTGCGGTGCTTTTATGTCCTTGTACTGATCCGAAGCCGGCTTAATATTATCAAGAATCGGATACTTTATTGCTGCATCAGCTTGGCTCTGTGTAATGTATTTTTGCGCGACCATTTCGCCTAACACTTTGTGCTGACGCTTGATCAGTGCTTCGTGTCCGTAGATATTGTAAGGGTCGTAGACACTTGGGTTATTCGGAATGGCGGCAAGAAGCGCCGACTCGGCAAGGCTCAGGTTTTTAGCGTGTTTGCCAAAGTACGTCTGTGCAGCAGACTCAACCCCGTTACGGCGTCCGCCATAGGGCGATTCGTTGAGATAAAGATTGAGGATATCTTCCTTGCCGTACATACGTTCAACTTCGATAGCAAGGATCGCCTCTTTTACTTTGCGCGGGACACCGCCAAAACCACGGTCGGCCGCCTCGTCGGCAAAGAACACCTGTTTGACGAGTTGCTGTGTCAGGGTGGATCCTCCCTGGGTGCTACCGCCTGATGCGTTATTTAGGACAGCTCGCATAATGCCGCTAATACTAATGCCGCCATGGTGATAAAAATCACGGTCTTCAATGGCTACTGTAGCTTTTTTCATGTAGTCGCTAATGTCGTCGCCCTTAACGACCAGCTTATAGTTACTGTCGCCCTTATCTTCCCATAACAGATTGCCATTGCGGTCTAGGTACTTAGTAACAGTGGTCTGAACGCGCTTTGCAAGTTCGCCTGGGCGGATTGCATCGAGATCTTTGCGGAAGTAGGCAAACAGGGCGCCCACGCTGAGCACGCCGACAAGAATGGCAACACCAAGAACTTTGAGTGCCATGAACGCACCTTTTTTGCTAAACCAGTAACCCCAGAATCGTTTCGGGTGGAGACGGTAAAGAATGCGTTTGACCGGATGTTTTGGTAGGCTCGCCAAGTATTCCGCTTTTTTACGAGCGGCAGTATCTTTCTTGGTCTTCCTTCGGTGAGTTAGATTAGAATATAAACTCACACTGCGTGATTTTTTCTGAGGTTTAGTCACGTTTTATCATTCCCATAAGCACTATTACCCTCCATTATAGCACTTATTTTTGCCAGACCAGCTCATTTTTTCTGGTATACTGACTAGAGTAATAACAGATTAAGGAGATAGGAATGAAACTTTCCGAAGAACTTCAGTGGCGTGGTTTTGTAAACCAAACTACCTACGACGACTTGAGCCAACTTGACCAGGCACCTATCTCTTTCTATTGGGGCGTTGATCCTAGCGCTGACAGTATGACCATTGGTAACTTTGCTGCCGCCATGATGGTTCGCCATTTTATTGACCATGGCCATAAGGCTTTCTTGCTGGTTGGTGGTGCAACGGGCATGATCGGTGACCCTGACGGCAAGAAGGATGAGCGCAACCTAAAAACACTTGATGAAATTGCCAAGAACAAGGCTGGCATTGCCGATCAGTACAAGACAGCTTTTGCCGGGCAAGATTTTGCTATTGTCGACAATTACGACTGGTTCAAAAATATGAACTACCTCGATTTTCTGCGGGACGTTGGCAAGAATGTACCGATGAGCCAGATGCTCGGCCGTGATTTTGTAAAGTCGCGCCTAGGTGATGACGGGAGCGGTATCAGTTACGCCGAGTTCAGCTACTCGTTAATCCAAGGTTACGACTTCTTGCATCTGCACCGCGAACATGGCGTCACACTGCAAGTCTGCGGTGCCGACCAATGGGGTAATAGTATTGCTGGCGTCGACCTTATCCGCCGTATTGAAGGCGCTGAAGCGCATGTCTACTCGACGCCGCTGGTTATTAATAAAGCGACGGGCGTTAAGTTTGGCAAGAGTGAAGGCGGCGCAATATGGCTCGATCCTAAAAAGACGAGCGTCTACAAGTTTTACCAGTTTTGGCTGAACGTCGATGACGAAGGCGTTATTGACTACGCAAAAATTTACACTTTATTGACGAAAGAACAAATCGAAGACCTTGCCGCAAAACAGCAGGCAAATCCAAGCGCCCGTGAAGCCCAAAAAACGCTTGCCCGTGAAGTGACGGCACTTGTGCACGGCAAAGATCGCCAGGAGTCAGTGGAGCGCGTGACAGAAGTGTTATTTGGTAAAAAAGACATTCACGAACTGAACGGTGATGACTTAGATGCGCTTGCAGGGGAAATCCCGGCATTTGAACTGAATCGCTCGGTTGTTGAGATTCTTGTCGAAAGCGGCAATGCTGCCAGTAACGGTGAGGCACGCCGACTTATTTCCGGCGGAGCAGTGTCTGTAAACGGCGAGAAAATCACCGAAGACCGCCAGTTAGACGAGCTTTCTCTTGTCAAAAAAGGCAAGAACAGCTTCATCCTTGTCCGATAGCTCCATTTTCTCATGTTATAATAAAGACTCGACTAACAATCCAAAGGAGCCATATTTAGTATGACGAAAAAACTAATTGCTTTTGACCTTGACGATACGCTTGCTATCAGCAAGTCTCCCATATCTGACCGCATGGGCGAGTTGTTGGTTCAACTTTTGAAAAAATACGACGTTTGTATCATTTCCGGGGGAAAATACGAACAGTTTAAAAAACAAGTGATTGACCGCCTCGAGGCGACTCCGCGCGAGCTTTCCCGCATGCACCTTATGCCAACCTGCGGTACTCGTTACTACCGCTACGACGAAGTAGAAGATGAATGGAAAATTCAATATGCTGAAGATCTTACTGAAGAGCAAAAGAAGAAAATTGTCAGTACGCTTGAATCGGCAGCCAAAGAAACCGGCCTTTGGGTAGACAAGCCATATGGTGACATTATTGAAGACCGCGGCAGCCAGGTCACGTACTCTGCGCTCGGTCAGCTGGCGCCTGCTGAAGAAAAGTACAAATGGGCGAAAGAAAACGAAGATGCCAAGCAAGTGCTCCGTAAGCTCGTTGCTGACCAGCTGCCCGACCTTGAAGTCCGACTTGGCGGCACGACCAGCGTCGACGTGACTCGTATCGGTATCGACAAGGCCTATGGTATGCAGAAACTCATCGAGGCGCTCGATATCAGCAAAGATGACATTTTATTCATCGGTGACAAGCTTCAAGAGGGTGGCAACGATTATCCCGTTAAAGCTATGGGAATTGATAGTATCGAAGTTGACCGCTGGGAAGACACGGCACTCGTTCTCGAAGGTGTTCTGAAAGTTTCCTAGTGTCCGCAAAGCTTGAAACGGCTGTAGCGGCGAGCGTGCCTCTGCTTGAAAAAGCGCTTCATATGGAGGAGGATCGTCGCTACGATGCTGAGCTACAACTTCGCGGTACAGTTTGTGGTCTTGCGACGGCTGCACTGCAACTTTATTTGAGTGAACGTCATTCTATCGAGCTTGAGCGACGCATCGCAACACCAAGCAAAGCTCCGCGTGGTTTGAACTCGCGACGACTTGAGCACGTCGTACTTTTTGACGACGATGAAATGATTGATCCGACGTTCGGTCAAACCTATGCGTATGTCGGGCTCAGTCGGTCAGCCGCTCAGGAGCGTCCCGCACTCCGGCGGCTGTTTCCTGCTGAAAAAATAGCTGTTATTCCAAAAGGACAGACAAATAAATTTGCCGATGGCGTCGCCCGGCATATGCAGTCGATTGAGCCAGAAGTGGCACGTCTACGAGGTGGCATAAAGGCATACCCACCAGAGAACGCACTCGTAGGGCGCTCGTCTGATGAAAAGCAAGAAATACTGCGCGACATTTGGACACCAGGGCATTTTAGGTCGTTCCCTCTCGATAGTCAGTCATCCTCTTTTCAGAATCGTGCACTTCGTCTGTCAGAGCGGATGCATCAGCTGGGCAATAAGTCCTGATATACTTAATATAGATGAATCTTCTGACTAACCTAGAGAAGATAAAAGGCGTGGGCGAAAAGACTGCTGAGCAATTTGCCGCAGCAGGGCTTTTTACCGTTGGCGACTTGATAGATTTTTTGCCCCGCAAACACGAGGATTTTTCAGAAGTCGTAAAAATCAGCGATGTCCATCCCGGAAAACTGACCATCAAGGCGCGGTGCGAAAAGATCGCTACCCGTCCTGTGCGCCGCGGCCTGCGCATAACGACGGCGACTCTCGCTGACGACAGCGGTAAACTGCAGGCGGTGTGGTTTAATCAGCCCTACCGTGAAACGCAGTTAAAAGGCGGCGAGGAATTCTTTTTTTCGGGCGAATTTGAATTTAACTACAACAAATACCAGTTGACGAAC
>CAMLKC010000045.1 GCA_946480595.1 uncultured Candidatus Saccharibacteria bacterium
ACCATCAGCTTGGGATCAACCGACCTTCACTCAGTCGGCCAGTTGTACCTAGGTGGTCCACGCGACAAATTCACGACATTCGTCTATGCCGAGCAAACAGCAGGCGTGCAGGTACCGGCCACGCGCATTTTCCCGGAGCTTATTCCGGCCATTACTGAAAAAAGTGCGCAGGCTATCATGAGCGCCATCTTAAGCGGAGTTAAAATCGCCTACGAAAAGGCGGAGCTGCCGTTCATGGAAGTTGTCCTCGAGCGTATCGACGAACGAAGCATCGGCGCGTTTCTGCAGTTTAAAATGATGGAAATGATGTACCTGGGCAACCTGTTAAACGTCAACACGTTTGACCAGCCAAGCGTTGAATCCTACAAGATAGAAACCAAAAAAATCCTCGAGGCCTAAGGTATACTGGTCTCATGGGGGACCATAAGAAAAGCAGTGGCAACAAACCATATTTCGCGGGGCTTGACGGCCTTCGCGCCGTTGCTGTTATTGCCGTGGTTCTGTATCATCTCTTCCCAGCACTTATACCCGGTGGGTTCATTGGTGTCGATATATTTTTCGTTATTAGCGGATTTTTAATTACCTCGCTGCTTATTAACGAAAAAGCCCGCACGGGCAAAATAGACCTGAAAGGCTTTTGGACGCGGCGGGCCAGGCGGCTATTGCCCGCACTTTTTACCACCATTGGTGTTGCTTGTTCGGTGGCGCTGTTCATTGGCGGCGACGCGCTCGTGGGGCTAGGCCGTCAGGTTTTGGGGGCTGCCACCTTTAGCAATAACTGGGTAGAGGTATTCGCGGGCACGAACTATTTTGATACCAACAGCCTGCATCTTTTCACCAACTTCTGGTCGCTTGCCGTCGAAGAGCAGTTTTATGCTTTGTGGCCGTTCACGCTTGTCGCCATCCTTGGTGTCGGCGTCGCACTGCGACGGTATAGAATCGGACTTTGGCTAAGCCTGGCGTTGTCACTCTGTTCGGCCGGGCTGATGTTCGCACTATTCAGCGAAGCAGCGCCAACCAGGGTATACTACGGCACCGACACGCACGCATTCGGGTTAATGCTCGGTGCCGCGTTGGCGTTTTTAGGTAATGTTCGCTACGAAAAAGCACTGCAACGCGGAGACAAATGGCCTTCGGCTCGTTTCAAACGGCGGCGGCTGCTGCAAACTTTCGGACTGCTTTCGTTTGGTGGCATTATCGCACTCGTCGCCTATCTCCCCGAACTCTCGCCGGTAACGTATCGGGGAGGATTGCTATTGGCGAGCGCTCTGACAGGCATCGTCATACTCGCTGCCGTCAATAACAAGGGGCTACTACGACGCTTCCTTGAGCAAAAATGGATAAAATGGATCGGCGTGCGCTCTTATGGCATCTATCTCTGGCACTGGCCGCTTATTGTGCTTTGTCATTACGGGCTCCCGCCTCAAACGATGTGGGCAGTGCCTATTATCGTTAGCTTCGTTTCAATCACCGCGGCCGCTTTGAGTTACCACTTCCTCGAGCAGCCGGTCCGTGGCCTTGGCATCAGAGCATTCATGCGCCGCGGAATTGGGCAGTGGGTGAAAGCCGGCGACAACCTCATTCTCAAAAGACGATTCGTACCGCACCCTCTGACAATTGTCACCGTAGGAGTCATTGTCATGACAGCCCTGGCCATCACTGCCGCTCCCTCAAAAACACAGGCACAACAGCGAATCGAAACCGCTATGAATAGCGTTAATCTCGGGCAACCATTGTCGTCAAAAACAGCAAGGTCGCCAGTCAAAAAGCCCAAAAAGATCACGGGGCGCGACATGGTACTCGTGGGCGATTCGGTATCGCTCGCCAGCGCGCCAGAGCTGCAAGCAGAATTTCCCGGCATTTACATTGATGCCGCCGTGTCGAGGTCAATGCGCAATGGCGGCCTGGAAACAGTAGAGCGTATTATCGCCAAGAAACAGCTGCGCCGGATACTTGTCGTTTCGCTTGGCACGAATGGATATCTTGGTGACGATACGGTACAACAGCTTTTACGGGAAGTAGGGAAGAACTGCGACGTCGTGTTCGTCACGGCGCACGCGCCAGTCGAATGGGTAGATGGAAATAACGACTACATCCGCCAAATTGCCAAAAAGCACCCGGACGTCTTTATTGCCGATTGGGACGCCGCCATTAACGCACGGCCGGAACTATTAGGTCCGGACGATATTCATCCGGGTCCTACCGGCGGAGAGCTGTACGCTCATAGCATCGCAGGGGCGATTAGCAAAATAAGACAGAACCCATAATCTGTAGCGTTGACGTAAGCATAAGCATCCAGTAAAGTAAAAATAACAATGAAAAGAAAAACAGACGGCTTTACACTCGTAGAACTGGCAATCGTGATTGTCATCATTGCCGTTCTCGCTTCTATTACCATCTTTACCTACGCAAAAGTACAAGTAAACGCCCGGGACACTACTCGCGCCAACAGCACCCAGGCTTTAGGTGAGGCGCTTGAAAAATACTATGGTAAAAACGGTGAGTACCCCAGCTGCGCCCAAATGACACAGAGTGGCAGCCAAGTTGCCGCCCTGCTTGGAATCGAGCAGAGCATTCTCTTAACACCTACTGCGTCTAGCGGAACAACCAACTCCATTACCGGCTGTAGTAATTTGTCAGCTGGTGCGGGGTCGGACGTTTACGCCTACGTTGGCGACGGCACATCGACCTGTACTACAGGGACGGCTTGTTCCAACTACACCTTGCAGTACAGACAAGAGGGTACGGGAGGAATTATTATTTCCGTTCAAGCTCAACACGAAGCACAATCATCGCCGGTTTCAGCTCCTGGTGCACCCGTCGTCAGCGCCTCGGTGTCCGGCTCAACGGTTACCGGTACGGCAGCGCCTACGAGCTGCTCGGTCGGAACGCCACAGTATCGGCTTCATTCAAGTAGCACCAGCACTTCAACGCCCGGCACTTGGTCGGGCTGGGGTTCATGGTCATCGTCGCAGCTAACACTGCCAATTACCAATGCGCTGCAAGGATACCAGTACAGCTTCCAAGCGCAGGCGCGTTGTTACGACGGAGGAAACACGAGCGGCGAATCCGCAACCAGCAACACCGCAACTGCCGTCCGTCCTATAAGCACGCCGGCTGCTCCAACCTATGCAGGCCCATCTTCCTTTACGTCAAACGTGGAGAAGATCGTTAACTACGTATCCTACTGCCCAACAGGCACCTCTGTTCTAAACGGCACATATCGTACTAAAGCCTGGACGGGCGGACAATGGGGGCCAAACCCATTCGGCTACCTGGATTCCTGGGAGAACTACAGCGGCGTCGATAAAACTGTTGAGTACTGGGGCAAGTACCAATGTAAATCCTACTGGACTGCTTCGGGATACTCATCCGAATCATACAAATCCCTAGTAGTTCACCCATAATAAAAAGAAAGGAGCAGCGATAATGGAAAACGACCAGCAAAAACGCAAAATCGCCAAGCGAATCATTATCGCCACTATCGCCCTCGTTGCCGTTCTTGCCGTTGGAGTAGGAGTTGCACTGCTTCTTAAAAACGTCTCCAACCTCGCTAAAGATCAATCCTCGCCCTCACCAAACACGGATACGAGTGTCCAAACACCTGCGATACCGAGCGCAGCTTCGATCATTAGCGAATACACCGAACCACAGACGATGAGAATCTTTACCAGCGGCTACCAGTTGCAACAAGCCACCTCTGCGCCTTCAAGAATCATGTACATGGCCGATGGCAAAAAATACGAGGTCAGCCTGGCTACCGATCATTACGCACTCTTTTACGCCAAGGACGGGGTGGCGCATGCCGATTCGCCAACAGTCGAGGCGCAGACGACATCTTACCTGCAGGGAAAAGGCTTCCAAAAAACTAAGGCCACTAGCCCGGATCTAGCAACATACACGAATAACGGCAGCGTATGCCAGTTAACCAAAGCACCCGAGAGCACGCCGGCGTACTACCTGATGGCCTGCACCGACAAGGTGGATGTTGAAAAAGAATACGCGTCTATCGAGGAGCTACTCAGCCTCTACAAGAAAACCAGCAAGCTGAGCACCTTTACCCGCGCACTCTCAGTTACCGTCACAGCCGGCAGCAAGACGATGACGACACTCAGCCTCACTACCCCCGGAAAACACCCTGTGTTATTATTCGCAGCCGTTGACGGCGACTGGGAATACCTTGGCGACTTAGGCAATGGCGATGCGACGGTGTCTAATGGCAAATACAGCCTGACGCCGCAAATCCAGAGCGCCATCCATGACGCTAAATACGGGGACTTCCTCGCAAATAATCTCCAGTAAAACTTGCCAATAAAATAAGCCCCGTATTGGGGCTTATTTTATATCAGCGTATCTTTACACGTGGTGTGGATGGTGGTGTTTTTTGTCGTTTACAACAGTAAAGTTGTTAAGCGTCGTGTCCACGTGGTTAAAAGAATCGTTAATGGCGGTTATTTTTGTGTTAGTGGTTTTATCGTGCGAGTCGGTGTTGAAAGAATCTTTCACCTTTACATCGATGTTCGTATTGTTTGTTGTCGTGTTATTAGAATCGATGTTGGTTGCGTTCGCACCAGTATACGCGTTACCTCCGGCAGCAACGCCGCTTGCAACGACAGTACCCGTCGAATCCTTCACAGTTACTTCTGAAACGGCCGTATTGTTGGAATTGATGGCATTATTGCTGTTGATGTTCGTAGTCTGTTTTTTGTTAACAGTCGTCGTAATGTTATTGGTCGTTTTAGTTGAAGAAGTATAAGTATTGTAGGAATTGTTGACCTGCTTTGACCATGCAGACGGTGACATTGGCTGGTATGAACTAGTGCTGGCTGCCTGCGCTGTCGCTGCTTCGCTGGTGTCTCCGCTTGGCTGTACACAGTTTGCAACATCGATGTTACTAGAGTTGTCTTGCTTCACGCTAGCCAGATAGCCCTGCGTGTAGCCTTCCACGTATTGTTTATATGTCGCCGTCGTTGGCTGAGCTTGCTGAACCGGCGTTGCACCTGCTGGTTGCGCAGCCGATACGACCAAGAATGCCACCGGCATTGCGGCGAGCATTCCGATAAATGATGCGGCTGCCGTGATTATTACGTTTTTTGCGCTGCTTGAAGTATGTGATTGTAACATACACTCTCCCTTACACTACCAAAAAGATAGCCTGTTAAATTTTTCACAGGGCGCGCTCCCACCTTTGATTGTACACCCAAAAAACAAAGCTGCAACAAAAAATACAACAAAAAACTAATTAAAATAAAATGAGGGTCGTCTGAGACTTAGCGACCGTAGGCGCTGCCACCGTAGCCGCCCTTGCTGCCACCGCGATCACCGCCAAGGCGAAGTAGGGTGTTGAGGAGACCGGAGATACCAAGAACGGCTAGCAGTACACCACCGCCGTACTTAAGAAAGTCCTTGCGGTCCATTTCTTTGCTCATCAGTCGAGCGAGTTGTTCATTCATTGCCATGTTTATTTTTTCGTCCTTCTTATATCAACTATTTAACCAGATATCATACTGCTTATGCAATAGGAAACTCGCATATTACTCCGCCATCTGACGGCGGGGTGCAGACGAAGGTCGCACCGGCTGAGCTAATTGCGGCGCGCGACGAATATCGGTAATAATAACTCCTCGCGGTCTCGTCGGAGAGGACGCAACAGCGGCTTTTTGCGCGCCTGGAGCTGATCGCTGTATACCATCCATTGAGCGCACAGGCCGGATGCGCGACTGCGTTGGCGCTGCAACGGAAGAAGGCTTCTTAAGAGACGGCTCTGATTGCAAAGACGTCGCCTTAGATATGGCCGGCACCTGCTTTTCCTGTAAAGGAGTGGCCACCGGAGCCGCTGGCTTCTTCGCCCTGCTCTTACGAAACGCATGCTGCAACATAACAATGACAATGGATGCATTGTAAAGAACAATGATCGGGCTGGCGATCAGTAGCTGTACCGTCGGGTCAAGCGCAAACGGCACGACAACACCGATAAACACGCTTCCGACAATAATATATTTCTCTAACTTGAAAAGTTTCTTAGGAGGCAGCGGAGTAATATGATCAATTAAACTGATAAGAAGTGGGAGTTGGAAAATCAACACAAACGTAATAATCACCCCCACGACAAACCGTAAGTACTCGTCAGCCGAAATAAGCGCGACGAGTCCATCTACCTGAAACTTATAAAAAAAGCGCAGGGCAAGCGGGATGATGATAAGAAAAGCGAACGCCGCGCCCGCACCAGCTAATAGCAGCGAGGCGAGCGTCGTCAGATAGACTCTTATTTTAGAAAGACGCTTTGTAAGCGCCGGTTGGACAAACATGATGCCGTTATAAACCGCAACGGGCAGTGCTGCGATAATACCGACCACCATACAAATTTTTATGATGAAAGTGAAGCTTCCCGCCGGGGAAGTATAGTGCAGCGGACCATTCAGGGGCGCCTTGATAAATTCGAACAGGGGTTCGTAATAGATATAGCCTACGATCATTCCCAAAAGCAGAACGCCAACAATAGCCAGAAGACGCAATTGAATCTCTCTGACATGGTGGATCATCATCGTAGGCGCCTTAGCAGCCTTGCCTGATCGCCCCCTCATCACACGTTATGACCGGGGGTTATTTTTCTTCCGAGCTTGCTGTATCGGCCTTCTTCGAACCGCGTGAAGGTGAATCACTCAGTCCCTTTTTCAATTCGCGGACCGATTCGCCGACACCGCGTGCTAGTTCAGGCAGCTTTTTAGCGCCAAACAAAATTAAGATGATTGCGAGTAGTATTAACAATCCCTCTACCTTACCCATATTTGTCCTTCCAATTCTTATCGAATTTGTTACACTTTAAATATAAGCAATATTACGCATAAATACAAGTGGTAGGGGTATGGTTCTAAAAAGTGTTCGAGAGATCAAAAAGAAGTGGCGAACCGTCGCGGCCGGCTTAGTATTTTTATTCGTAGC
The DNA here is from genome assembly GCA_946480595.1 of uncultured Candidatus Saccharibacteria bacterium. Next base: position 6,943 of record CAMLKC010000045.1, read on the forward strand.
GGGCATATCGCTGCCAGCACCCTCGGTCGCTGCCGCGGCCTATTCCTGTGGTTCGTACAGTAGCGGCGCTTACTCAGAAAATGCCACCTGTGCCACTAGCGGAGGCGGCTCGGGAACATCCGATCCCGTTACCGCACCAGGCGCGCCAAACACCGGCTTTGCCAAGCTCATGGAGCCAGCAAACCTGGCTGCCATTATTGGCTCACTCGCGCTTATCATCGCCGGCGTTATTATCGTTATAAAAAGCCGTCGGAGCAAAAAACAAAACGTCTCTTTCGACTCTTAGGCTGCTTTCGAGGGAGGGAAGGGGTTATCGTCAGAACCTACCTGACGAAAATCGGCATATGTCACGACCGTATCGTCGTCTCGCACTGTCTGCTCCCATGCGTCAGCCAAGGCCTCAGTAAGTAACATCCCGCGACCATCTTCAGCTTCGTCATTACCAAGGTCACTAATAAGTTCGCCGCGCTGGTCTTCAGATACGAGTCGCACATCATCGCGCCGAATCCCATTGACCGTCTGCACTCGAAGCACGTCAGGTTGAAGGTCAAGGTCAACTTCATGAATTCCGTCGCCATGCTCGACGCAATTTGCGGCAAACTCATCGACGATCAATGCAATCTCATCCAGGCGGCGGGTAATTCCGAGCTGCGCCAGCACGCTGAGGGTTAGCTTGCGCACCTGTGCGACATGTTCGGCCTCGTTGGCATTCTGGCCATTCTCGGGGGTAATACGAATCTCGATATGATGGTCAGAAACTGTTTTTTCAATTTTCCAGCCAGCGTATGGCTGGTCTGTAGGAAGTCGTTCAGATG
>CAMLKC010000046.1 GCA_946480595.1 uncultured Candidatus Saccharibacteria bacterium
AGTAGTGAGAAGGCTAGCGATATCCCGGTGAGTACGGATCGGTTTTTGCCGGTATACCGCAGTATCAAGGGCTTAAAAAGCCAGGTGGTGCGAAAGATTCTGACCGAACTTCGCCCGCTTATGACCATGCTGCCCGAAACATTACCTGAAAAAATGGTAAAAGCAGAGAAACTGGAGTCGCGCTCAGCCGCACTGCTTGGGATGCATTTTCCCAACTCGGGTGAAGATGTTGCGGCTGCGCGCGAGCGCTTGGCGTTTGAAGAGTTGTTTCAGTTACTACTCGCGAGCCAACTCAACAAGCAGGAGAATGCCAAGCTGACAGGCTGGCACATTCCGTTCGACCAAAAAGTAGTTGCTGATTTTGTAAAACAATTACCCTTTGAGCTGACTGGTGCTCAGCGCCGCGCCGCCTGGGAGCTCATTCAGGATTTTGAACGTAAAACACCTATGAACCGGCTGCTCCAAGGTGATGTCGGTTCGGGAAAAACAGTGGTTGCTGGTTTGGCTGCACGCCAAGCAGCGCATGCCGGATTTCAGTCCGCCCTGATGGCTCCGACGGAGATTCTAGCTAATCAGCACGCAGAAACACTGTCGCAACTATTGTTGCCGTTTGGCGTAAATGTCGGGCTGCTTACCGGAAGTGTGAAGGGCGAAGCGCGCAAAGTGTTATACGAGCAAATCGCGACTGGCGGTGTCGATGTCGTCGTGGGAACCCACGCGTTAATACAGGGGCCGCTGAAGTTCCATAAGCTTGGCTTCGTTGCCATTGACGAGCAGCACCGCTTTGGCGTTAAACAGCGACAAGAGTTGCTGGGGAAGTCAAAATACCTGCCACACTTGCTTGCCATGACTGCCACGCCAATTCCGCGAAGCCTGGCGCTGACAGTGTATGGTGAGCTGGATGTCAGCATTTTGAACGAACTGCCAAAAGGCCGCAAGCCTATTAAAACGAAAATATGGTCGCCCAACAGTCGTGCCCAACTGTACGAGCATGCCGATGCCGAGATTACGAAGGGCCGCCAAGCATATGTGATCTGCAGCCTGATCGATGAGAACCCTGATAATGAGATTAAAAGCGTCGAGGCTGAGTACAAAAAACTTCAGAACTCCATTTTCAAACATCGCCGCATTGGTCTTTTGCACGGAAAAATGAAAGCTGACGAAAAGGATGCTGTTATGTCCAAGTTTGCGGGTGGTGAACTGGATATTCTCGTGAGTACGACGGTTGTAGAGGTGGGTGTCGATGTCCCGAACGCTACAGTGATGCTGATTGAAAACGCCGACAGGTTCGGCCTTAGCCAGCTGCACCAGCTTCGTGGGCGCGTCGGCCGTTCGTCGCACCAAAGCTACTGTTACCTTATTATGTCGGACAGTAGCAAACCTAGCCAGCGATTAAAAGAGATTGAAAAGTCCGGCGATGGCTTTTACTTAGCCGAAGTAGACCTTAAGCTCCGCGGGCCAGGTGAGATTTATGGCCGGGCGCAGCACGGAGCACTTAACTTGCAGATTGCTACGTTATCGGACACCAAGCTTATTGCCCGTGCGCAGCGACAGGCAAGGGAGTTCGTTGAAAAAGGCGAGGATCTGCTACAATATAAGCAACTGGCCGCGCAGGTAGAGCATTATCAGCGGCTAACAACGTTAAATTAGCTTATGTATTCTGGAACTACTTTTCGTACAAAATCAGGTCGCGTGATGGGCGTGCACCAAAAGATTGACCGTGTCGCCCGGCGGCTGATTGACCGTCATGTTCCGGCGAGTTTTCCGACAGCTCACGAGATCCTGCATTTCGAAGGCCTTAACGGCCCAGATGGCATTAAGCGCAAAAGCCCAGCGCGCGATGAACCTTGGCATTATATCGATCCTAGTGATCCTAGCGACCGTGCGATCGTTGACATGATCAATGACCATATTGAAAACATGTCGCGTGCTATTAAAGAGAGGAACCGCGAAAGAGCCGCATTTGAGGCGGCGTGGTTGGCACATGCCGTGGTTGACGGCCTTACGCCGGCGCATCATTATCCACTCGAAGCAAAACTCGAAGAGCTTCGTGGCGGTGAAGGCTTGGAAACACGCCGGACGACCAAGGACAAGCTGCTGCTTCCGGGCAATACCCGCCGTATGCAGCTTCGAAATAACTGGGAGTTCTGGGGTGCAAAGGGCGTTATGACGACGCATCTTAGCTTTGAGCTCGGTATTGCGACCTCAATTGCTCCGCTCCGGTTTGAAGATGCTGTACTTGCCCCTAAAGTACTGAAGACGATGGAGGAGCGGCCGTTCGAGGACTTCTTTTTTGAGGTTCTCCACGAGATCGACGACATAAAAATGTACGAGGAGTTCACTCGTGCTGGCTGGACGCGTCACCTGGCCCGTGAGACCCGCACAACGCTTATCCCGCTCATTATACAGGCAGTCATGCTGGCCTGGTATCAGGCGGTCGTAAAGGCAAAGCAGTCATGAACATACGAATCATCAGCGGCGAATTTGGCGGCCGTAAAATAGAAGCGCCAGACACCGGACGAACGCACCCCATGGGCGAACGGATACGGAATGCTATATTCAACAGCCTCGGCGACCGAATCGAAGGTGCGAGCGTACTAGACGCGTTTGCCGGTACGGGCTCCGTGGGTCTCGAGGCGCTTAGCCGGGGCGCGCATGACGTGACGTTTGTCGAGCGCGACCGAATTGCACAAAAAGTCCTCGCCAAGAACATTACGACACTTGGCGTTGAAAACAGGACTGCTATTATTCGCACGACAGTCAGCAACTGGCTTGATACAAAAGAAAATGACAATGAAAAATTCGATTTTATTTTTGCTGATCCACCCTATAATGACCCTCAGTTATCCACAGCCCAGCGACTTTTGGGTCTATTAAAACCTGGTGGGTATATGATATTATCACACCCAGGTAGAGGTGAGGGACTTACCAAAACGGGAGTTGTTGTGGTGGACAATCGTAGTTACGGAAATGCTTTCCTCACCTACTACCGTCGTGACGAGGCTGCTTTATGAGCAGTCGTTTTTTAATTGCCGAGGGTGTTTCCCGCATTGAGAATAAACATACGCTACCCCTTGAAAATAAAGGGTTGCAACTGTATCGTGGCTGGAATGATGAAATTGCCGACCAGCTGGTCGAACGTTCAAAAGAAGAAGAAATTCGCCGCTTTACGGGTAATGATGCTTCTAAACGTTTTAAAGACCGCGAATCGGCAGACAAATGGTATAAGCAAAAAGGCCATGTGGTTTACGCGCTTGGCCAAAAGGCGGCGCTTGCCGGCGTGGTGTGGTTTGCGCGCACGCCAAAACCGGAACTCGGAGCGGACTATACGTTCGCTATTAGGATGTATGAATCTCAGCGGGGCAAAGGGCTGGCCGGAGCTCTGCTAGAGGCAGCTCATAAAGATTTTGAAGCTCGCATGCGATACGAAAAGAGTTTTTGGCTGGAGAGCGACGAAAGCAACCGGCGGGCCGTTCATTTTTACGAAAAACATGGCTACGAAGCCGTAGAAATAAAAGGCGGACGTGTCTTGATGGTACGTAAAGGCAGCACATAAATGGTAGCACGAGTGTTCGCGGGCAACGAAGATGGCTGGCAGCCGACGATAGAAGAGGTGGCAGGTTTCCTGAATGCTCAGCAGCTTGGCCGGATCGGCACTCTGGGGCTCGAAGGTCAGCCGCAAATTGCCAACGTGGCGTTTTCGGAGAACAACCGTTTAGAATTGATAATCGGCACAAGCGAAAGCTCGCGCAAAGCGGCAAATATAGCACGCAATACCCGGGTTGCTTTTGAAGCGACGGATCCTGACAAGCGCTATACGGTCCAGTTTGAGGGGCATGCCAGAAAACTCTCTAAAGATGAATTCGAAAGTCGTGCGCCGGATCATTTTAAAAAGCTACCGGGCTCATTGCCATTTAAAGACATCCAAGGCCAAGTATATTTTTTACTTGAGCCAGTCTGGGTGCGGTTTAGCGATTGTACTGTCTACCCTTGGGCGGCTACCGAGTTTACGTTTTGACTGCTTCTTGACAGTATACGTTTACCTGCGTATATTTATGACAGTTAGATGAAAACTGCCTGGGGGTAGATCGCGAGCCGGATGACCGGCTTGTTTCTTGTCTGACGATCGGTTCATCACTGTTGTCGATCCTGGCAACCCTACGAGAGGCTGGCAATGCAGCACTACGAGGCAGTACAGGTCGCGGAGCAGATCCTTCGGGGCGCTCCCGCGGACACGGAGATCTTCTTCAACGACGACGACGACGCGACGCCTCACTACAACGAGCGTCGGTCCGACAAGGGCGTGCACGTCGATGGCTGGAAGGCTATCAAGCGCTCTGACGGAACCGTCAAGGTCGCCAAGAAGTGGGCCACCTACTGAGCCGTACCCACGGTTCGAACCCGTGCGGCGGGCGCCTCAACACCCCCGCCGCACGGCACGAAATTTAGCTATACTACTACCTATGGATATATCTCAAGAAAATCAACACTATGACCGTCAGTGGGAACTTGTCGACGAGTTTTATAATACGAACGAACCCGAAGGCTTCGGCGAAAACATTACCTCAGATGAGGCGGAAGCACTCAGGACATATTACTTCGTGAGTCCAAGCGAGCGCGATGTCTACCAGTATCGCGCTCAACTATCTGAGGAGAATCCTATCTTAGTGCGAAAGGCCAAGGCTGCGGCGCGTAAAATCGCCAAAATCAGTGGACTGACGGAAATGGAAATCGAAGCGATATTCTTATAGCACCTGCGTAAAATAAAAGCAGTCCCTGGAATTTCTTCCAGGGATGCGATCATAACGTAGGACTTGTTATGTAGTTACTATAGCATAACAATTGCATTTAACAAAGAAAAAAGAGACACTTTGGTCTCTTTTTTCTTTGGTGCGCGAGAAAGGACTTGAACCTTCACGCCCGAGGGCACTAGCTCCTAAGGCTAGCGTGTCTACCAATTCCACCACTCGCGCAGGTGTTATCACTATAGCAAAAAATAGTCGATAGATAAAGTGAAAAATCAAGGAGCTTATGCTATCATGAAAGAAATGAGAACAAGGTGAATAGAATAGGGGTAATATGAGCAAGGTTGCTGCGTATTTGCAAGAACATATTTCAGGTGAAGTGACGACGAATCCGGCCGTCTTGGAAAGTCTTGGCCGAGACCTTAGCGTACTCGAAATTACCCCTGAAATGGCCGTCTATCCGCGGACAACAAACGATATCCGCAAGATCGCTCGCTTTACCTGGCAGCTTGCCGAAAAAGGGCATGTCATGCCGATCACCGTACGCGGCAGCGGCACGGATGAAACCGGCGGAGCTATTGGCAAGGGTATTTCCGTCGTAATGCCCGCCCACATGAACCGTATTTTCGAGTTCGACACCAAGCAAAAGCTGATCCGTTTGCAGCCCGGCGCGAATGCGGCAGCCGTCAACTCGGCATTGCTACTACAGGGCATGATGATTCCATCTTTGCCATCATCAGCGTCTTACAGCACGATCGGCGGTATTGTTTCGTCCGGTGAAAACGGTCCGTTTGCCGGCAAGTACGGCGACGTTTCAAAGTGGATATCTCAACTCGAAGTGGTGCTCGCAAACGGTGACATACTCCAGACCGAGCGGATTTCAAAGCGCGAACTCAACAAACGCAAAGGCAAGCAGACTTTCGAGGGAGAGATTTACCGAAGCCTCGACAATCTTATCGAGGATAATGCACAGGTAATCGCTGAAAAAGTCGCCTCTGATATTCGCGACAATACCGGGTACAGTGCTATCGCAAAGGTCAAGCAAAAGGATGGCTCGTTCGATCTTACGCCGCTCTTCGTCGGAGCACAGGGAACACTGGGTGTTATTTCCGAAATGATCATGAAAGCTGACTTTGTCAGTGCATCCATGGCGGTGGGGGCTATTGCTTTTTCCAGCAGCGAAGCCGCACGCGACGCGCTCGACCAATTGTTTGGTCTCGAGCCGGCATTTGTCGAGTTTTACGATGGTGGCTTGTTCGCTCTTGCGGATGCGCGCGGCAAAAAATACGAGTTCCTGAAAAATGCCGAAATGCAGCCAAGCGCGGTAGTCATTGTGGCATTCGATGATTTTAGCGACCGGGCGCGCTCGAAAAAACTAAAGCGTATAGAAAAGCTACTTGGCAAGACCGAAGCTTACGTAGAAACTGCCGAGGGTGAAGCGGCCGAAGAGCTGCTAGCGCTCCGCGAAGTCACGGCACTCGTGACGGTGCCCGACGGCAAAACGGCATCAGCGCCACCAATTATCGACGGCGCGTATGTTCCCCGTGAGCAATCCGAAGAGTTCCTTGCCGCTGCAAAAGCGCTTGCGACTAAGCACGCGGTAGTCATGCCGTTCCATGTGCGGGTTCTCGACAATACCTTCTACGCGCGTCCAGTGCTGCAGCTTCACAAAGTAGGGGACAAGCAAAAGGTGTTCAAGCTGCTCGACGAATATGCCAGCCTGGTAGCTTATTTTGGCGGCCACCTAATCGGAAATGGCAGCGAAGGCCGCGTCAAAGCACGCTTTGCTTATGCGCAGCTTGATCCAGAAGTGTTAGAGCTCTTCGCTGCGGTAAAAGCTATCTTTGATCCGCATGGGATCCTCAACCCCGGAGTAAAGCAGCCAAACGAAATCCGCCAGCTGATTCCGCACCTGCGATCAAGCTATGACACCTCGGCAATCGCCAGCTTTGTTCCCTATAATTAACACTTGAATTATCTGTAGTGCGCAGGTATTATAACTAAAGCACGCGCGAGTGGCGGAATTGGTAGACGCGCTAGCTTCAGGTGCTAGTGTCCTTCGGGACGTGGAGGTTCAAGTCCTCTCTCGCGCACCAAGTTGAGTTATATAAAAGAGTTTGGTTTCCGAACTCTTTTTTGTTTTGGTGTTTTGATCTGTCATATAAGCTGAAGCCCTCTTTTGAGCTAATTGTTGTATCATAGAATCTATGATTGATTTGCAGGATTTTTGGAACAAAAACAGTGCACGCATCCCAGACGATAAAGGCCATTCGTTATATGCGGCCGAAAAAGAAAAGGAATTCCCGAGAAATTCTAAAGTCTGTGACCTCGGTGGCGGAACTGGTACCGACGGCATTTACTTTGTTGAAAAAGGGCATGATGTTGTTCTTGTCGATATTGCGGATGAGCCCCTAGAAAAAGCCACTATTCGTGCAAGTAAACTTGGACTTGCGGACAAGCTTAGAGTCGTTCAGTGCGATTTTAGCCTTGGCAAACTGCCCCTGGAAGATGAGTCTGTCAACATCGTTTACTCACGGCTGGCTTTGCATTACTTTGAATCAAAAATTCTCTCGAATTTATTTGCTGAGATTTATCGGATTTTACGTGCTGGTGGTCAAAGCTGCCTTACGCTTAAATCTCCGGACGATGCTGCGGAAATGGAATTTCTATCTACCACCGCAGAAGAGCAAGAAGAAGGCGTATTTAACGAAAATGGCCGAATCAAGACTCGATATACAACCGCGCGGCTCGAAGAAATACTCACCGATGCCGGTATTCCCGCTAGTCATTTTAAAGTTGTTGCTTACGTAGAAAAGCTTGGTAATAGTAACGATATAGTTAAGTCTGGCAATGATGAGTTTGTCGTGAACCAAATTAGTATTACGAAGTAATCAACATCTCTCTTACGAACTAGATATCTTATATTTTCATCTTGTTAAATTCTTCACATCTACGTATACTCACGTAAAGCGTTCATC
>CAMLKC010000047.1 GCA_946480595.1 uncultured Candidatus Saccharibacteria bacterium
AGCTGCACGATGAAGACCAGACTGATATGACAGTAAACTCCGACCTTGTCGGTGATGGCAGCGGCGTCCAGCTTTCGATTGACCGCGCGACTGCATTCAAGCTAAAACTTTATGGAAAAGTGATCACCGCATATACCCAGGGCGCGACTGTTGCGGACATGCTGCAGGAAAAGGGAATTACCCTGGGCAAAAGCGACACCTTGGCGGTGGCAAAAGACACCCCTATAACGACAGGTATGCTGGTAGAGATCTGGCGAAACGGTAAACAGACATTTACCCAGGATGAAGAAATAAAAGCGCCAGTCCGCCAGGTTCAAAACGCCGACCAGCCGGTAGGCTACAAAAAAGTCGAGTCCGAAGGCAAGCCGGGCAAGAAGACTGTTACATATGAAATTGTTATGAAAAACGGCAAAGAAGTCAGCCGCAAGGTAATTCAGAGCGTCGTCCGTGAAAAAGCCGAGGAGCGCATAGAAATCGTTGGCACAAAAGCCGACAATACCTTTGATGGCAGCTTCGCTGAGGCACTAGCACGACTTCGCAGCTGTGAAGGAAGCTACACCTCGAACACGGGTAACGGCTATTACGGAGCCTACCAGTTTGATGTCGGCACATGGGGTGGTTATGGAGGTTATGGAGTAGCTTCTGACGCTCCGCCAAGCGTGCAAGACGAAAAAGCATGGGAAACATACCAGCGCCGCGGTTGGCAGCCTTGGCCATCATGCTCTAATAGTCAAGGGCTCCAGGATATCTATCGTTAATGATTGGCATAAAAAACCTTTTCACCCATCGAATATCTATTGTTGCAGCTAGCAGTGTGTTGATGTTTGTTTTAGGGCTCGTTTTAGTCCAGCAAGTGCAGGCTCAGTCGAAAATAGCTTCCGACGAGCGCCTTCTCTCTGTCCATGTCGAAGGTACCGAGCGCGGACTTTTAACCCGGGCCACAACTCTTCGTGAAGCATTTAAAGAAGCGCATATTTCCGTTGATCCGAACGACCTTGTCGAGCCTGCGATTGACGCGCCGCTAGAGGCCAGTCATTACGAAGTCAATGTTTACCGCGCCCGCCCGGTGACGATTATTGATGGAAAAACGCAGCTAAAAGTCATGTCACCGTACCGCACGGCCAAGCAAATTGCCGGCAAGGCGGGTATTAAACTCCACGACGAAGACATCGCCCAAATGCAAGCCAACGCCGATGTCGTAGGCCAGGGGATGGGTGTGCAGCTGGTGATTACGCGTGCGACCGCGTTTACGCTGGGACTTTATGGTAAAAAAACCATTGCCTATACGCAGGGCGCAACTGTCGCGGATATGCTAAAGGAAAAAGGTATTATTCTTGGCGCTGACGACACAATATCAGTGCCGCTCGACACGCCGATGCAGACTGGCTTAAAGGTTGCGATCTGGCGAAATGGTGCACAGACGGTGACCGAAGAGCAGGCTATTGCTTTTAACACTCAAAAAGTTCTGGATATGGACCATAACATCGGCTACCGCGAAGTAAAGACAAAGGGCGCGCTGGGCAAGCGCCTTGTTACCTACGAAATCGTTATGAAAGACGGCAAAGAAGTTAGCCGAAAGCAAATCCAAAATGTCATTAGCAGTCAGCCAAAAACGCAAGTTGAGCTGATTGGCAATAAGCCGGTTAATCCGCTCAGCAAGTCCAAGGGTGCTGGCTACTTTACCGATAGCCAGGGCATTAGCCACCGCGAGACCTACTATGACTTGCCAATGAATGTGGTTATAAACGCTTGCGGCGGCGGAACGTATGGCATACGCGCCGACGGGGCAAAGGTGGACCAGGACGGATACATTCTCATTGCTGCAAATTACAGCCGCTATCCGCGCTGCTCAGTCGTAGAAACCAGCATGGGGCTGGGCAAAGTGTACGATACGGGCGGCTTTGCGGCGCATCACCCGGACGGGTTTGACCTGGCGACAGATTGGACCAATCATGACGGGAGATAAAAAATGACGGCACCAAAAAAATCACTTGGCCAACACTGGCTCCGCGACCGCGACACGCTCACCTATATCGCTGAAAGCGCGGATATTACGCCTCAGGACACCGTACTTGAAATCGGCCCCGGTCTGGGTACGCTCACGAGCGAGCTGCTTCGCCGTGCTGAAAAAGTCGTTGCCGTCGAGTTCGATGAGGACTTAGCGCGCAAACTCCCCGGTCAGTTTCCGGGCAAAAACCTAGAGGTTATACAGAGCGATATTCTGGCATTCGATCTCTCACGCCTTCCTGCGGGCTACAAGGTCGTGGCCAATGTGCCATATTACATCACGAGTAAGATCGTACAGCTTTTAATGACGGCCGAGAACAAGCCGTCGGTAGCGGTACTTTTGGTGCAAAAAGAAGTTGCCGTGCGCCTTGCGGCTAGTCCTGGCGATATGAGTATTCTGGCGGTTAGCGCCCAGCTGTTTGCTGAGGTTGAGCTGGGTGATACAGTCCCAGCCGCATTGTTTACGCCGCCCCCTAAAGTTGACTCAGCTGTGGTGATTCTTCGGTCACGGCCATCTCCACAGGTTCCTGCCAGCGAAGAAAAGCAGTTTTTCCGCCTGGTAAAAGCTGGTTTTTCAGCCAAGCGTAAAAAGCTACGCTCCAGCCTTTCGGGCGGGTTGGCAATCTCAAAGGACCAAGCCGAAGCCCATTTGCAACAAGCAGGTATCGGGCTGGATAAGCGCGCTGAGGACCTTTCTATTGACCAGTGGTTAACTTTGTTACATTCGGGTATTCTAAACGTATGATCACCACCGACCAGCCGGCTATTTTTGGCAGTGCCGTTACCGCGGCGATTTCGTCAAAGTCGGATGGTAACATGAAGTTCGGCATTGGCGGCGACGCCGAAGTCGAGCGTAATCGCCGCCAGTTTCTAAAACAGGCCGGTCTCGACATTGCGCGGACAACGCTGGTCAGTATTACGTACGACACGGACAACTTTGCCAAATACCGTATTGTCACCGAAGGTGAAAAGCAGGCGGGAATGACGGCCGGAACGCACGTGGCCTACGCCGATGCGCTAGTGGCTACCCAGCCAAATCATGCCTTGTTCCTGCCGCTGGCCGACTGTATTGGCGTTATTTTGCATGACCCCGAGCACGGCGTTTTGATGGTTTCGCATGTTGGGCGGCACAGCGCCGAAATTGATGGCGCCCGTCGCAGCGTCAAATACCTACAAAGTACGTTTAGTACCAATCCTGCCAGTTTGAAAGCCTGGCTTAGTCCCGGCGTCGGCAAAGCCACCTATCCGCTGCACCGGTTTGGCGGCAAGGGGCTGCAAGAGGTGATTTTCAGCCAGCTGGAAATGGCTGGTGTTTTGGAGCAAAATATCGAAAAAAGTAGCATCGATACGGCTGCGAGTGAAAACTATTACTCGCACAGTGAATACCTAAAAGGGAACGACGAATACGGGCGTTTTGCAATTGTCGCTGAAATGCGCGTGCAGGGTGAGCCTGCTTCTTAGCCTTATATTAATCTGTTACACTAGAGAGTGACTATGGGTAAAAAACTATACATTACAACCGCAATTCCTTATGTCAACGGCACGCCGCACATCGGCAATGCTCTTGACTATCTTTTGGCTGATATTTGGACGCGCTACCAAAAACAAAATGGCCGCGACGTTCGCTTTCAGGTAGGGACCGACGAACATGGTAATAAAATAGCGGCAAAAGCCAGCGAACTTGGCTTGACACCAAAAGATTACACCGACAAAATGTACGGTAATTTTGAGCTGCTTATGAAAAAAGTCGACGCCCAGTACACCGACTTTATTCGCACCACCGATCCGCATCACATAGGTGCTGTGCAGTATATTTGGCAAAAGCTGCAGCCGTACATTTACAAAGGCAGCTATGACGGCTGGTACTGCATGGGTCATGAGGCATTCTTTACCGAAAAAGAGGTGGCTGAAACGGGCGGCGTTTGTCCTGACCACCAGACTCCCTATGAAAAGGTGAGTGAAGAAAACTACTACCTCAAAACCAGCGAGTTTACCGACCGTATCCGCGAGGCGATCGAAACCGGGCGCATGCAGATCGTTCCGGAATTCCGTAAAAATGAGTTCCTGGAGCTTATGAAAGACGGGCTAAAAGACGTCAGTATTTCACGACCTAAAAAGAGTCTTAGCTGGGGAATTCCCGTGCCGGGCGATCCTGAGCAAGTCATGTACGTGTGGCTCGACGCCCTCGCGAACTATATCACCGTGCTCGGCTACCCCGACCGCGATGGTTGGCAGGAATACTGGCCTGCTGACATACAGGTGGTTGGCAAAGATATCCTTCGCTTTCACGCGGGTATCTGGCCGGCGATGCTGCTCGGACTTGAGCTGCCATTACCGAAAAAACTGTTGGTTCACGGCTTCGTGAATGTGAGCGGCGCCAAAATGAGCAAGACGGTCGGCAATGTGATTGATCCTGTCGAAATTATCGAAGGCTACGGTCTCGACGCTTTCCGCTATTTCTTTACGCGGCACATCCCTACTCAGGACGATGGCGACTTCACATGGGAAAAGTTTGAAAACGCGTACAATAACGAGCTTGGCAATGACCTTGGTAACCTGGTGTCACGTGTGGCAAGTATGATCAGCCGTTATCAGGCGGGAGTCATTGGTGAAACACCAAAGGGCGAACATGACATGGGCCCGTACCGCGACGCGATTGAGGAGCTTCGGTTTGACCGCGCACTTGACGAAGTTTGGATGACAATCCGCTCACTCAACCAATACCTTGAAAACGTAAAGCCATGGGAAATCGCCAAAAAGCGCGAAACCGACCCTGAGGCTGAAGCGCATCTCGCCGAGGTGCTTGGTCACGCTGTGAAAACGCTTCTACAGGTTGGTGACATGCTTGCACCGTTCCTGCCGGTTACTTCTGCTACCATCGAAACGACCTTTGCGAGCGGCGTGATCGCGCCGATCGAGCGCGAAGGCGGCATCTTCCCAAAGATCTACAACCACACACCTAACCCCCGCGAGCCAAAATAGCCGCCATGCAGCTTGTTGATACGCACTGCCACATTCATGAGTCGTCGTATCCGCTTGATCGGCAAGAGGTAATCGACCGGGCTCACCAAGCTGGCGTGAGCCGCATGATCTGCGTGGGAACAGATGAAAAGAGCTCGGAAGAGGCGGTGTCGTTTGCTCAAAACCACGATGGTATCTATGCCAGTATTGGCGTACATCCGCATGAAACGAAGGATGGGTGGAGTAGGATTATCGATTTGGCAGAGATTGTGGGTGCTGCCCCGCCTCTCGTCACCCGCAAGGGACTCGTCGCCGTGGGTGAGATCGGCCTCGATTATTTCTATACACACAGCCCGCGTGAAGTGCAAATAAAGGCGCTTGAGGCTCAGATTGACCTGGCGCTTAAGTATGATTTGCCAGTTATTTTTCATGTGCGTGAGGCCTTTGATGATTTTTGGCCGGTGTTTGATAATTTTCACGGTATCCGTGGTGAACTCCATAGTTTTACCGACTCTATGGAAAATCTGGAACAAGGCCTGAAGCGCGGACTGTATGTGGGCGTAAACGGCATCAGTACCTTCACGAAGAGCGAGGCGCAAAAGGCGATGTTTGCTGCGATTCCTCTCGAGAAATTGCTGCTAGAAACCGACGCACCATTCTTGACTCCGGTGCCATTTCGTGGTAAAGTGAATGAACCAGCGTTTGTTAGGCAAATTGCTGAATTTCATGCGGGCGTTCGAGGTGTATCGACCGAACACATTGCCGATGCCTCGAGCCTAAATGCACAAACGCTCTTTAATCTCTCATAAAACAAACATCTCCAAAAACTATCAGCTAACTGAAGTGGATGTTGTATATGTCAGAAAACCTTTCTACGCACGAATCTGGAACGCCGTTTGGTAACGGTGATCAGCTTGATGTACATGCCGGAAACCCCAACCTCATTTCACTTGATGAACTTGAACGTCGTCGCCGCCGGGCAGTGTTTGAACAGGAGGCACTCGGTGTTATTACGCCTGAGCGACAACTTACTCCCGCCGAACAACTTGGCCGGTTGCATACTGTCGGTATGCGTCGTCGGCACATCGAAAAACTCAACCAAGGCGACGTTAGTAACGCCGCTTAGCAAAGGAGCCTAAAATGAGCAGCGTATTTAAAAAAGCTCTCGGCCTCATCATCGGTGATTCGATCCCGGACTCCCTTAAAGTGCCTAAAAACCGCCCGCTCAAAAAAATGACGGAGCGTGAACTTATTCAGCTGGAAAGCGAAATTGGCGCGAGGCTATTCGGTGATGTTCCCAAGGGCCACCGGCGCGAGTTCTTTTGCCTGGATGAAACGACATGGATCTGGTACGAAGAATGGACCGACCTCAAAACCAACAAACGCCACAACATGACGGTCCGTTACGAGGTTCATAGCAACGGCGTTCTAAAGGTACAAGAAGGTGCCCGCTATTCATTTATCGAAGGCGATGAGCTCAATAATCTGATTGCAGCCGCCACCATGTATCACGAACAAGTTGCCCGAGGTGTGTATGGGATTGACCCGCGCACAGGCCAAAATCTAGCGTAACTGGTATACTAATGATAGTGAGTAACAACGAGGTAATATATCTTGATCATGCTGCTGCCACGCCCCTCGATGAGCGTGTCTTTGTTAGTATGCGCCCGTACTTTACTGAGCTTTTTTATAATCCTTCTAGTCCGTACTCTGCGGCCTTGTCAGTTCGTCGCGATTATGAGGCGGCCAAGCAGGTCATCGCCAGTTCGATTGGTGCCAAGCCCGACGAGCTTGTCATGACGGCAGGTGCGACCGAATCTATCAACCTGGCACTCGGCTGCATTGGCGGTCATATGGTGACGGCAAATATCGAGCACCACGCCGTACTTGAAGCCGCAAAGCGCCGTGACCACACGATTGTGGCAGCTAATGAAAAAGGAATGGTAATGGCGGAAACTATCCGTGCCGCCATTCGCCCTGACACACAGCTGGTGAGTATCGCGCTTGCCAACAACGAACTCGGGACAATTCAGTCGCTCCGCGATATTGCCGAGGTTGTACGAACTATCAGGGCGGAGCGCTTGTCCCGTGATGATACGACACCGTTATATTTGCATAGCGACGCTTCTCAGGGTGCAGGGCAGATTGATATCCATACGGCACGGCTTGGCGTCGATCTTTTGACGCTTAACGCGGGCAAGGTATACGGTCCAAAACAGGTCGGCCTTTTGTGGGCGTCATCGCATGTTCGGTTGGCGCCGCAAATTGTCGGTGGCGGGCAGGAACGCGGGCTTCGCAGCGGCACCGAAAATATTGCTGGTGTGATTGGATTTGCAAAAGCCATGGAGCTTGCCGAGCGGCACCGAAAATCCGAGTCGGAGCGCCTGCGCGGACTTCGTGACGGCCTGCAAAGGCAACT
>CAMLKC010000048.1 GCA_946480595.1 uncultured Candidatus Saccharibacteria bacterium
ACGAGCTCACAGGAAGTGACTGGAGTTCAGACGTGTGCTCTTCCGATCTGATCCGTTAAAATACGGTTTGCTGTTCGAGCGGTTCCTTAATCCCGATCGTATTAGCATGCCGGATATCGATGTCGATATTCAGGATACACGCCGCGACGAGGTGATTCAGTATTGTTCTGACAAGTATGGGTCGGATCATGTCTCAAATATTGTGACGTTCGGTAAAATGGCCGCCCGTGCCGCCGTACGTGACGTTGCGCGCGTACTGCAGGTGCCGTATTCCGAGGCCGACCGTCTTTCAAAAATGATTCCACCGCCAGCCCAAGGGCGTCATATCCCGCTTAAAGTCAGCGTGAAAGAAGACGTGGACCTTAAAAAGGAATACGAGACAAACCCCACGGCAAAGCAGGTCTTTGACTACGCTATTCGCCTCGAAGGGACAATCCGCTCACATGGCGTGCATGCCTGTGGCGTGGTGATTGCGCCGGATGATCTGGTGAAATACCTGCCGCTTGAAATGGCGCAGAAGGGCGTTGTGTCGACTCAGTTTCCAATGGGTGAGGTGGAAGAGCTTGGCCTGCTTAAGATGGACTTTTTGGGTCTTTCCAACCTGACAATTATCAACAATGCACTTCGTATTATCCGTAAAGTGTACAAGGATGAAATTGATCTATCAAAGATTCCACTCGACGATGTAAAAACTTATGAGCTGTTCCAGCGTGGTGACACGACCGGCGTATTCCAGCTTGAATCTGCCGGCATGAAAAGGTATCTCCGCGACCTCAAGCCGACCGTTTTCGAAGACATCATCGCTATGGTGGCGTTATACCGCCCAGGCCCGATGCAGTTTATCGACAGCTTTATTAAACGAAAGCATGGCCAGGAGCCGATCACATATCTGGACAAGGGTATGGAAAACTCGCTCAAGAGCACCTACGGTATTTTGGTATACCAAGAGCAGTTCATGCAGATTTCCAAGGAATGGTGCGGGTTTACCGGCGGTCAGGCCGACACGCTCCGAAAAGCCGTCGGTAAAAAGAAAATCGATCTCATGCGTAAGGTAAAGGTCGATTTCGTCGAGGGTGCGATTAAACATGGTGGTGCTAAAAAAGAGACGGCTGAAACGTTTTGGGCGCAGCTGGAAGAGTTCGCTAATTACTGCTTTAACAAGTCGCACGCAGCCTGCTATGGATTGATTTCGTACTGGACGGCGTATCTAAAGGCACATTATCCAGACGCATTCATGGCTGCCGTCATGACTAGCGACCAGGACGATATCGAGCGGCTGGCAATTGAAATCAGTGAGTGTAAGCACATGGGCCTGAAGGTACTTTCGCCAAGTGTCAATGACTCGTACGTTGAGTTCGCTGTTGTGCCCGGCGAAAACGAAATTCGCTTTGGTATGGCTGCAGTGAAAGGCGTGGGCGTGGGAGCTGTCGAGGAAGTCCTGCGTGCTCGTGGCGAGGGTAAGTTTACGAGCATTGAAGATTTTGCCAAGCGTGTCAGTGTCAGTAAATTCAACAAAAAGGCTTGGGAATCACTTATCAAGTCGGGTGGATTTGATGAATTTGGCGATCGCTCCGACCTGTTATTCAACCTTGAGAATATCCAGGCATTTGCCAGCAAACTTCAAAAGGAGGCCCTCAGCGGCCAGACCGACTTGTTTGGCGGTCTTAGCGACACGTCGAGTATCCAGTCGACCATGACACTGCAAACGGCACCTACCAAGTACACTGAAAAAGAGCAGCTGACATGGGAGCGTGAACTGCTCGGGCTCTACATTAGTGCGCACCCGCTCGACAACTATGATACGTATTTTGAGGAGCAGACGATTCCGCTAGCCCACATGAAGCCGGGGATTGACGGCAAGAAAGCAACGATCGGTGGGCTCGTGAGTACCGTTCGTACCATTATCACCAAGTCGGGCACAAAGATGGCGTTCGTAAAAGTCGAGGACAAAACGACCGAGGCTGAAGTGATTATCTTTCCGAACCTATACGAGCAAGTAGGTGCAAAGTTGGTGCAGGACGCGGTGATCCGCGTGTCCGGTAAAGTGAGCGCCCGCGACCGCGACGGCAACCTGGGTGATGAAGCTAAAATGATTGCCGACGAAGTCGTTATTGTTACTGACGAAGAGCTGCGCACTTATGAGGCAACTGGCCGTAAAATGGAAACTCCTCGTATGAGCTCGCACGTAAAAGCGACACGCGTTGCTGAATACCGGGCAAAAAAGACGGGCGGCTCAGTAAGCGCTCCCGCAAGCACTCCGCCGCCAGAAAAAAAGCCCGAGCGCGAGGCGCCACGGCCAATTATGGATATTCCACCAGTGAAAAAACTGTTCGTTCATATTAAGGAGCCCGAAGATCACAATGCACTAATGGAACTCAAGCGAACCTGTAGTGAATTTTCTGGTAATACCGATATCGTACTGGTGCTGGGAGCTGAGAAAAAATCGGCTATCAAGCTGCCGTTCAAGGTTGATGGAAGCGACGATCTCATCAGTTCACTGGTCAAACAGTTGGGCGAAGATTGTGTCGTACTAAAATAAACAACGGCTATAGGGGTGGTGGCATTGCGCCTCTATTTTGCTTATGGTAGGTTGGGTAATAGTGAAAAGAAACCAGAGCCTACCACTCCGATCAAAATCACGCAGAGTCCTCCTTGGAGTCTGCGCTACTCTTGTTGCCATTGCCGGACCATTGCAGCTGACAAATAACGCCGTTCATGCTGACCAATATGACGACCAGATTAACGCCATTCAAAACGAAGTTAATCAGTACCAGTCAGAGGCAAACAAATACCATAAGAAGGCTAATTCGCTTCAGGCGGCGGTCAATGCCCTTAATGCTGAGAAAAATGCCATTCAGGCGCAGCTTGACCTATCCCAGGCAAAGTTTGACAAGCTGACTCGTGATATTGCCAAAAACAAGAAAAAATTAAAGTCTAATCAAAAAGCTCTCGGAGCAATTATTGCCGACCTGTATGTCGATGGCGAGGTGTCGCCGCTAGAGATGCTGGCAAGCAGTCAGAACGTCGGTGAGTACATGGATAAAAACACCTACCAGTCAACAATCCGCGACAAACTCAACTCAACGATTACTGCCATAAAAACACTGAAAGAAAAACTTGAGCGCGACCAAAAGGCGGTTAAAAAAGTACTGAACGAGCAAAAATCCCAACGTGCGACGCTAGCAGCTAAAGAAGCCGAGAAGCAAAAACTTCTCAACCAAACGCGAGGGAGTGAGGCGGCCTACAAACAGAAAGTAGCGAGCGGCCAGGCGCAAATGGCGGCGGTCGCCGCTGAGCAGCAGGCGGCTATTGCCCGAGCGACTGGTGGCGGTGCGTATAACTATGGTACGATCGGTTCGTTCCAGTTCCGTAATTACAGCGGTAATATGGGCTGTACTGGCGGATATACCTATTGCGGGGCACAGGACTCCTATGCCGATCCTTGGGGGCTCTATAACCGCGAGTGTGTAAGCTACACGGCTTGGGCTGCAGTGAACCGGTTTAACAAGTATGTGACTAATTTTGCTGGCGCTGGTAATGCCTACGAGTGGCCATCAACCACGCAGCGCATGGGCGCATACACGGATCATAATCCGACAGTCGGTTCGGTGGCTATTCTTCCTCCGACACCGGGCTTCTCACCGATCGGCCACGCGATGCTTGTTGAGTCAGTACTTGGCGGCGGTTGGGTGCATGTCAGTCAATATAACTTTGGCGGTACCGGTGAGTACAGCACGATGGACATCCAGGCATCGGGCGTCGTGTTCGTGCATTTCCGTGATCGTTAATTCGTTGTCAGCGCGTAAAGCGCGATGCCTGTGGCAACGCTGACGTTATACGATTCTTTCTTTCCGTGCATTGGTATTTCTATCAAGTCGTCGCATTTGTCGCGTAAGGACTGCTCAATCCCTTCGACCTCTTCACCTAAAAGCAGCACAATTTTTTCAGGCGGACGATAGCTCGACAGTATAACTGAGCGCTGGTCCTGCTCTAGCCCGACGATCGTAAAACCTGCTGCTTTGAGTGACTGAATGTTGGGAATGTCTTGGTGTTCGAAAGGCACAAGGGCTTCCGCCCCTAATGCGGTTTTATGTATTTGAGCGGTCAGCTTTTCAGAAATATGAGGCAGCCGCGTGTCGCCTGACATGGTTGGATAAGGTGTATAGCCGCTTAAAATCACTTTAGAAACACCGAATCCTTCGCCGGTTCTAAAAATTGCTCCGACATTGTGGGTTGAGCGAATATTGTGGGCTATAACGATAATTTCTGGCATCTTGACTGATTATACCACTATAAAATGGTCATGCTTTCTGCTAGACTGAGAAGGAATATGGACGAAGACAAGATCCAGGAACGGCGCCGCGATCAAGATGAAAAAGCGACTCAACAGCGCGCAGCGATATTGGGACTGCAGTACTTAGACGCGCGTACACTGGAAAAAGACCTTCCTCTGACCAAAGGTATTCTCAGTAATGAAGAGATGTACAAAGGTCACATCATCCCTCTGGTGGCTGGCGGCGGTATCCAACCTTACCGTTTTGGAGTAACGAGTCAGACGCCGCAATCGCTGATCCGTGAAATGGAGCGCGAATTTAGCGACCGCGGCGATAAGACGCAGTTCTTGCTTATTAGCGGCAGTGCCTTTCGTGAGTTTATGTCGCGCTACGATCCGCCAAAAGAAGTCGTTTACGACGATATCGAAATCGCAAAAGAAGGCGACAGCGAAACCTTGTCCCAGGTGAGCCAGACGCTTAACGCAGTCGGAAGCGATAAGGTCTTCAACTATTTGATCGATCAAGCCGACAAGCTGAATGCCAGCGACATTCACATTGAAAACGAACGGACGCATATTCGTATCCGTATGCGTGTAGACGGCGCGCTACACCCTGTTGCTGAGCTCGACAAAGACCGCTATCGTATCATAATGGGCGAGCTTGCTTCGCGCGCCAACGTATCATCTGCAGCAAATGAAGCCCAATCGGGCCATATGCAAAAAGAAATCACTCGGGGCGGAGCAACTCATCTGTTGAATATCCGTGTCGAAACAGTGCCGACGATGTACGGGCAAGACGCTGTGCTGCGTTTGTTCAACTTTGACGAGAGTCTACTAAACCTCGACCTTCTGGGTATTCCTGACCGCCAGCGCAAAGAGATCGACGATGTCATCAGCCATCCGCGCGGAATGGTGCTGATGGTTGGTCCGACTGGTTCGGGTAAATCTACTACGCTCTACAGTATGCTCAACGCGCTTAACACGCCGGATCGCAAGCTCATTACACTCGAAGATCCGATTGAATATGGCTTGACGGGCATCTCGCAGATTCCTATCAATACGACAGGTGGCCAAAGCTTTGGTGACGGGCTGCGTAGCGTCCTCCGTCTTGACCCTGACGTCGTGATGATCGGTGAGATTCGCGACCAAGACACCGCAAAAACAGCTATTCAGGCGTCTATCACTGGACATCTGGTACTTTCGAGCTTCCACGCTAACTCTACCAGCGCTGCGTTTAGCCGCATGATCGATCTTATTGGCGTTAACCCTATCTTTAGCTCGGCAATTCGCATGCTGATTGCGCAGCGCCTGGTGCGACGCTTGCACGACGCAACCAAGGAAGAATACGAGCCCGACGAAGCGACCCGCGAGTATGTACGCGGCGTGCTCGAAAATCTACCAGACGATATAGAAAAGCCCGACCTTGATAATTTCAAACTGTGGCGGCCTGTTCCGAGTGACGATGTGCCGTTTGGCTATAAGGGACGTGTGGTTATCATGGAACAAATGCTAGTCAACGAGAACATCCAGAAGTTTCTTCGCGGCGACGTGAAAGATGTTCATGCCGAAATCATCGAAAAAGAAGCCAGAAGCGGCGGCATGCTAACGCTGCTGCAAGTAGGCGTACTAGCCGCACTTCGCGGGGAGACAACGCTCGAAGAAGTAAATCGTGTCATCTGATATTCTTGTAAGATGAAAACGATAGTATATATCGGCAATGCGGGCAACAGTGCTCGTATTGTGGGCCCCGCCGTACGAGCGCTTGGGATAAAATTCGATGCCAATGTGATTGGCATGACATTAAGTCAGGCGTACAAAAACAGGGCAAAGCTTGCAAAGTTGGCGCACGAAAGTACGGTCGTGACTCATTCAGTAGGAATATTAGCACTAAAAGCTATCGTGCCAAAAGAACTCATCGCCATTGCTCCGCCAATGCCGGTACTTCCGGCGCTTCTTTTACTCAGATCGATCCCAAAAACAGCGACACTGATTGTTAGCGGCCGCGAATCACCCGAAAGGTCATGGAAGGTCACGTCGTATAGCGCTACTTCTTTAAGTGAACACCTGTTGCGCCCGCGTTACAATAGCATGCTACTAAAAGAAATTAGCTTATTTAATACTGCGCAGTGCGCGGTTGAAATGAAGCGCAAAGGCGCAAAAGTGACGTTGGTGTTTATGGAAAATGACAAATATTTTCCCGATTCATACTTACATCCTCATGTCGAGATAGCCAAGCAACAGGGCGTTCGTATAAATACTGTTGCCGGACATCACGATGAGTTTGCGCTGTATCCATTCGAGATATTGAATCAGCTGGACGGTTGATTATCTTATAACGTTGGCAATAGCAGGCACAATTCGTTCATCAAAGACCGAAGGGATAATATTTTGGGCATCGGGCGTTTCCACCAACTGGGCGATGACTTCTGCTGCGGCGATTTTGTGCTGGTCGGTAATGGCCTTGACTTTGTTGTCGAGGGCGCCCCGGAAAATGCCAGGGAAAGCCGTTGCGTTATTGATTTGGTTAGGGAAGTCGCTCCTGCCTGTCGCAATAACGGCGACACCAGCGGCTGCGGCGATATCAGGCATGATCTCGGGGGTTGGATTGGCGAGTGCAAAGACAATCGGATCCTTGGCCATTTTTTCAACAAGTTCAGGTGTGAGAAGGCCAGGCTGGCTAACGCCAATAAAAATGTCAGCGTCCGTAAGGGCATCTTCGAGCGTGCCGTCGGTGCTCGTATCGATATAGTCAAGAAGGAGCTTTTTGGCATCGTTTAGATCGGTGCGGCCGCTGCTAAGGATACCTTTGCTGTCGACCGCAACGATCTGAGGTTTGGCATAAAGGTGCAGGAGCTTGGTGATAGCTGTTCCTGCGGCGCCGGCGCCGACGATGACTATCTTGCAGTCTTCAAGGGTTTTGCCCGTTACTTTCATGGCGTTGATAAGCCCTGCAAGCGTAACGACGGCCGTTCCGTGCTGGTCATCGTGAAAGACGGGTATGTCGAG
>CAMLKC010000049.1 GCA_946480595.1 uncultured Candidatus Saccharibacteria bacterium
CACTACAGCATTACATTGATCCGGGTTACAACATGTGTAGCATAGGTGGGAGCCTTTGAAGCAGATACGCTAGTATTTGTGGAGGCACAGGTGAAATACCACCCTTGTTGTGATCTTGATCTCACTTATACCATTATCTGGTATGAGGACCGTGTATGGTGGGTAGTTTAACTGGGGCGGTTGCCTCCTAAAGAGTAGCGGAGGCGTTCAAAGGTTGGCTAACTTCGGATGGAAATCGAAGTGATAGTGTATGCGCATAAGCCAGCTTGACTGTGAGGAGTACATTCCAATCAGAGACGAAAGTCGGAGCAAGTGAACCGCTTTACGTACATTTGTACATGAATGTGGGATCGAAAGCGAAAACGGATAAAAGTTACCCTGGGGATAACAGGCTTATAGCGCCCAATAGTTCACATAGACGGCGCTGTTTGGCACCTCGATGTCGGCTCATCACATCCTGGAGGGGGAGCACCTTCCAAGGGTTCGGCTGTTCGCCGATTAAAGTGGTACGCGAGCTGGGTTCAGAACGTCGTGAGACAGTTCGGTTTATATCCGGTACGGACGTTAGGAAATTTGAGAAGATCTACCCCTAGTACGAGAGGACCGGGGCGGACGAACCTCTGGTGTATCGATTGTGGCCACCTGCTGCATTGTCGAGTAGCTATGTTCGGAATAGATAAGCGCTGAAAGCATATTAAGCGCGAAACTAACTTCAAGATTAGATTTCCCTATGAGGACACAGAAAGATTATCTGTTTGATAGGTGCAAGGTGGAAGTGCAGCAATGCATGGAGCTGAAGCATACTAATAGTCCCATCGCCTTTTTATGTCCTTGTCACCTCTGTTATTGTCTTTATTGACAGTGACGACGGTGATGAGGTAGACTTGACTAGTAATTGGTGGTTAACACCGCCATGTCAGTTTTTACAACTTACATACCGTGTCCTAATTTTTAAGGACATCGAAGCAAGGTTTAGACCCACTGCCGTATTTTTGCAGCCCAAAGTGTCTTAAACCTTACTTCGGTGCCCATGGCGCTGAGGAAATACCTGTTCTCATTCCGAACACAGAAGTCAAGCTCAGCAGCGGCGATTATACTGCCAAAAGTGGGAAACTAGCACGGTGCCGAATTATAAGAAGACCATCCGAATAGGATGGTCTTCTTCTCTTTCTAGGTATTTTTGCTCTGTGGAATATTTCATAAGTACATAGTAACGCTCATGGTAAAATAGGAAACTATGGATAGTACTAAGCGTCTTGTTGGATGGGCCAAAGGCGTCTGGGACTTGCCGCTTATTTACAGAGTGCCAGTACTTGTTTTTCTTGTATTATTTTCGCTATACGCTGTTATCTTCTTTCCTCAAAAGGAAATACGTTTTTCCTACGCGGCAAATGAGACGTGCGTGAAGCATCTCACACTTTTTCCAGACATGCTTCGCCAGTCAGGCGACGGCGATTTTAAGCTTCGAGCTGATAGTTTTGTAGCGATTGGCGGTGTTCGGGTTGCGGCCATGCGAGCCTGTGTCTTGCCTGTGCAGGCGCCGGCGGCAGGCGAGCATTCTATAGCGCTCGCACCAGGGGGCGGATGGCTCTTTAAGAAAAGCCTTTCCATAAAAGCCGATCGACCACCAGTAGCCGATGCACGGGCTTTAGAGCACCCAATTCCAAGCTCACTACCTCTCTCTATCGGGCTAAATACGACCGATCGCGTGTTTGAGTATCGCCTGGTCTCTGGCGGAAAAGCAGCTAAGTGTGTGTCAAAAGATAAAGCTGTCGAATGCGCCTTGCCAAGCCTAAAGCTTTCCCAGGGGAAAAAGTATCCGCTTCTGTTAGAGCGCCTTTTTCGTGGAGAGCGGACCGGGGTGGTATTGGATCAAAAGATAACCACACTTTCAGCAACCCGTATTGTAAAAGCCTCTATTAAGCAAGGTGAAACGGTCTATTCCAAACCACGTTCGATTACCTTTGCTTTTGATAAGGTACTAAAAGAGGTCGAGCCGAAGCTCTACCGGGTGAATGGGGGTAAAAAACAAGAGATAAAACTAAGTAGCATACAAAAAGATAAAAAACTTATCATTACGCTAGATACTGACCTTCCAAGGTCTGCTACCTTTTCACTCGCCCTGAAATCGCTGCAGGCGGTAGATGGTAGCAGTCTTGAGAAACCTTATACCCTGACATTCAAGACATCTGGTGGCCCTAAAGTAGTGGGAGTGAATATGGGTTCGACCGGTATTCCTCTTGGATCAACTCTTGTTGTAACGTTTGATCAGACGTTATCGAATAAACAGGATATAACCAAACTGGTAAAAACCTCTGGTGGTGCGGCGCTGTCTGGTAAAAATGGCAACCAAGTATTCATAAACCTGGCCGCGGTGCCACGTTGCGGTGATTTTAGCGTAGCGCTGGCTAATGAGATAAAGAGTAATTACGAAATTGCCGGCGGATCAGCATGGTCCTTTGCAGGACGAACCATTTGCCATTCGACACAGGTTATCGGGTTCTCGGCGGGTGGCCGGCCAATTACAGCCTATAGCTTTGGTAGCGGCCCAGCGGTGCTCTATACAGGAGCCATCCATGGCAACGAAACCAGTACGCAGTCGCTGATGTATGCCTGGATTGACGAGCTTGAAGCGAATGCTCGATCGATCCCTGCAGGACGTTCGGTGGTGATTATCCCTGCCATTAACCCTGATGGTATTGCGGCAGGAACCCGAACGAACGCGCATAACGTCGACTTAAACCGAAATTTTTCGACCGGTGACTGGCGAAAAGATATCACCGACGTCAATAATAACCCTTTCCCGGGTGGTGGTGGCGATCGTCCTATGTCCGAACCAGAGGTGCAGGCGCTTGCTGGCTTTGTGCAAGGCCTTCAGCCTTCGTTAGTGCTGTCGTATCATAGCATCGGGGGTCTGGTGGCGGCCAATCAAGCAGGGGCTTCCTCGGCACATGCCTCTACCTACGCCAGTCTCAGTGGATATGCCAATACCACTGGCCAATCTGATACGTTCGAATACTCTGTAAGCGGTACAGCCGATGATTGGTATGCGCAAAAGCTTGGGGTAGCTAGTGTTCTTATTGAGCTAAGTAGCCATTATTACAGTCAGTTTAGTCTGAACCGGGCGGCAATGTGGGCAATGCTTCGGTAAGTGGGGTATAATGAGAATAATTATGCGTAAGGGGTATTGGGTAGCAGGAAGCATATTGCTCATTGGAGTTGTGCTTTTTGGTGGCGTTCAGTCCGCCCTTGCGACAGAAGCTAAGGAAAAGGCTGCTAGCGCAGAGGTGCAGTCGCTTCAGGAGCTCCCTTCGACACTCTCGTCCATTAGGTTGCCGTCGGTAGAAGATCCAGCTTGGCTAAAACAGAAGAAGGCTGCAGAGGCTGCTGCGCAGGCGCGCGCGAACACCTCTACTCAAACAGTAACGTACGATGTTACTACCAGGGGTGCAATCAGGGCGAACCTTGCCCAGTTCAAGGCCAATGCTAATCAGACACTGAATGACAGCCGTGGATGGGCGCAAATGGGCGTACGTTTCCAAGAAGTGAGCTCCGGAGGCACATTTACACTGGTACTGAGTGAGGCTAGCCAGCTTCCAACGTTCTCCTCTGGGTGTGATGCACTGTATAGCTGCAATGTCGGCCGTTACGTCGTTATTAATCAAGATCGCTGGCTCGGGGCAACCCCTTCGTGGAATGGGGCTGGGGGTTCACTTCGTGACTATCAGCACATGGTAATTAACCATGAGACTGGCCACTGGCTTGGGCACGGACATGCTCACTGTAGTGCTTCAGGACAGCCTGCGGCAGTGATGCAGCAGCAATCAATTGATCTTGAGGGGTGTCGTTTTAATCCATGGCCAACGGCAAGCGAACTGTGGTCGACCACTTTGGGAATTGCGCTATGATTCCTCTCTCAAGGAGCCTTAAAGGTAATCGAAAACCATTCTTTATCGCAGGTGGAATAGTGATACTGCTGCTTGTGGTGGGCGGCTACCTGTGGTGGAGTACTTCGAGCTGGTCAAGCTATCATGCGGCCTATGGGTCCTGGAAAAACGAAACGAATACTAAGATTAACGCAGCATTATCACTGTCATCTGACACGGCAACAGAACGCGCGAAGAAGCTAGAAATGCTAGAGTCGGTCTCAGACGGTATTTCATCGCAGGCCTCGCTGTGTATGCCAACAGGTGCGGCTGCGTGGCAACAACGTATCAATAGCGAATATGATCGATGGCGAAAAGACTGTCAGAAGATGCTTGCCTCTGTAAAATCAGTGAATGATACGCTCAAAAAAGTAGTGGACTATACGCGAAGCGAGCATCAGCTGGCCGGAATACTTGCCCCCGTGCTTAAAATAACTGATAAGAAAATGACGGAGAGCGGCTTTTCATCCGCACATGAAAAATGGAAGGCTGCCGTCGCTGCGGTTAAGGGTATGAAGGTATCAGAAGAGTTTTCGCCGGTCCAAGCCAAGGCGAAGGTGGCAGTAAATGGCGTTGAGGCTGCATGGCGGGCCCTTGTAGCTGCGCATAAGGCAAAAGACGAGTCTGGATATGCGAAGGCAATTCAGCAGCTCTCGGCGGCATATACAGCGTTAGAATCAATAAAAAAGCAGAGCGGTACACAGACGTCGCAGCTTGGGGATACGCTGCAAAAGAACTACGACGCTGCCTTTTAAGTAATAAAGAGCATTAAAAAAACGACCAATCTCGCAGATTCGGTCGTTTTAGTTTGAACCTAGTTTTGGATCCAAACAGGTGCTCATTTATAATATCGCACCCCGTGGATATGCGCAAACATTTATTCACAATATAATAGTGCTCATGTAAATATTGACAAAAAGCATAAGCTATGCTATATTAGAGTCCATACACATATCACGTGTGAGGTAATTAAGAGGAGAAATGTTTTATGGCAGGAACCAAAGCTGGTGGCCAGAAGGCTGCCGCCAAAAACTTGGCAAAAGACCCTAGCTTTTACGCTAAAATTGGTGCAAAAGGTGGCCGCAACGGCCGTACGGGTGGCTTTGCCGCAAACCCAGACCTTGCCCGCATTGCCGGTGCTAAGGGCGGTCGTATTTCACGCCGCAAAAAGGTAGTCACTACGGCTGCCACCGAAGACACAGCACAAGCTGCTTAGTAAGTCTTCATAATAAAACAAGCGCTCACTACGGGCGCTTGTTTTAGTTTGGGTGGATCTTATAACGGCGTAGCTCGCAGATGCGGGCGTCATTGACGCGCCACTGTCCCATGCAAGCAATGCATTTATACGTGTCTTTGCTTATCTGTAATCCTGTAGCACTACAAGTGGGACAGGTGCTTCTGGCGTGGAGCCAATCCCGGTAGGTATCGAGCGAGTCTTCTATCTGGTCATCTGTAATGTCGATGCCGTACGCACTCGTCATGTGTTTGGTCGCGTATTGCCAGGCCTGACGCTCTAGCTCTAAGAGTTCGATATCGCGGGTGTAGGTCGAGTGCTTAAGAATAGCGTGCGATACCTCATGAAGGAGGGCCGCGCAATCTGTTGAGTGGAGGTCAAAGAAAATCGTTTGGTCGTGTGGTGACCAGCGAAATTCATCCGCCGGACTAAATGTATAGTCAGGAAAATCCTTGGTGAGGCTAGTTATCAGCGAGGAAATCGATTGCATAGTAGTAACATCCATAAAGGACAGCCATTTCTGGGTGTTTAGCTTGCCGGACCTTAGGACAGGGGATATGTGGCGGCAGTTTTTCGCGCAGTATAGCCTCTAGCTGCTCTCCGTACTGCTCGAAATACGTTCCAATGCTTCCCCCGATAATAATAGTATCTGGCTGGATAAGGGGAATCGCAGCAAGAAAGCCGCGGCTAATACGATCGGCAATCTGATGCCAGGTGCGCTTGGTGGTGATATCGCGCGCATATTTGCCATAGGTAGCATAGATCGCCTTGCCTGAGGCGAAGCTCTCCCATTCGCGAACGGTACCGTCATATTCGACGAGCATGCGTCCGCCCTCGCTTTTGCGCAGGCCGGGGTCTATCCTGCCATTGGTAATGACGCCCGTGCCAATACCAGTACTGACAGTCACGTAGAGTGAAGAGACCGGTACGGGGCGGAGCACACGCGTTTCCGCGAGGCCAGCTAGGTTGGCGTCATTCTCAATCAAGACAGGGACATTGCCCAGCACACCCGAGAGCGCTTTTTTAGCATCGAAGTTTTTCCACCCCAGGTTGTTGCACCACACTGCAACGCCGTCCTTGACGATTCCGGGCAGTGCGACCACGATGGCCTCTACTTTTTCCCGGGCATAGAGTTCTTCAAGCTTTTCGCGCAGAAGCGCGACGTATTCATCTTGTTTTACAGGGGTGGGGAATTTAATGGTTTGACCCAAATGGCCGTCCCGACCGAAGCCCGCGACCAACGTTTTCGTCCCACCCGTGTCGACCGTCACTAACATGTTTGTAGTGTAGCATAAAAGGGGCTAATTGCGCTCTTTCAGGGAAAACAGTATAATTAGAACAAATAAGAGAGGGAATGACAGTTTATGACACGAACAAATCAGGGTGGATCAGTCCTCGGTTTTGTTGTAGTCGCCGTAATAATGGCCGGATTGTTGATTGGTGGGGTATATGCAGTGCGGCAGTTGACGGCGGTGCCTCAGCAGGGTGCGGATCCATCAAAAACAACAGAGGAAACACCGGCATCTGAGCAAGCCAAGCCGGAAACGCCAAAAGCCGAAGAAAAAACGGATGGTTCGAAGAGTGAATCGACGCCGCCTGCTAGCACTGATAATTCAGGGCAACACGCAAGCGAATTACCACAGACCGGCCCAAGCGAAAGCCTCCTTGGTGCCACGATTATGCTGGCCGTGCTTAGCGGGGTTGCGGTTTCGTACGCCCGTTCGCGCCGCGTCGAACTCGCACTTTGACTTTTACTCTTTATAGAGGTACAATAGAGAGTAATCTAGGTGTCGCGCCAATTAGGCGTGTCTCCAGAAATATCAATTAAGGAAGGAGTCTTTTAAGACTTATGGCAACAAAAGCCGCAATAACAATGGATGATTTGCTCGCTTCTCACGAAGAAAGCGTCAAGCAACTCGCAGCAGGAGAA
>CAMLKC010000050.1 GCA_946480595.1 uncultured Candidatus Saccharibacteria bacterium
GAAATGAAAGAAAAATACGGTGACGACCGCCGCTCGAAGATGATCAACCACGAACTCGGTAAGTTTAGTGACGAAGAGCTCATTCCCGAAGAGGAAAGTGTTATACTTCTTACAACAGAAAACTACATCAAGCGGACGCTCCTCAGCGAATACCGCAGGCAAAACCGGGGTGGCAAAGGTAAGCGTGGTATGACGACCAAAGAAGAGGACGTTATTGACCAGCTCATACCCGCAAGCACGCACGATTATCTACTGTTCTTTACAAATAAGGGTCGCATTTTCCGGCTTAAGGCATACGAAGTACCTGCAGCCAGTCTTGTAGGTAAGGGTGTTGCTGCGGTAAACCTCCTCCAGCTTCAGCCGGAAGAAAAGATCACTTCTATCATTCGTCACGACAAAGACTCGAGTGCAGAGGGCTATCTCTTTATGGCTACAACCAAGGGCACGGTAAAAAAGACGCCGCTTAAGGACTACGAGAATATTCGCACCAATGGTCTGATTGCTATCAAGCTTGACGACGGTGACGAACTTCGCTGGATCAAGAAGACGACAGGTGAAAACGATGTTATTGTGTCAACATCTGCCGGTCAGGCGGTTCGCTTTAACGAGAGCGAAGCCCGTCCTATGGGCCGAACGGCTCGTGGTGTCCGTGGTGTCCGCCTTCGCCCGAACGATACGGTCGTGGGTATGGATATTGTCGATGACCCTGCTAATAACTTGCTTGTTATTAGCGAAAAAGGGTATGGAAAGATCACCAAGGTAGCAAACTTCCCAAGCCACAAGCGCGGTGGAGTAGGCATCAAGGCGGCGGTAGTAACCGCTAAGACTGGTCCGATTATCTCGGTGAATACGCTGGATCCTGAGGCGAGCGAAGTACTGCTCATCTCTAATAACGGTCAGGCTATCCGTGTTGGCCTGAAAGATATCCCAACACTTGGTCGCACGACCCAAGGCGTCCGTATTATGCGTCTAGGCGATGGTGACGCTGTTTCGTCACTTGGCCTTATGCCTGAACAAACGACAATAATCGAAGAAGAAGAGGTACAATAGTATTATGGAGCTGCTTTCACCGTACTTAATAGCGATTGTCGCTGCGTGGCTTATCTCGCAGGGCGCCAAGTACCTATTTGTCGCGGTGAAACAGCGCAGCTTTGATCATTATCGTCAGCTGTATCTCTCGGGCAATATGCCCAGCGCGCATAGCGCATCCGTCATAGCATTAGTGACGGTCATAGCTTTACGCGACAGCGTAGACTCCGGGTTATTTGCAATAGCGGCACTCTTTGCCGCTATTGTCATGTATGACGCCGTAATGGTGCGACGTTCATCCGGAGAGCAGGGAATTGCTATCCAAAAGCTTATAAAAGAACAAAAAAGCAGCGTACCTTTTCCGCGCGCAGCTAAGGGCCACACCCCTGTTGAAGTGGCCGTCGGAGCACTGCTCGGTGTGATTATTGGGGCGGTTGTCTTTTTAGCTACAAAATAAGTTCAAATTACCCTTGACGTTCGCCTTACTCATAGGGTATGCTTAGACACAGTCTGGTCGCAAGGAGCGATAAACAACAGTGGAGTTGAACAGATCAAAGGAACTTTGACAATTTAGTTGTGTAATATCATCGTCAGTCTATTTTAGATAGACGCATCGTTAAGATGCATCTTTTATGGAGAGTTTGATCCTGGCTCAGGATGAACGCTGGCGGCGTGCCTAATACATGCAAGTCGAGCGGCAGCACGAGTAGTTTACTACTTGGTGGCGAGCGGCGGACGGCTGAGTAACGCGTGGGAACGTGCCCCAAAGTGAGGAATAAGCTCCAGAAATGGAGTCTAATGCCGCATATGATCTTCGGATTAAAGTATTTATACGCTTTGGGAGCGGCCCGCGTCCGATTAGATTGTTGGTGAGGTAAAGGCTCACCAAGTCGACGATCGGTAACTGGTCTGAGAGGATGATCAGTCACACTGGAACTGAGACACGGTCCAGACTCCTACGGGAGGCAGCAGTGAGGAATCTTCCACAATGGACGCAAGTCTGATGGAGCAACTCCGCGTGCAGGATGAAGGCCTTCGGGTTGTAAACTGCTTTTATGAGTGAAGAATATGACGGTAACTCATGAATAAGGGTCGGCTAACTACGTGCCAGCAGCCGCGGTCATACGTAGGACCCAAGCGTTATCCGGAGTGACTGGGCGTAAAGAGTTGCGTAGGTGGTTAGTAAAGCGAATAGTGAAACCTGGTGGCTCAACCATACAGACTATTATTCGAACTCACTAACTCGAGAGTAGCAGAGGTAACTGGAATTTCTTGTGTAGGAGTGAAATCCGTAGATATAAGAAGGAACACCAATGGCGTAGGCAGGTTACTGGGCTATTTCTGACACTGAGGCACGAAAGCGTGGGGAGCGAACCGGATTAGATACCCGGGTAGTCCACGCCGTAAACGATGGATACTAGCTGTTGGAGGTATCGACCCCTTCAGTAGCGAAGCTAACGCGTTAAGTATCCCGCCTGTGGAGTACGGTCGCAAGACTAAAACATAAAGGAATTGACGGGGACCCGCACAAGCGGTGGATCGTGTTCTTTAATTCGATGATAAACGAAGAACCTTACCAGGGCTTGACATCCAGGGAAGCACTACGAAAGTAGAGTGTGCCTTTTGGAACCCTGTGACAGATGATGCATGGCCGTCGTCAGCTCGTGTCGTGAGATGTTTGGTTAAGTCCATCAACGAGCGCAACCCTTGTGAATAGTTGTATTTTTCTATTCAGACTGCCCCGGTAACGGGGAGGAAGGAGGGGATGAGGTCAGGTCTGTATTTCTCTTACGTCCTGGGCTAGAAACACGATACAATGGTTAGTACAATGCGCAGCGAAGCCGCGAGGTGGAGCAAATCGCATCAAAGCTAATCTCAGTTCGGATAAGAGGCTGAAACTCGCCTCTTTGAAGTCGGAATCGCTAGTAATCGCAAGTCAGCAAATTGCGGTGAATACGTTCCCGGGTCTTGTACACACCGCCCGTCAAACCATGAAAGTCACCAACACCCGAAGTCCGATTTTTCGGCCTAAGGTGGGGGGGATGATTGGGGTTAAGTCGTAACAAGGTATCCGTACCGGAAGGTGCGGATGGATTACCTCCTTTCTAGGGAGAGTTATGCCAGCAATACGAGTAATCTATTGCTGAAGCTAGGTCGGTCTTGTTATTGTGATGAGCTTACATAATAACGTAGTTCTTACTACTTGTAGTGAGAACAAGACTAAGTTCAAAAAACACTTAGACTTACGATGGTATGCACAACTAAATTGTTAAAGAGAAAAACTCTCCGGTATAAAAGCCGGAGAGTTTTTTTGTTGTTCGGATGTTCGTTAGTAGAGATAATTAATTTACGGGTGAGGGAAGAGTGAATTAAAGAACCAGGTAAGGAGCATCGTATGGAGGTTTACCATGACAATCAACCCAACGCCGCAGGTAATGAGTGCCCACAGTTTGTAGCGATCGTAGCTTGATACGCCACTGCCAAAATTATCAGCAACCTGCTGGTGCCATTTCACGAATGCGACGCCCGCTGCCAGGATAAGCAACCCTATAAAAAATGATCCTAAGTTGAATTCATACATAGCATCATTATATACCAGTCATCTCTAAAACGGGGAATTCAAGCAAATGCTAGCCAATACACTATTGCCACCAAGGGTAATCTGCTGTAGAATATAAAAAGTTCGCAACACGTGGGGGCATAGCTCAGTTGGCTAGAGCACCTGCTTTGCAAGCAGGGGGTCCAGGGTTCGAGTCCCTGTGCCTCCACCATATGGGGTGAACCAGGCGAAAGTCTGGGACACTCCACCAAATGCGAACTGCGCACCTTTCACAAATAGTTCACTTGCGGGCGCTTAGCTCAGTTGGCTAGAGCATCTCGTTTACACCGAGAGGGTCGGGGGTTCGAGCCCCTCAGCGCCCACCATGAACTTATATAAGCAAGAAAGCATTTTCTGAACGTATGGGCGATTAGCTCAGCTGGTTAGAGCGCGTCACTGATAATGACGAGGTCGGAGGTTCAAGTCCCTCATCGCCCACCAGTTCAGGAGATGCTTTTTTGTTGGCAAAATATATTAAAAACACCTGTCGTACGCCGGGTGTTTTTAATTACCGCATTTTTACGTATAAAAGTTGATAAAACCTCTTGTAAAAGTTTTATCAGTAGAGTATAGTTACTAACAGTTAAGCGAATGTTCAATAGAACCTCTGGCGATGTGTGGTAAAAGGCAAATCGTAAGAGGTGTTTTTTATCGCAAAAATAACAACGAATTACCCCTAGACAGTATGCGAGTATAGGTGGTACGATGGTGAAGCTTGAGTGCAGACGAGATACATCGAGGTGATGTAGCGAAATGTGCTCTCAAGGTGTGAGAACGCAAGCTATTTAAAAATTTGATTGTAAGAAAGTAAAGATTGACGGCAAGTAATTGGTAATTTCCAATTACTAGTCAAGTCAATGCATAAAAAGGTACTCAAGGGCACAGTAGTGGATGCCTAGACGTATATTACCGATGAAGGACGTGGAAGACTGCGAAAAGTCTCGGGGAGCTGTCAACAAGCTTTGATCCGGGAATATCCGAATGGGGAAACCCGGCATGGTTCATACCATGTCACCTGTCTCTGAATATATAGGAGATTTGGCGGGAACCGACTGAACTGAAACATCTTAGTAGGTCGAGGAAAAGAAAGTAAATAACGATGGCGGGAGTAGTGGCGAGCGAAACCGTTAGAGCCCAAACCTTACAAGTTTCTCTAGCAATAGAGATAAGCTGATAGGCGAATACTTATAAGGGGTTGTGATATAACACGAGACCAAGTCAGAGAACTGAAATTTATTTCAGGTATCTGATTTGCGATAACAGGCTGTCAACTGTTAGTAAGGTAAGAAATTAGCGTGGTTAGCAGAATAGTTTGAATGACTAGCCAAAGGACGTGAAAGCCGCGTATGCGAAAACGACGCTGACCTTATACGTGTTTTATCGAGTAGGGCGGGGCACGAGAAACCCTGTCTGAATCCGGCTGGACCACCAGCCAAGGCTAAATATAATATACGATCGATAGTGAACTAGTACAGCGATGGAAAGGTGAAAAGAACCCCGGGAGGGGAGTGAAATAGATCCTGAAACTCTGTGCCTACAAGGAGTCGGAGCATCTTCGGATGTGACGGCGTGCTTTTTGTAGAACGATCCAGCGAGTTAATTTCAAGTGCAAGGTTAAGTCAAGTGACGGAGCCACAGTGAAAGCGAGCCTGAATAGGGCGAAATTAGTACTTGGAATTAGACCCGAAACCGGGTGACCTAACCATGGGCAGGCTGAAGCTACTGTAACAGGTAGTGAAGGGCCGAACCGTCGTACGCAGCAAAGTGCTCGGATGACCTGTGGTTAGAGGTGAAATGCCAATCGAACTCGGAGATAGCTGGTTCTCCTCGAAATAGCTTTAGGGCTAGCGTCAATTAAAATAGCCAACGGGGGTAGAGCTCTGTAAAGGACTGGGGGGAGCAATCCTACCCACCCTTAACAAACTACGAATACCGTTGGTGGTACATTGGCAGTTAGAACGTCGGGGCTAAGCTCGGCGCTCGAAAGGGAAACAGCCCAGACCATCGTCTAAGGTCCCTAAATATACACTCAGTGGGAAACAAGGTGAGATTTCTTAAACAGCTAGGATGTTGGCTTAGAAGCAGCCATTCATTTAAAGAGTGCGTAACAGCTCACTAGTCAAGAGATCTTGCGTGGAAAATGTAACGGGGCTCAAGTGTATTACCGAAGACATGGATGTGCGATTTATCGTACGTGGTAGAGGAGCGTTCCTATCTGCGGTGAAGCAGTACTGGAAAGTATTGTGGAGCGTTAGGAAGTGAGAATGCTGGAATGAGTAACCATAAGACATGTGAGAATCATGTCGGCCGTAAGAGCAAGGTTTCCTGAGCCATGGTAATCATCTCAGGGTTAGTCGGGCCTAAGCCGAGGCGCATAGCGTAGGCGATGGACATCAGGTTAATATTCCTGAACCGGTTATAATTTGTACACTGTTCACGGTGAAGTAGTCGAAGCGGATTCATGGTATGTATCCGTCCAACCTAGCGGGAACGCAAAGGGAGTGAAAGTTACCTTTCGAGGTGACGATTTCGATCAAAGCACTGGCTAGAAAAGCAGGTGTACGTTAGGTTATAGCCGCCCGTACCGCAAACCAACACAGGTGCTCGAGTCGAGTAGACTCAGGCTTACGAGAGAACCTTCGCTAAGGAACTCGGCAATACAGCGACCGTAACTTCGGGATAAGGTCTGCCCCCACATCATTCGATGTGAGCCGTGTTCAACAAACTTGGTGAAAGGTGGTTAAAAAACGTATAGTTTTGCCACCGATAGTAATATCGATGACAGGCTGTATAAGTGAGTACGCTTGGGTTCATGAGAATGAATTCAAGTGATCAAATCCTTTTTAAACACGAAACTTTTTTACCGAGATAGACAAATTATGATTAATTTGCTCTTATTGTTGATCACGACCTCTCGCATTTAATGATGTGGGGGCCGCAGCAAAAGAGCCCACGGAACTGTTTACCAAAAACACAGGTCTCTGCTAATTCGAAAGAAGATGTATAGGGGCTGACTCCTGCCCGGTGCTGGAAGGTTAAGGGGAGTGCTTCACGGTGCGAACTGAAGCCCCAGTGAACGGCGGCGGTAACTATAACCGTCCTAAGGTAGCGAAATTCCTTGTCAGGTAAGTTCTGACCCGCACGAATGGCGTAACGATCTGGGTACTGTCTCGACGAAGAGCTCGGTGAAAGTGCATTGACGGTAAAGATGCCGTCTGTCCGCAGCAGGACGAAAAGACCCCGTGCAGCTTTACTACAGCTTGGCATTGAGTCGGGTTATAACATGTGTAGCATAGGTGGGAGACTTTGAAGCTGAGGCGCTAGCCTCGGTGGAGTCGCCAGTGAAATACCACCCTCGTTATGATCTTGTTCTTACCAGGACCACAATCTGC
>CAMLKC010000051.1 GCA_946480595.1 uncultured Candidatus Saccharibacteria bacterium
GCCGCCGAACCACGACCCGGACCAAAGATAATTCCTTTTGATTTGCCCCAGTTAATAAAGTCCTGCACAATCAAAAAGTAGCCGTTGTAGCCCATGTTCTCTAGGACCGCCAGTTCCATATCAAGTCGCTCGGTCTGCTCTTTGCTAAGAAGCGGGCGGATCTCTTCGATAGACATAGTGTTCGCTTTTTCGGGTGCTACATCCGCATAACGCGCGGCCATACCCTGGTAGACCAGTTTGTCGAGGAACGTCTTCTCTGTCTCGCCTTCGGGCACAGGGAATGTAGGAATCAAAATACGACCTAGTTCGATCTCGACATTACAGCGGTCTGCGATCCTACGGGTGTTCAACACCGCCTCAGGGTGAGTCTTGCTCCACCTGCCGATAATATCTTGAGGATCTGTCACATGTAGCTCAAACCCCTTCAGGCTCATGCGCTTTTCATCAGAAAGAAAAGCGCCCGTACCCACGCAGAGCAAAATTTCGTGCGTGTCGGAATCGTCGTGCTTTACATAGTGAGCATCGCTCGTTACTACACAGGGAATGTCCAGTTCTTCAGATAGTCGCTCCAGATAACCGTTGATCTTTACCTGCACGTCCCACTGGGCAGGCGCGTCGGGGTGACCATGGTCTTGCAGCTCCAGGTAATACCTATCTCCAAAAAGCTCTTTATACCAAGCGGCGATCCTTTTAGCTTCCTCATAGTTATCAGAGCGAAGGTTCTCGCCAACCTCGCCACTTGCACAGCCGGAAATAGCTATCAGACCTTCGTTGTATTGTTCAAGCAAATCATGGTCAATACGCGGCTTATAGTACATTCCTTCCAAGTTGGCGGAAGTTGAAAGCTGCATCAGGTTCCGAAGACCTGTTTCATTCATAGAGAGCAGCGTCAGGTGGTAGCGTGCCTTGTCCTTGGACGGGTCACGGTCAAACCTGGTGCGCGCCGCAACATACGCTTCCATACCAAGAATAGGTTTAATACCCGCCGCCTTTGCCGCTTTGTAAAATTCGATTGTTCCCGACATCGTGCCATGGTCGGTAATGGCACACGCTTCC
This sequence comes from uncultured Candidatus Saccharibacteria bacterium, assembly GCA_946480595.1. The sequence goes on from CAMLKC010000051.1 coordinate 1,057, forward strand.
ATGCCCATTTCTTTGACGCTATCAACAAGTTCGCCTACTTTTGTCAGACCATCGAGCAGGCTGTGATGGGTGTGATTATGTAAATGAACATAATCCGACACTTGAAGTTGTGTCGTTTGGACCGGTTTTTCTTTTACAGCCTCCCCCATACTATTCTTATTATAGCAATTTCTCGTTATGCTTTAGCCGTTATGTTTACAACGCTTATTTATTTTTTCTGCGTGTTTTCAATATTATTCTGGAGCTTTTCTACTGAGTTGCCTATCCCAGGAATATCGACGAAAAAGCCCATCAGCCATATTGCCAGCGCAATGATGACCGTACCACCGATGACACTCCCTAGTCCAAAGAAGATTCCGCGTATAAAGTTCATTTTGTAGATTTCACCGCGACTACGGTTAAAATCATAGAAAAGATCCTCGAGCAGGCTTTCGCGCGCACCCCGTTCGTTGCCCTTCTTTATCTCGTGCGCAACTTTTTTCGCGATGTTTCTTTCCGTCATAAAATCCTCCAATAAAAATGACACACCTTCCTATCAGTGTGTCATTCTTTTCGGCTGGAATCAAGCGCCTATCTATTTGCCGTCGCCGAAGCCCTTCTTGGCGCCCTCAACAGCGCGCTCGCCGCGATCCTTAAGGTCAACCGCTTTTTCTTTCAGGTCTTCGACCATTTCCTCGGACCGGTCCTTCGCGCTTGTAGCGCGCTTTGCTGCTTCTTCTTTTAACTCGCCGGCCTTTTCTTTAATGTCGGCACGCGTTTCTTTGCCGGATTTTGGTGCCGTTAATAGCCCAGCAACGATACCCGCCGCCGCTCCGATGATTGCTCCGATTGCAAATTTTCCCTTTGACATTATTCCTCCTACTTTTTGGCTTTCTTAAAGAATTTAGTAACCATTTTCATGAGAACCATTGGCGAAACCGCCCGGCTCACACCCTCGACTGCCTTTTCGATGTTTTCAGCAGTCCGCTGAGCTGAGTTGGTAACTGTTTTAATTTGCCGCGTCACCTTAATCAGCATTGCTGTAAGGACAATCGCAAGCAGTAAAAACACCGCAAGGAAGATCGAGAGTATAATGACAAGGACTTGTGCCCAATCCATGTATGCACCCTTCTGTTAGGTAGTATCTTACCTACCTTAACATATTACTTCTTGATCATGCGAACGATCCAAAGCAGGACCACCGCACCTAAAACAGCAACAATAAAGCTGTACAGATTAAACCCATTCACGCCGCTGCCGCCCATCAGTTCGACAACGCCACCGCCGATAATACCACCAATAATACCTATGATGATATTCTTCAGAAGACCGCCTTCTTCTTTCATTAGCATGTTGGCAACCCAACCAGCTAGACCACCTAGTATCACCCATCCAATCCAGTTCATAATTCCTCCTCTAGATTAGTTGTTTGTATTTCTATTATACTCGCATTTCAAAAACGCCGCACAATTGGCGGCGTTTTTGTTGGGTTGATCGAAACGCTACTTGGTCTCGTCGAGGATCTTGCGCACGTCCTCAATGTACTCTTCGTTTTCCAAAACATACCGTAGATGTGCTAAGAAGTAGTTTTTAGGATCACCGGTCGTTACCCAGCGCCCCTCGGTTGGAACAACATATACATCACCATTGTTTGCCATTTTCGTGATTGCGTCGACCGTCCAAAGCTCGTCATCAAGTCCGATGTTGGCCGGATTGAGGTGACTGAAAACTTCTGGCGTCAAAAGATAGCGGCCGTACGACGCAAGCGTCGACGGCGCCTGGCCAACGGCTGGCTTCTCGACGATATATTCGAGTTTTGAACCTTCTTTTAGCTGGAAGATGCCGTATTTATCAACCTGCGATGGGTCAACTTCTTGCGCGGCTACGATGGCATTTGCGTCAGGATGCTTATCGAACTCATCCATCAGGCTTTTTGCGTCACTCTTTCCGAACACAACATCATCGCTATACAGCACCAAAAACGCCTCGTCGTCGGCAATATAGTCTTTCGCACTGACGATTGGCGAGCCATTGCCGTACGGGAGGTTCGGATCCTGCTCGATGATGTTGATTTTTGGAAGATCAAGCACGTGACGGACGACATCGTATCGCTCACCCTTACCTTGCTTAGTTAGCTGCTCGTGAATATGCCTGACGCTGTTATAAAAGTAGTCCTCGTAGATCGGCTTTCCTTCATGAGTGGCGACGATAATAATTTCCTGAATGCCGGCCTGGACACACTCTTCAACGACCAGCTGCATGATAGGACGGTTACCGAGTGGCAACATAGCTTTAGGAACGGTTTTTGTGATAGGCAGGTAGCGGCTGGCAAATCCGGCATCGGTAATAATTGCTTTGGTTGGACGTTTCACTTACTTGTTCTCCTTGCGTTTCATTAATTCATCGTAGGCCAGCAATACAGCGCCATGATCTGTCATTTTATCATTTTTGGCATTATCTAAAAACTCATCGATAGAGAGGAGTGTCACATCAATGAACTCTTCCGTTTCAAGCTTTTGTTCCCGCACGCGTCGGCATCCTGTCGCCAAAAAGGCATGCCAAGTAGCGTTCATGTACTTGTCTTTGTGATAAGAGCCGAGGTATTTCCACGTTTCAGCTTCAAAACCTGTTTCCTCGAGGAACTCTCGGCGCATCGCCTCTTCTAAGTTTTCACCAGGATCGACGAAGCCACCTGGCACGTCGTCCATAATCATTTCTGGACCTGGATAGTACTCGTGAGCAACAACGACTTTATTACCTTCGGTTAACGCGACGACACCAACGAACTCTTGGCCGTCTGCATGAAGCAAGTCGAATGACGTAGGCTTGCCGTCGGGCATTTCAAAGTTCTTTGTTGTTATTGTGCGCCAACCAACTTTCGTCACTTTTGTCGGTTCAACACGTTTCCATGAGCTCATGACAGCTCTCCCGCTAAGTGACACACCTTAGTTAAGCCGCTCCCTGATGAGCTTTTGTGCCAGCGCAGGATTTGCCTTGCCTTGAGACTTTTTCATGATTTGCCCTACTAAGTAGCCGATCGCTTTGTCTTTGCCCTCTTTGATATCGGCAACCGATTTTGCACTCGCAGGATCAGCCAGCACTTCGTCGACAATCGCCGCAATGGCGCCTTTGTCACTTACCTGGATGAGGTTCTTAGCCTCAGCAATAGCGCGCGGCGACTCGTGGCTCGACAGCAGCACGATAAACACTTCTTTTGCTGCGGTGCTGCTTAGCTCGTTTTTTTCTACCATTTGAGCAAGTTCGATGAAGCCTTGCGGCGTCAGATCTAGTTCAATCTCTCGTGCAACTTCTTCGTCGTCGGTCATATGACCAAGGGCACTTGAGAACCAGTGCGCAACACGCTTCGCAGTATCATTACCAGCTTGATCTTGGATCTGCGTTACCAGCGCTGCATATTCGCGCGTGGCGAGCAGTGAGTCAACAACCGAACGATCTAATTCGAGCGTCGACCACTTTTCGCGGTATGCTGGCGGCAACAGAGGAACAGTCGCCTGAATTTCGGTGATCTCTTCGTCCGTTAGAATGATCGGCGGGATATCGGCATCTGGCATGTAGCGATAATCCTGCGCGTCTTCTTTTGAACGCTGCGAGTTGGTTTTTTGCTTGGCGTCGTCCCAACCGCGTGTTTCCTGAACGACTTGTTCGCTGTTCTCAATTAGTTCTATCTGGCGACGGAATTCATATTCGGCTGCTTTTTCAACACTTCGGAATGAGTTGAGGTTCTTTACCTCCGCCCGTTTACCAAGTTCTGCCGCACCCTTCAATGCCACCGAGATGTTGACGTCAAAGCGCATATTACCATGGTAAAGATCGCCGCGGGTCACGCCAGCGTACGTCATAAGGCGGTGAAGCTCTGCCGCATAGGCCTTAGCACCGGCTGCCGAATGAATATCCGGCTCAGAGACGATTTCGATAAGTGGTGTCCCAGCGCGGTTGAGGTCGACGAGACTGTAGTCGCCAAAGTGCGTCAATTTGCCAGCGTCTTCCTCCATGTGCGCGTGATGGATACGCACCCTGACCGCTTCACCATCTTCAAGTGGGGCATCAATATAGCCGCTCAGGATAATCGGCTGGTACATCTGGGTGGTCTGGTAACCTTTCGGAAGGTCGGGGTAAAAATAATGCTTTCGGTCAAAGCGGCTGACATTCGCAATACGAGCGTTCAGTGCCTTGCCTGCCTTGATCGCAAGATCCACAGCGCGGCGGTTTAGTACTGGCAGCATACCTGGCAGACCATAATCGACCGGGCTCACGACACTGTTAGGCGCTTTGTCGCGAGCGTCATTGTCAGCACTGCTGAATAATTTCGTGTCGGTCGCCAGCTGCACGTGACATTCAATACCGATCGTCATTTCATATTTGTTCAAAATTTCATCAGTCATTAAATCGCTCCTATATCTTTAAGCGCCTGCTTGAAAGCACCCAGTGCACGCCGGGCGTCGTCGTAACTGACCGTCACGCCAGACTCGTGGGCAATTTGATTGCGCAGTTTATGCGCCGTCCATACGGCATTGGCATTGCTCCACGTATCTTTGGCAACCTTCATGCGTTCACCCATTGTCTCGCCCTTAATGCCGCGTTCGCGGAGTGCTTGGTCGAGCAGCTTGTCAGCCTCGAGCACGATCATGGCAGTATGGGTCGTGTTGTTTCTGTCCAGCTGATTTTCAATGCTTAGCCACCGCGTACGATATTTTTCTACGTCAAGCGGTGCCGGACCTTTTTTGGTCAGCACCATCACAACGACAAGTAAAACCGCGACAATCAGCACACCGATAAGAAAAGCAAAAACGGTCGTCGTATCCATTAGTTCGTCTCCACCGAGCGAGCAAGTGCAAGCAGCACCGCATCACTCTTGCGAGGTCCCATTAACTGTACGCCGATGGGTAAGCCTGCGTCATTTGCACCCGCAGGAACGCTAATGGCAGGTAGTCCAGCCAGGCTTGGGCCCACGGTCATGATGTCAGCTAAGTACATCTTCACAGGGTCGGCGGTGTTTTCGCCAAGTCCAAAAGCTGGCGTCGGAGTTGTTGGGCTAATAAGCACATCGTACTGCTCGAACAGCTTATCGTACTCGTTTATAAGCAGCGTTCGGGCTTTTTGCGCCTGCAAGTAGTACGCATCGAAAAAGCCGCTGGAAAGCACGTAGCTTCCAATCATTATTCGGCGTTTGTTTTCGGTCACGAAACCTTCGTCGCGCGTTTTACCGTATAGCTCCGCCAGTGTCTTTACGCCTTCGGCGCGGTGGCCATAGCGAATACCGTCGTAGCGCGCCAAGTTACTGCTTACCTCGGCTGGAACAATGATGTAGTAAACGCCAAGCGCATACTTCACCATGGAAAGGCTGACTTCCTCCACCTCATGGCCGGCTGCGCGCAGTTTGTCAGCATACTCATTCACCTGACGGCGAACACTCTCGTCCACGTCATCGCTCATACATTCTTTAAGAAGACCTATCTTCTGGCCCAACTTCACCTCTTCTGGCTTGAAGAAATCAGGGAGCGTTGTCATGTCTCGTGGGTCACGGCCACTCATAACGCTCATGACAAGTTCTGCATCGGCAATATCCTGGCTAAAACAACCGATCGTGTCGGTACTACTTGCCATAGCGACCACACCGTAGCGGCTAACTGTTCCGTAGGTCGGCTTCACGCCAACGACGCCATTAAAACTGGCAGGCTGGCGAATAGAACCGCCCGTATCGGTACCAAGCGCAAACGGCACAATATCAAGCGCCGTTACTACTGCCGAGCCGCCGCTGCTTCCGCCGGCAACCTTTGTCTGGTCATGCGCGTTTTTTGTCGGTCCAAACGCCGAGTTCTCCGTGCTGCCACCGTGGGCAAAGGCATCGAGGTTGGCTTTGCCTATGCAAATCGCACCTTCGTTCTCTAGTTTTTCGACTGCCGTTGCCTGGAAGATCGGAAGAGCACACGTCTGAACTCCAGTCACTTCCTG
>CAMLKC010000052.1 GCA_946480595.1 uncultured Candidatus Saccharibacteria bacterium
AAAATAGTACCAGCACCAATGGCGGCAATTCCACTGCTCGATGTGCCTGGGTTAAATATGCGCCATGCAATGAAAGCGACAACCGTCACGAGCGCTACTCGCACAATGGCGACAGTAACACTAAGATATGTTTCTACCTGACGCAGCCGGATAAGCCGGTCTTCGTCAGACTCTTTGTCGGAGTGGACGGCGACTACCTGGGCAACCCGTATGATAGCCTTGGCGATAAAATGACTCAGCCAATATGCGATGAGAATTGACGCAATAAGGATGAGGACAGAGCGGAAAGCGTTCGGTTTTTCGAGGAAATGCGTGACATCGGTGACGGTTTGATTGACTATATCATTCTGCATGGTTCTATTTTACCCGCCATAGCTCAAAAAGGATATACTTTGCCGGGCTGGTTATTTTTGCTACCATAAGCTCTATGCATACAGTAATTGTTGGTGGTGGATTTGCCGGAGTGAAAGCGGCACTGGAGTTAAGTAAAGCGCAGCTTGGCAAGATTACTTTTATATCCGATGTACCCCATTTTCTTCACCATGCCACGCTTTATCAGATGGCAGCCGGAAAAAGCGTTGATGTGTCGGCTATTAGCCTTGAAGATATTTTTGCGACACATCACGACGTGTCGATTCTTCAAGATAAAATGACGTCGGTTGATTTTACGCGCAAGCTAGTGGTATGCGAGAAAGAGACTATTCCGTACGATGCGCTTATTATCGCTATAGGGTCAGTGGCAAACTATTTTGGGACGGCTGACGGGAAAAAGCACAGTCACGGCATGTCGATGCTTGACCAGGCACGTCACTTTAAGCGTCGTATTCATGATGATGCCGCCTCTGACCGCCACGCCGCCGATACGTACGCAATTATTGGCGGTGGGTTAACTGGAGTGGAATTAGCTGGCGCGCTCGGCACCTACCTGGTTGATGTTGCTCGTTCTCATAAGGCCGCTCCTGAAAAGTCGGCCGTTACTATGGTCGAGAAGGCAGACCGTCTGCTCACCCACGAATCAAAAACGGCGGGTAAAAAAGTACTTGCCCGCCTGCGCTCGCTGGGCGTCAAGGTGCAAACTGGCCATGCTATGCAGATGCTGGCAAAAGATTTTGTAACGGTTGGCAAGAAAAAAGTTCCCACCCGGAACGTCGTATGGGCAACCGGGTCGCACGGCAACCCGTACTTTGCTAAGCAGCCGCACGATTTTGGGCTCAGCGAAGACGGCCGGGTTATCGTCAACCACTTTTTAGAAGTGCACGACGACGCGTATGTTATTGGCGACAACGCGGCGACACCTTATTCCGGACATGCCCAGACGGCAATCGATCAAGGTACTTTTGTTGCGCGGCACCTGAAAAGAAAAGCGCTCGGCAAAACGTTAAAATTTTACCGCCCAAAACCCATTATGTTAAGTATCCCCGTAGGTAAAAAATGGGCGTATGTGGAAAAACACGGCATTTACGCGGCTGGAAAAACAGGTTATTTCATCCATCGTTTGGTTGAGCTGCAACGGCTCAAGGCACTTCTTCCCCGTACGCAGGCAATGGGTGTTTGGCGAGCTTTGCATGATGGCAGTCACGACTGTGAACTTTGCAATGTGTAATATTTAACAAATGCCGCTCAGCTGTTGCAAAAGCATAAGCGCAGATCTATAATTAGGGCAACTAACGCAGGTTAAGAAAAGGAGCGTCGGACAACGTATTAGTCCGTACATGGTAGGATGAAGATATTGATGCTCGGGTGGGAGCTCCCTCCGCACAACAGTGGTGGACTAGGCGTGGCATGTTATCACATGGCAAAGGCTCTTGCCCTGCAAGGTATGTCGATCGATTTCGTCGTGCCTTACGAAGCGCATCATCCTGACACTGACTTTATGAGCATTCATGCTGCCACTAAGCTAGGGCCACTTGAGCGCTATGGGCTTATGGGAGCGTACGACAGCAAGTATCTTCGCCAGCTCGGACTCGACGAAGTTGACGGTCACGACCTTAAAGACATGCGCGGCGTTCAGAAGCGCTATGTAAAATTTGTCGAGCAATTAGTAGAAAAACAAACTCCCGACACTATTCACGCTCATGACTGGCTGACGATGGAAGCGGGTATGCGAGCTAAGGAGCTTACCGGCGCTCCCTTGATTGTTCACGTTCATGCGACGGAGTTCGACCGCTCAGGTTCTGAACGGGGCAACCCGCTCGTTCACGAAATCGAATACCAGGGCTTAATGATGGCTGACCGTATTATTGCCGTCAGTCAGGTGACCAAAAATATCATTGTGCAAAAATATCACATCCCCGCCGATAAGATCGAGGTGATTTACAATGCGATCGACGTCGCATCTCTTGGTAGCTATGACTACGACCGCCGCACTTACAAATATCTCGAGCTGCTAAAAGAAGAAGGCTATACGGTCGTTTCAACCGTTACCCGCTTTACGGTTCAAAAAGGGTTAACTCACTTTGTAAAGGCTGCTGCACGGGCGTCAGAAAAACACGACCGCCTGGTGTTCCTGCTAGCTGGTGACGGCGAGCAGCGCAACGAGCTTATCGACCTAGCGGCCGATTTGGGTATTGCCGACAAAGTGTTCTTTACGGGTTTTGTACGCGGCAAACAGTGGCGCGACGCTTATAATGTGGCAGACATCTTTGTGATGAGCTCTGTCAGTGAGCCGTTTGGCCTGACCGCGCTTGAGGCTGCCCACCATAATTCTGCCCTGATTGTCACTAAACAATCGGGCGTAGGTGAAGTGCTGCATAATATTTTTCGATATGATTTTTGGGATATCGACGTGCTCGCCGATCAGATTGTTGGCATCGCGACGTCTTCTTCCCTCTCCCGCGAGCTTCGTGAGAACGTGAAGCACGAATATGCCAAGCTTTCGTGGCACGACGTTGCCCGGCAATGTGTCGAGCTGTACGGTCACACAGAAAGCAAGGTGGTTGCATGAGCAAACGCGGTATCGTCCTGTACCTTCATGTCCACCAGCCACTTCGCGTGCGTAAGTATACCGTGTTTGATACGGCTGAAAAACACAATTACTTTGACGAACATGACGACAGCGACCGTAATAATGCAAAAATCATGCACAAGGTGGCTGAAAAATCCTACCGTCCTATGAATGCGCTGCTTGAAAAGCTGCTCAAGACGCACCCCGAATTCAAAGTTTCCCTCAGTATTACTGGCACCTTTATGGAGCAGGCCGAAAAATGGACACCCGATGTCCTGGAGAGTTTCAAGCGGCTGGTTGCTACTGGTCGTGTAGAGATCGTTTCTGAAACTTACTACCACAGCCTTGCGTTCTTCTATAGCCTTGAAGAATTTGAACGGCAGGTAGAAATGCATCGTAGCAAAGTACGCGAACTCTTTGGCGTTGAGACCAGTGTTTTTAGGAACACGGAGCTTTCATACAACAACAGCTTGGCGAAGTGGGCTGATAATTACGGCTTTAAGGGGATTTTGGCCGAAGGCTGGGATCCTATCCTTGGCTGGCGCAGTCCGAACTTCGTCTATAAGCCTGTGGGCACTGAGAATATCGCTTTGCTGCTCAAAAACTACAAGCTTAGTGACGACCTCGCCTTTCGGTTCAGCAATAAAGCCTGGGAGCAGTGGCCGCTTAATGCTGATACCTACAGTGAATGGACGAACGCTTCAATCACGGACAAGTCCATTATTAACCTGTTTATGGACTACGAAACATTCGGCGAACACCAGTGGCATGACACAGGTATTTTCGAGTTCTTTGAACGCTTTGTTTCTAATTGGTTGTCAAACCCGGCCAATACTTTTTACACGACTAGCGAAGCAATCGATACACACCAGCCCGCCGGTGAAATCGACATGCCGCATACGGTGACGTGGGCTGATGCTGAGCGTGACCTCACGGCATGGCTTGGTAATAGCATGCAGCGTGAAGCGCTCCGTCACTTGTATGCCCTTGAAGACGATATTCTGCGGAGCGGCGACGTGCAGCTGATTGGCGACTGGCGCAAATTGCAAACTTCTGACCACGTGTACTATATGTGTACCAAATGGTTTACCGACGGTGATGTGCACGCCTACTTTAGTCCGTACGAATCTCCTTACGACGCCTTTTTGTATTTCATGAATGCGCTCCGGGATGTTCGTTACCGCTTGATGGAGAACCAACGTATTCGCGGAGGGAGTTTTTTAGATGGCTAGACCACTCGTCTTAAGTAACGGAGAGCTCCATGTCGGTATTAATAAGTTCGGCTTGGTGCACGACTTTTATTTCCCGTATGTTGGCCTGGAAAACCACGCTGCGGGTAAATCGCTGCGTCACCGTGTTGGCATATGGGTGGACGGAAAGATAAGTTGGCTGGATGATCTTGGCGCCTGGGAATTCTCATTCCGTTATTTTCACCGTGCACTTATTGGCCATACGACGGCCAGGAACGACGAACTGGGTATTCTTCTTGAATTCGACGACGTCGTCGATGCGAATGTCAGCGCGTTTATGCGCAATGTTCATGTGATCAACATGCGCGACCATGCACGCGACGTCAGGTTGTTTATGCACCAGGCATTTGATATCGGTGACGCCCAAAGCAATACCGATACTGCTCAATATCTGCCGGATAATCACGGCATTCTCCACTATAGGGGCCGCAGGGCGTTTATTATCTCGGGTATGACATCCGAAGGCCTGCCGTTCGATCAGCATACAGTGGGGTTATTCGGCATCGAAGGCCGTGAAGGGACCTATCGTGACGCGGATGACGGCGAGCTGAGCTTCTGCAATGTCGAGCACGGCCGGGTTGACTCGACGCTTCGGTTCAAACTGGATATCGACGCGCACAGCTCACGGAGGGTTCATTATTGGATTGCTGCAGGTACCTCGACCCGCGAAGCTCTGTATGTTGACAATCAAATACGTCACGAAGGACTGACGAGCCGGATGCACATGACCGCCAACTGGTGGCACGGGTGGCTGCGGCCAACGGTGCACGTGGCAGAGAAGCTTGCTCCCGAATACCGCGAAGACTTTATTCGCAGCGCAATGATCATCAAGTCACAGATTGATAAGCGAGGGGCTGTTATTGCAAGTACAGATACCGCAGTGTTGAACTACTCGCGCGATGCTTACGCCTACTGCTGGCCCCGCGACGGTGCGTACGTCCTATGGCCGCTCATCCGGATGGGCTATGTTGACGAAGCGTATCGGTTCTTTGAGTTTTGTCGACGTGGGCTGCAGCCGGGTGGCTACCTGATGCACAAATACCGCGCTGACGGCGCCCTCGGAAGCAGTTGGCACCCGTACATTCATGATGGCGGCGAGGTAGCGCCTCCTATTCAGGAGGATGAAACGGCACTGGTGCTCTTTGTGTTTGGGCAATTCTACCAAATGCATAGTAATCCCCGGCTGCTCAATGAGTTCTATCATACGATGGTTGCGCCGATGGCTAATTTCTTGGCGTCATATATCGATAAGACCACCGGCTTGCCGCGGCCGAGCTATGATCTATGGGAAGAGGTATTCCTCACGAGCACGTACACGACCGCCCTTACTTTCGCGGCGCTTCATGCGGCTGCTGATCTTGCAGATGCGGCACAGGATGCTGACAATGCCGTCAAATGGCGCTCGGCTGCCGATGACATATCCGTCGCCGCTCACAAGTATCTTTACAATAAAGAGCGGAAGGCTTTTTATAAGGGACTTTCCGTCAAGAACGGTGAAGTGATTTTCGATGAGACAATCGATGTCTCGAGTGTGTTTGGCGTATTTATGTTCGGCCTCTTCCCGACCGATAGCCAAGAACTTACCGAAGCTGTAGAAACGCTCGTTCATACTTTCAAACTCGACGATGGAAGAACAGGTCTGCCCCGCTATGAAAACGACCAATACTACCGCGTTGGCGGTGCGGACACGGGAAATACCTGGTTTGTCACCTCGCTCTGGCTGGCTCAGTACTATATTGAAACCGGCAAAGAAGACAAGGCTAAAGACATCATCGCATGGGTCAATAAAACCTCGATGATGACAACGGGCATTATGGCCGAGCAAATTAGCCCATTGGACAATTCTTTCATTTCAGTCGCCCCGCTTACCTGGAGCCATGCCGAGTATCTTGCAACACTTCTCGATACAATAACGGAGAAATAATGTGAATATAAAAAAGGCGCACAGTCTCGCAAAACACTACACGAAAGCGTTTGTTCCTGCCAAGGTGCTTCAATCACGACTACATAAGCGGGTGTTTATGCAATTTGCCGAAAAAATCGGCATGGTGTATTTCGGCTACGTCGACCAGAGGAGCGACGAACATCGGCTGGTGCGCGGCTTGACACTTTCGGCAACCCACCGTGACAACCATTACTGTATCGGTTCATTTAAAGGGTATGACATCACGCTCGTCGAGCGAACAGATACAATCCGCTTTCCGGGCAAACCGCACGCCACGCAAGATTGGATCATTATGGCATTCGATCTGCACACTTCGGTCGATTTGCCGCATGCTTTCGTGGGGCTCCATACGCATAGTGATACGTTCTATTCACATTTGTTTACCAAGTTCGCCACGCTCACCCGGGTGCCACTGGGAACATTCTCTCAGTACGACGCTGGTTTTGTAAGCCGATACGCTATATATACGGAACCTGCGCAGCTGCCTCTTGTCGAGCAATTGTTTAGTAAAGAGATTGCCAAGTCGATATTTGACCATTTTGGGAGCCTGACAATAGAGGTGGTTGACGGCTGTCTCTACCTGTACGCATGGCACCAGCGTCCGACGACGGCATTTCTTGCCCGGATGCTGCAAAACGGCGTATGGCTGGCGAGCGCGCTAGACGAGCGCGTTCAGGGCGAGAGATTGACATAGACACCCATAAATGCTAAAATATGTTCATTGGAAAGAGGTGAACATGTTTGAACCATTGAAAGAAACGCTAACAAACTGGAATACCAAGAGATCGGAAGAGCACACGTCTGAACTCCAGTCACTTCCTGTGAT
>CAMLKC010000053.1 GCA_946480595.1 uncultured Candidatus Saccharibacteria bacterium
TTTCATTTTCTTTGTTGGCGCGCTTTCTACATTATTCAGGTTGTCGATGATGTTTGTAGTTATTCCGTTGTGTATTACGCGTGTTTTTTTTTAATGGCAAAGCCTCAACGGGTGTCCCACATCCGTCCGTATTACTAATGGCGAAGCCTCTGAGCTTTTGATCTGCGCCGTCAGTACCTGTTCTGCTGGTATGGCGGGCGCTCTGTATCTGTGTGACCCCGATGCCGGTTGATCGAGGTATCGCGCGACATAAGCCCCCGGTGCCGAGGGCAGTTTAATGGCTTGCAGCAGGTGTGATAGGGCGAGCTGAGACAGGTCCGTGCGTATTACTAGGCGGCTGTGAATCGGAGCTCCTTCATATTGGGGGAGTCTGAAAAAGAAAACCCCGCATTCAAGCAGGGTTCTGTGTGGTCAGCGATTGCCGTGATCCTTCCGTCGCTGAGCCTCCTGCGCAACTCGTATAGCTGTCAGAACTTGCTGATTCAACGCGACACTATTTTTACTTCCTAGCAGTGGTAGGCGATTCAAGGCTTGTGCTCCGCAAAACATCCGATAGGAAGCTGACATGGCAAATGGACTTAACCGAAGCTGCAAAGCAGTCCATTGTTGATCCAGCCTATCGAGCAATGGTCCATGGCCTTTGCTCCGTAGCCACTTACCGAGCGCCCACAAGGCGATTGCGGTGGTTGATGCGAACACGGCGAATCCTGCGAACTTCAAAATTGCCATCATGGTTGTTTCTCCGGTTGGTCGTTGCTTGAGGCCATTCCTGGCACATTTAGAGATGTCAGTTGGCCGGGGGTGACATTGCTTTCAGAGGCCGGACGGATAAGGTTGGACTCTGCTTCTGCAGCATCTCCGCTTTGGGGCTGAACGGTCGTATTGGACTCATCAGAAGCTGGTGATGAAGAGCCGGCACCAAGAGAAAAAGAGTGCGCGTTTTCCATGCCCGGCACGGCCATTGAGGCCATCACCCCGAGTGCCATTGCTCCGCCATTGGCTGCTTGGGAAAGTGCGCTGCCGGAACTGACGACGCTCCCTTGCTGTGGCGCTTGTTGGCCTTTGTCATTGCTGCCCTGGGCATTTTTTCCAGCCTGCTCGGTGGCCTGCTTAGCGCTGCTCGCCATTTGTAGTGGGGCCGCGCTGCCGCCTACTCGAGCACCGGACGCCGCTGCTCCTTTGGCTGCTGCTTGTCCGCCCGTGTTCGCACCGATGCCAGCGGTTGCACCGCCACTGGAGGCGCTCGCCGCAGGCGCACCGGCAAAGCTGGAGTTGATCGAGGTGGCCAGACCTCCGCCAGCCCCACTGGCTCCGGCGGCAACGCCAGTCCCAGAAGCACCGAGAGCACCAGCTGCAGGAGCGGCAGCCCCAGCCGTGGCGATAGTGGCCGCAGCAGCTGCCGCCCCGGCAGCACCAGCCACTGCCATCCCACCAATGGCCGAGCCGCCTCCCATTGATGTGCCGCTAATCATGCCGCCGATTAGGTCAGGAATAGTCTTCGTAAGGTAGCAGCATACTAAGGCTAAACCGACCATTGTCATCAATGAGGCTTCGTCGTTGGTGTAGGCAGCTAACCATTCTTTGGCCGACTGTACGATCAGCCCGACGATCAGAGTCAAGACGAACAACTTCGCGCCGATTGCCACGGTGAACCGCATGGGCGCAATCGCGAAATCGCGTGTCCATTGCGAGCCGCCAAAACCGTAGAACAGCACTGACGCGTTGATGATTACGTAGGCCTCTACGAGCGTCACAAACATAAACGCTGCGATAAAGGCGAAGCACGCCAAGACCAGTACTGCGCATACTGCGATCAGAACTCCTTTGCCCGGAGAGAACACTGAAATACCCTTCACCATAGTGCGGCCGAAGTCCAGGGCTACCGCGAGCATATCGCCGGGTTCTAACGCTCGGCCAAGACCGCTCGCCGATGCGGCCGCGTCGCGGAAGCTGTCAACAATGGCTGTCGACCATTCCACGGAGTAGGTCATTACCGCCAGGAAGAAACCGATCACCATGATGAAACGCAGCAGCGCTCCGACTATCTCGCCCAAGTCAGCTTGTTTCATGACCAGAGGCATAAACGTCCAGATGAACTGGATGGTGGCGAGCAGCCAAAATAATCTTATGGCGTAGTCGTACAACTTTCCTGACCACTGGTGAGATTGCTGCAAAACAAGATCTAGCAGGCCCTGAACCGAGGTGTCGGCATGGGCCAGGTCTGTTGCAGCCATCGCATTTCCGGCCAAGAGCATGCTTGCTAGGGCAATAAACAACAGCAGGCGACGTTCCATAATCAGTACCCCTTAACGCCGCCGCGCGAGTTAGGACGTGCCTCAAAATCAGCATCTGCGTCATGCAGCTTTCTCTGTTGCTCAGACGCCACTGCACAGTCGCTATCGCTTTGAATGACCACAGTGACAACTGAGCCCAATATCGCGGCCCCGGCGCAAATGAGGGTCATTAGCCATTTCGAGATAACCATCCTCAGTACCCCTTCACACCGCCGCGTTTGCTTTCGCGCGCTTCAAACTGCTGCTCGGTTGCTTCGCTAGCGGCTTTTCGGTCGCCCTGCTGAGCCATGTAATTACCCTGCATATTGATTTGCGTGGCCACCAGATCGCGAAGCTTTTGCAGCTGTTGCACGTTCTGGGAGGCTATTTCGTTGCCCGCCTGAATAGCTTGCATGCGCCCCACGGCGGTTTGCGAGCGTGCCACCATGCGGTTGAGCAGGGCGTCTTCCGATTGGAAAGTGCTGGTGTTGAGGTTCGCCGCTTCCATTGCCGTTTTGGCGTTGTCGCGGCCTTGCTCCGACCATTTTTTATAACGATCTCGCATCGGAGTTTCTGCCGAGTTTGCCACTTGTTGAAGGTAGGATTCGAAGCCTGGAAACGCAGCATTGAACTGTGCATCCATGTTCTCAATCTGACGGCCCAACGCCTGCGAACGTTGATAAATGTTGACCACGCTTTTAAGGTCGGCAGCGATGCTCCCAAACATCGAGTTGGGTAGCCCAGTGCCTTGTGTGACCATGTTTTGGTACTGCTGTATCTGAGTTTGAAGTTGCTCTGCCGTATTTAGTGCTGTGTTGACCTGTTCGGCATACTCAAACATCTGTTGATAGAACGTCGAGCAGTTTGCGCAATAGATGGCGTAAGTAGGGAAGGGCGCAGTGTATATACCCACTCCGACGAATGTACTTGCCAGCGCGATAGCAAGCCTTACGTTTCGACCTGACTTTCGGGAAGCATAAGTCAAGGGTTTTCCTGGTTCCAGCTCCATATCGAACTCCTCATCTGTGACGCTCGAGTTTTGATTATTCACTGATATGGAGATGTTATAAATATGCGGATGGTTTTCTATCCGCCTTCACTCGCTTGGAAAGTCCCGAAAGTGTACCGAAATCAACAGGGGGAGGCGCCCTTGGTCTGCGTTCTTAATTGCGTGTGACAGTGTTTAATTAAGGCAATTTAGTGCAATTTAGCGAAATTCAACGCAACTCAAGGCAACTCAGGTATAAAAGCTTGAGTTTGAGAAGGTTTTTGGCGGTGTAATGCTGTAAGGAGTCGAAAGTTGTCTTAAATTTATTTGAACTGCGTTTATTCGGACGGCAAGATGTGTGTTGTGGGTCCACAGGCTTCGCCTGCTCCCCCTCAACACCGCCACCTTACTCACCTGCGGTTCGACGGCATCTTGCTCTGCGACGCGCAAAGCCGCTACCGCGTCTTAAGGCGAAAAAGCACAGCAACAACAGTAGAGCTATTACAGGCAGCACCAAAGAAAAAGCACGGGCTCGCCGACGTGGCATTGAGGTCTGGGTTACTGACGTGGTTGAGGGCGAGATCTAGGGGGGCGTCGACGAGCCTGGAATTGCTCCGTCGGCTGCCATTACCCCATGGCCTAAACAGGCGCGTTCGACCGTTGATAGGCCTACTCAGCGTCGGGTCGCGGGCAACGCGCCGGGCGCGCTTATCTTATGCAGACGGACAATTCAACCAGTGGTAACATCGCCGCGTGGATCCATATGATGAGAGCCGAGGGTTATGATGGATAGTGTAAGCATGGAACGTAACCAAGCGGAAATTATGTTGCGTCTACAAGATGCGATAAATAGTAAAATTAATAACGCTTGGCGTGATGAGAATAACCCTTGGTATAGAGCAGTCTGGACTGAATGCGCTGAGTTGATGGATCACGTGGGCTGGAAATGGTGGAAGTCTCAAGAGCCCGATATTCAACAGATGCGATTAGAGCTAGTTGACATTTGGCATTTTGGGTTGAGCGAGATTTTGGTTCAGTCCCAGAGTTTTGCCGATGCGGTTGAAGTTGTGAGTAATGCTTTAGGTGGCATAGCAGCTGTTAATGATGCTCAATCGAAGGCGAAAATTTTGTCGTCGGTTGAGGAGTTTGCGACTGAAACTTTGAAGACTAAATCGTTTGCCTTGTCGTCGTTTGTTGATTTGGCGAAAATTGTAGGCCTAGGTGCCAGTGAGTTGTATACCTCGTATGTTGGTAAAAATGTACTTAATGCTTTTCGACAGGATAATGGCTATAAAAGCGGCAGCTACATAAAAGTCTGGAACGGCAAAGAAGATAATGTCTGGTTAAGTGAAATTGTTAGCCGCTTGACTATTGGTTCTCCTGACTTTGCCTCAAATTTATATGCTGAGCTAGAAAGTACCTATAAGTCTAACTGTTAAGTTGGGGCGCACATGGACGTCGTAT
This sequence comes from uncultured Candidatus Saccharibacteria bacterium, assembly GCA_946480595.1. Next base: position 4,726 of record CAMLKC010000053.1, read on the forward strand.
TGCCTGTAGATAAATGGCGCTACCTGGTTACAACGGGCCTATGGCCAAAAAAGGGGAATTTTGATCCTGTAGGCTGGTGCTCGAACTTTACACAAGATGAGCTGCCATATGCACTCAGGTTGTTAGAGGGGTTCACTTTTTTTGCCGATGAGCTAGTTAAGCAAATGTTCAGGAGCGCGTTTTTAAGTGTTTCTCAAACAGTTGTGACAGATAAAAACGACTTGTCCAATGCACGTTTGCAGTGGACTAGTTTTGTTGAGTCTTTAGTGGTGGTTCGTGTCACTGGGGAAGTTCCCACGGATGCTGACAGCGGCTTCGCATTCTCTCGGCTAGCTAGAGACGTGCTGCTGTTAGATGAGGGCAGGATAGCCGCTCCGGGAGCAGCAGTTAATTATCTGGCATCAGGTGGCATGGCCAACGTACTGTTTGTTGACGATTTTGTAGGTTCAGGAAATCAGTTTTCTGATACGTGGAAAAGAGCCTATCCAGTGGCAGGCGGGGGAACCTCATCGTTTAAAGAAATATACGCGTCGATTGGGGGCGCGGTACGATTTCTATATTGCCCAGTTATCTGTACCGAATTAGGTAAAGGAAATATTGCTAGGGATTGTGGTGGGGTTGAAATAATACCGGCGCACTTTTATACATCCCGACAAAGTGCAATTAGCAATGATTCTGCGATTTGGCGGGAGGATATGCGAACTGAGGGCCCTGAGTTCGTCCGATCTGCGAGCGCTCGCGCTGGGATTCCCGACAACGATGGCGGGGAGGGGTGCTGGCGAGGCTTTCATAAGCTAGGGCTTGCCCTTGCTTTCTCCCACGGTTTTCCTGATGCCACGCTTCCAATTTTTTATAGTCAGTTGAATGGCTGGAAGCCGTTACTAAAGAAAGGTGCATTGTGATGACTTCAGAGCCGCTTGATACTACTCAACGACTAAGTAAGACATTGGGGTTATATAAGGCTGAATGGTTAAATGAGGCTATTTTCTCACTATTCAATGAACCCTCCTATTTTGATGAGCTGAGAACTCATCGTCCTTGTGTTCTAATTGGCGGCCGAGGCACTGGAAAAACAACCGTTTTGCGAGGTTTGTCGTATCAAGGCCAGAAAGCCTTATCTAGCAACACTATTCCGGTTAAAGATTGGCCATTCTACGGTTTATATTATCGGGTTAATACTAATAGGGTTACTGCTTTTAGAGGCGCGGAGCTGACAGAGGATAAGTGGTCTTCCTACTTTGGGCATTATGTCAACCTTATTTTCTGTCAGCAAATGTTGGATTTTGTTAGTTGGTTTAAGCTGAACGGTGGGGGTGAGATTCAGGTTCGATCTGGTGACCTAAGGAAAGTAGCTGCTACACTTGGGCTTGAGGATATAAACTCTTGTGAAGATTTAGCGGAAGAGATTGAGTATCTTATATTAGATTTCGAATCTCTGATAAATACAGTGGTAGATAACCCCCCTGAACGGATATCGACGTTAGGAGCCCCACTAGATGCGTTGGCCAGAGCGCTGCTTGCATCGCAGGAGCTTGAAGGTAAGCAATTTTACTTTTTGATAGATGAGTTCGAAAACTTCGAAGACTATCAGCAACGGGTTCTTAACACGATAATAAAACATGCCAATACAGACTACACATTTAAGGTTGGCGTCAGGGAGCTCGGATGGCGGCAGCGAGCTACTTTAAATCCGAATGAACAGCTTACATCCCCAGCTGACTATGCACGTATTAGCATTGCTGATCGATTAAATGACACTAGATTTCCAGCTTTTGCGGAGTCGGTAATCCGGCAGAGGATAATCAGTGCCTTTTCGGATGAAACTTCAGTAATCGCCACACCTCAGCAGCTGTTGCCAGCTATGACCGAGCTGGAAGAAGCCGAAATACTGCTTGGGCACGACGGAGTACAAAAGCTAAAAGACAGGCTGTCCAAAATTGCGCCACCTACGCTCGTTAGCGATGCAAATGAAATAGAACCTGGTTATTTATATTTCTTAAGCTACATGGCTAATGACGATGATGCATTATTTTGTCAAAATTTGAAATCTTGGTTAGATAATAAATCTGAATGGAAACATCGCCTGGATAACCATTTCCATGCATCGTTATATTCAATTAGGAAGGGTAAGCGCGGAATTAGCAAGTATTACGCAGGTTG
>CAMLKC010000054.1 GCA_946480595.1 uncultured Candidatus Saccharibacteria bacterium
CAGTAGGGATTGTCAAATCAATGGGCTTGGGAATGATTGGGTTTGCCGATGCTCTGGAAAGGTTAAGACCTGATCACTGTATGTCATATCTGCCGGCGGCGAGGTAGTTGCACGGTATGACAAAAGAATCCTCTCGTTTACCGAGCAGCGCGACTGGTATAGTGCCGGTGAAAAACAAGTCGTATTTACGGTTAATGGTATAAAAATCGGCCTCGCGCTTTGTATTGAAATTCAGTTCCCGGAAATCTTTGACGCCTACCGCTTGCAGGGTGTCGACGCCGTGCTGCTTTCGGCGTATAGCGACAACCCGATGTTTGCCATCACGGCGCAGGCGCATGCGAGCATCAACAATATGTGGATCGGTTTTTGCGTCGAGCAAAACGACCGCGTGCAAAGTTCGCTAATCGGGCCGGATGGCAGGGTGCAGGTGACTGCCTCCGACGGTCTTGCCGTAGGAACGATCGACCCGGGCGATCAGCAGTGGCATATCCCGCTTACCAAGGCCCGCCCGTGGCGGCAGTCGGTGCGCGACAGCGGCTATTTGTCGCGTGATATATTGTAACTGCTAGTCTTGTGAAATAAGTTTCAAGCCGGTAACATCGTCATGAAAATCACGGTGAAGTTCGAGCGAAATAGGGGTGATATGCAGCTCGCCGGTCAGGCCAACCGTCATGCTTTTGACATGCCCGCCAACTGCCTGGTAGCCACGGTTTGAAAATACGCCGTGAATATGCCAAAATGGCTGGCCTTCGGACAGGCTGAGGTTTCCAGTCAGCGACACGATCTCTAGAGGCTCGTCGAATTCTTTCCATTCGTACGATTTGCTCTCAAGGCTATAGAACCCCAGCGTTACCTTCATAGCGCCGCCTAGCCCTGAAAGCCAGGCGCTTTTGACGCCGCTTTTAGCCGCAAAAGCCTGCAGTGATGACTGTAGCTCTTCGCCTCGTTCCAAAATTAATACTGTCAAGTTTGGCCCATCTATCTGCTTCATAGTTCCATCGTAGCACGGTATGCTTCACTTTTCAGGGGACGAGCGCTATAGTAATAGTAATTATGCATACGCTTATCACTCCGCGCCCGTACGAGCTTGCCGATACGGATATTATCACCGGTGAAGGTCAGACTGGGTATGTGCTGCGTGTCCGGGATTTGCCTATTGAAGACAAGCCGCGAGAAAAGCTGCTTGCAGCCGGTCCGGGTGAGCTGACACATGCCGAACTTATTGCTGTCCTTCTTGGGGTAGGGACCCGAAAAGAAGAGGTATTAGCCATGGCAAACCGTGTCGTCCGCGAGTACGGTGAGCGGGCAATCAGTAGTGAAAAGAGTCCCGAACGGCTTGCCGAAACGCTTGATATTCCTCTGGCAAAAGCCTGTCAGATTGTTGCAAGTTTTGAGCTGGGGCGCCGCGCCTACCAAAGCAAAGCCGGCAAACCGGTGTTTGTTCGGACTGCAGCGCAGGCCTTCGAGCACCTTCGCGGAATGGCCAGCCTACAAAAAGAACAACTCCGCGGCTTATATCTGAATAGTCGTTTTCAAGTCATCCACGAAGAAATCATCTCTATTGGCAGTCTTACGGCAAATATCGTGCACCCACGTGAGGTTTTCCAGCCAGCTTTAGAATACGGCGCCGTTGCCGTTATCGTGGCGCATAACCATCCGTCAGGATCGCTTGAGGCGACATCGGCCGATATTACCGCGACCCACCAGCTGCTAAGTGCCGGCAAGGTACTGGGCATAGAACTGCTTGACCACCTGATTATTGCGGGGGAAACGTATAAAAGTTGTATTGAAGGGGAGAATATATGAGTGGAGTAGCGACGTACGCACTATCTGGATTTACCGGGGTGCTGACTCACGGGTGGGGACGACCAAAACTGGTAAAGGACGAGGCGGTTCCCAACCAGGAGCTAGAGGCCAAGGTACGTTCCGGTGACTATTTTGTCACTATCGCCACCGAGCTAGACCAGCTCAGCCGGGAAGCCTCTGACTACAGCACGAAGATCGAACTGGAAAACCTCGTCTCAGATCTCATATATTTACAAGACCATTACCAAATTACCAAAAACGAACAGGCGGAATGACATGGACCTACAAGCAGAACTTTCAAAAATATTTAAGGGTGAGCTCGACGCGACAGATGAATCCCGTGAATTTTACAGCCACGATGCCAGCCTTTTCGAATTGAAGCCACAAGTTATTGCGTTCCCTAAAGATGCCGAGGATGTAAAGTCGGCCATTTCGTTCGTTAACCAGCACAAAGCTGAAAACCCCGAGTTAAGCATTACTCCGCGCTCCCGTGGCACTGACATGTCCGGCGGTGCGATTGGCGAGTCGATCCTTCTGGACGTCAGCAAGCATATGAACCAACTGCTTGAGCTAAACGAAGCCAGTGCGCATTTCCAGCCAGGCATTCTGTACAAGGATTTCGAAGTAGAGACACTCAAACTCGGCAGTATTTTGCCTAGCTACCCGGCAAGCCGCGACTTGGCATCTGTCGGTGGCATGGTAAATAATAACTCGGGCGGTGAAAAATCGCTCGAATACGGCAAAACTGATAACTTCGTGACTGAAATGAAAGTAGTACTCAGCGATGGCAACGAGTACTTGTTAAAGCCGCTGAACCGTGATGAACTCAACGCCAAGATGAACCAGGACGATTTTGAGGGCAACCTCTATCGCCGCACCTTTGAGCTGCTCGACCAGCACTACGACGAAATCCAGGCTGCCGCCCCGCGCGTTACCAAGGACTCGACTGGCTACCACCTATGGAACGTTTGGAACCGCGAAACGGGTATTTTTGACCTGACCAAGCTGTTCATCGGCGCTCAGGGAACGCTCGGTATTACTACCGAGGCGAAAGTCCGCCTCGTGCCACACGCGCCGCACTCGGGTACGCTGGTATGCTACATGCATACGCTCGACAACCTTGGTGAGGTGATTCCTGCGGTTCTGGCGCACAAGCCAGCAACGTTCGAGAGTTTTGACGACAATACACTATGGTTGAGCTTCAAGTTCTTCTTCTTGTTTATTGCCAAACTCGGCCTCTGGACATGGATCAAGACAGCTATTCAGCTGCTGCCCGACGGCCTCATGATCCTAAAGGGTGTGCCAAAGCTCATCCTCTTGATTGAATTCAGTGGCCAGACTACCGAAGAAGTTGCCAAAAAGATCCACGAAGCCCGCCTCGATCTCAAGCGTTTTGGCTTTACCTACATGGAAGAAGACAACACCGAAGCCAAATCGCGCAAGTTCTGGCTCATGCGCCGCGAGAGCTTCAATTTGCTCCGTAAAAAGGTCAAAGACAAGCACACCGCACCATTCATCGACGACTTTGTTGTACCGCCAGAGCACCTGACTGAGTTCTTGCCGCAGCTTCGCGTCATTATCAAAAAGTACGACCTGTTTGCGACTATTGCCGGGCATATGGGCGACGGTAACTTCCATGTTATTCCGCTCATGAGGATCGAGGATCCAAAAGAGCGCGCCAAGTTTGAGCCTGCCATGAAAGAGGTGAACGAACTGGTTATTTCCTACGGTGGTTCTGTTTCGGGCGAACACGGCGATGGTCTGATCCGCGGACCTTGGCTCCAGCAAATGTACAGCCCGAGCGTGCTCGGCTACATGAAAGAGATCAAACAGCTATACGACCCGCAGAACATCTTTAACCCGCACAAAAAGACCGACGCCACCTGGGACTTTAGCTTCAAGCATATCCGTCAGCACTTTTAGCTGACGGTCAGGTAATAAATGCCGCTGTTCACGTTGGCGCTGGCTGGCGTGAACGAGGCTGGGAAACCTGATTGATTGGTGAGATACACGGAAGGGCGATAACCGTTAATAACCGGAATATCCCGGACGGCACTCACGCCAGCGATGCGAGGCCCTGTTGCTAGATGCGAAAGGAAAGCGATGTAGTAAGGTCCCGCGTCGAGCGTTCGTGGGCCGCCGGTTAAGGCTGACGAAAACCAAAAGTTGCCGGGTGTAGCAAGTGTACTGCTGACGTCGGAGGTCTTGTCTATCAACGTACCGTCCGGCGTGTAGAGCGCCATGCCGCTGTAGCTGGTAGGCGTGATGCCTTCGTTGGTCATCCAAACGCCGAGCTCGCTAATGCTGACGCGCGGAATATGGATGAGTATGAACACGCAGGTGCCTGATGACAGCTGAAAGTTGCTGCCCGTTTGCTCTACCTGTAGAGTCTGTGCTACTAGTCCAACTGAGGCGGCAACCGGGTCGATTACCGCACTAAGATCGGCCGTTACTGTCACATCGACCCTGTTGTTTATCGGGTCGTCAGCCACGACCAGCGTGGTATTTTCGCCTGCAACAAAGTTGATTTCCGGCCGCTGCCCAACAGCCGTGCCGTCTTTTCGTATGCGGATCCGCTGAACGGTGGTGTCGTCGGTAATGGCGCTGGCCTTTACGGTCCCGTCGTTATTGTGGGAGACTTCTAAGAAATCATTGAGGATTTCACCCCATGTATTGTCGTCGGATCCGGGTACAGGTAGTCGTGACATGATTTTGCTTATACTTTTCTTAATATCATTATATAGATAAGGCACTTCCTTAAGCAATAGAGGCGAAGATCTCTGGCACTCTGGACATTCAAGTGCTAATTTTGCTATCATAAAAAGAGATGAGTAAACGTGATTATTACGAAGTTCTAGGTGTATCAAAAAGCGCCAGCGCCGACGAAATAAAGAAGGCGTTTCGTAAGGCTGCCGTTCAACACCACCCGGACAAAGAAGGTGGTGATGAGGCGAAGTTCAAAGAAATCAACGAAGCCTACGAGGTTCTAAAAGACCAGCAAAAGCGCCAGCGCTACGACCAATTCGGCCACGCCGGCGTGGGCGGTGATGCAGGTGGTGGCGCAGGGTACGCTGATGGCAATCCGTTTGGTGGCTTTGGTGGCAACCAGAACGTTCACTTCGACTTTGGAAACGGCGATCTTGGCGATATTTTCGGCCAGTTCTTTGGCGGCGGCCGAGGTGCCGACTCTGGTCCTAAGCGCGGCCGCGATGTTGAGACGACCGTCGCGCTGACCTTCGAACAGGCTGTTTTTGGCGTTGAAGAAGAGCTGGCACTCGATATGGAAGACGAGTGCGAACACTGTCACGGCACGACTGTCGAACCAGGCCACAGCATGAAGACCTGTCCTACCTGTAAGGGCGCGGGCCAGCAGACTCGTGTCATGAACACGATCTTCGGCCAAATCCAGCAAGCGGTCACCTGTGAAACCTGTAAAGGTGCTGGCAAAGTTCCAGAAAAAATCTGTACTGTCTGTAAGGGTAAGGGAACGCAGCGCCGTAAGCAAAAGCTGACTCTCAAGGTTCCGGCTGGCATTGATGACGGTGCGACAATCCGTCTCAAGGAACGCGGCGAAGCCATCGGTGGTGGAACCCGGGGTGACCTATATGTTCACGTCCGCGTAAAAGCACACAAAAAGTTCACACGCGAAGGCGATATTATCCTTAGCGAAGAGCATATTTCAATGATTGATGCCGCGCTTGGAACCGAAATTGATGTTGAAACCGTTGACGGGACGATTCGCATGAAAATCCCTGCCGGCACCCAAAGTGGCACCGACTTCAAGCTGACTGGCCATGGCGTTCCACACCTACGTGGCAGCAGCCGGGGTGCGCACATCGTAAGTGTTATTGTCGATACGCCAACCAAGCTGACAAAAAAGCAAAAAGAACTACTAGAACAGTTCGGCGGAGCTAAAAAGCGCGGGATTTTCTAGTCCGTCGCGACAAAGTGCTTAAGATAATACGTCCGCGCTTGAGTAGGTGCTGTTTTTCTGGGACGCGCCGGTCCGATCGCTTTGTAGCCGTTAGCTATGTGAAGGCGAACCGACGCATCATTATCATTCTGAATGGACAACGACGCGCCTTTGTCACCATGCGCTTTAACTTTGGACTCACTGTACTCTAGCAGCCTGGTCGCAAGACCCTGTCGGCGATAGTCGGGTAGTACAAAAAGGCTGCCGATTTCCGGGTACGGCGAAAGAGCGCGGTTTTCGGGCAGGTTTGACCCCTGCCAACGAATGAGCTGAATAGCGACGATCTTCCCGTCTACAAAAGCGCCAGAATAAAGATACAGTCCTTTCTCCTGTTTTGCCAGACGTTTTTTATGCGCATTTGGTGATGCTTCAGGAAAAGAGGCTTCAAGCTCGGGCAGATCGTGCTGTGTGAGCGAGCGAAACGTAACTGACGTATGAGTCATTATGCAGCTATGGTATAAATTCAGTGCACATGTGTCAATCGATTTTTTAAAGATATGGTATAGTATGCCTATGTACGAGCTTTCTTATGGTGACTTGCCAGACCTTAAAATATCTACCCGCATGATCGCAAAAGAACTGCTGGACCGCGGTTATCCGGTTCATGGTTTTTTGTCGTCGAAAGGGTTACTTGAGGTAACGCTGCCCGACTCTCCTGTCGTTATGCGGATTTACAGCGTGATAGACGAGTCGATGAGCTTTATATCGGGCCGGATTATCGCGGGCAACAAGCAGGTGACAAACGCCATTGTCGCGCGCTTAGGTATTGCGGTTCCGGACGAGTTGTATGTCGTCCTATGTTCTCACCAAGGAGCTTCCCAAGGCCGAATCCGTCTTGCGCCGCGCTTACAACAGCGCTCGGGCCGACACCCGGATCCGGCAGAACCTGGCGTTGGTCGTCGGTCTGCAGGGTAGATTCGACGAAGCCGAGAGCATCGTGAGGGCCGATTTGCCGGCCGATGAAGCAGAGGCCAATGTCGCTTATTTGAA
>CAMLKC010000055.1 GCA_946480595.1 uncultured Candidatus Saccharibacteria bacterium
TCGCGCACTGACATTTGCGTACGAACAGTTGCGTAACGCCGCCGAATATACTGAGGAACACCTGCTTTTGCAACGGGCGACCCAGCGGTTCTACCGCCGGGTATTTCTCTCGCGCGACAGCGGCGTCGTGTCGCAGGCGGGTGACGAACTTATCACCGAACTGACCTTGGCTGGCTACCTGCAAAACGACTCGGTTGTCACGACGACAGTCGATGAAATCAACAAGCTTGCGGGTGCATACTACGGCGCCTACCTCAAGCTCAAAAAAGACGAATGGACCCTCCACGTTTTAGCGGTCGAAGTAGAGCGGTTGCTCAATAGCGACCTCAAGCGAGATGTTTTTACGCAGTTTGCCTACGATCATTTCTTGGAAACGCTCAACCGCAAAAAAATCCCCGGAGGTGATACGCCCGAGTACGAGATCGCGTTATTTGTAGCTGTTCACCGGGCGCTCTTGAAGTCTGATCCTGCGACAATACGCACGGCACTTTTGCATCGCTACCAGCAGCATCCAGACTCCGGTAATTTCGCCCAGACCAACAAAATGATCGATGCTTTGCTCGAGTCATCAATCGCTGACAAGCTGTTCCACCTGGTAACCCGCCGCGGTGCGGCACTGCGTGTTTTGTGGCGGCTTATCGACGAGCATGAAGACGTCGTGAAGTTGCTTAACTCGCGTGAACAGTTTCTGACAGCATACGAAACGCAGATCGAAAAAGAATATTCACGCATCAATTCACGAATTAACAAGGGTATTGTCAAGAGTGTTATCTTCCTGATCATCACTAAGGTGCTGATTGGCGTGGCAATTGAGGTGCCGTACGACTACCTTATTCACGGTTCGATTATTATGCTGCCGCTTGTGATTAACCTTTTGTTCCCGCCGATTTACATGATTTTACTGAGGTTTACGCTTCGTCTGCCTGGCCGTTCCAACGCTGAAACGCTCAGCGATATTACCGACCACTTGCTATATGGCAATGAACGCGCAGCGGCCAAAAGCTCGTACAAAACAGGCAAGGGCTTTGGGTTTGCCTTTAACGTTGCCTATGTCGTGTTTTTCTTCCTTATTTTCGGTGGCGTTGCGCTATGGCTGGCATCGCTTGGCTTTGCGCTACTACACCTACTCATCTTCTTCGCCTTCCTCTCAACCGCAAGTTTCCTCGGTTTCCGTCTTAGTCGGCAGATCCGCGAACTTGAGGCTATGGAAAGCTCCCAGGACGGCATTACGATTATCCGTGACTTCCTCTACATTCCGTTCGTTGTGGTCGGTCGCTGGATAAGTGAAAAATACTCCCGAGTTAACATCGTCGCTATGGTGCTCGATATGGTGATCGAACTTCCTATGAAAACCGTGCTGCATCTTGTGCGGCAATGGGGCGCTTTTATCGCCAGCAAAAAAGACGAACTCTAGCAGGGTATTTACAAAACGACCCCTATTTGCTATAGTTTTAGAGTTATATGGGCCAGTAGCTCAGCTGGTTAGAGCACCTGCCTCTTAAGCAGGGTGTCGTGGGTTCAAGCCCCACCTGGCCCTCCACGCAAAGAACACCTCATTTTCGCTACCGGAGGTGTTTTTTGTTTGGTAAAATATCTAGTGAGATATTTTATATCTTTTCTGCCCTTGTCGGCTCTACACTAAAATGAGCAGTCAAAGTTAAAAATGGGAGACGGCCATGAAAGATATTAACTACGACTTGGTAAAGTTGCTGCATAAAAAGCTGGATACGATCGCACAATTGGAGCGGCATTACATAAAAGATGCCGAAGAAGCCAGATGCCATAGCGTCGACGCGCTGCGGCAGATTCTGAGCGATGAACGCCAGCATGCCGAAGTCTTGGCTCAGGAAATAAGCCTGCGCAGCGAAGCGGGCAAGTTTAACTAAACCAGCGCACCAACCATTCCCACAAGGGTTGTTTTGGCGATAACTTGGGTGCGGATTGCCTCCTCAACTTCTTGGCGCGCGGTGCCGATCGGTAGATTGAGCTGGTCTCTAAGCGCGTAGAGGTCAAATTCGTATCGGTGAGTACCTGAGGGCGGGCAAGGCGCGCCGTAATCTGCCTGTCCGAAATCATTCATGCCTTCGATAGCATCAACAGGCACCATATCCTCGTCAATATCGCCTGGCATTGGACTGATTTCCCAAAGCGACCAATGGAGAAAATCACCAAGCGGGGCATCGGGATCGTGCATAACAAGCGCGAGACTAGTGGCATCATTCGGGATGCCCTCTATATGGAGCGGTGGGCTGATGCCCTTTCCTGTACAGGTATATGTTTGGGGAATAGCGCCACCATTTTCAAATGCCGGACTACTGAGTATGAATGCTTGATGCGTCATAAGGCCTCCTCTCGTTACAGTACTACTGTAAATGAAGAGAACGATATCGTCTGTTAGATTCTTACGAAACTATGCTATTTGGCGTGTGCATGTTTGGTGCGCTTTGGCTTTTTCCAGGTCGAGTTGTCAACGGCCAACCAAATAAACCAAACGAGCGGCAAGAAGATGGCTAGTAGAACGAACGCACCTTCTTTACCGAACTTCAGACCAATGTTGTACATGGCAATATACATAAAGACGGCCGCGACAATATTAACGATCGGAATGATCGCGAGAACGGCCCAGAACCCTTTTTGGCCACCCAGTTCCAGTAGGATCCAGTTATTGTAAACAGGCACCCAGGCTTTCCATGGTTCAACGCCGGCTTTTTTAAAGATACGGCCAAGGAGAATGGCGCTGGCAATGTAAAATGCGACAGAGAGAACGAGCCCAAAGAGTATCAGTGTCAAAATCGCCCCAGCGGCCACCGCGCTTGTTCCGGTGTCGTACACATAGGGGTCATTGTAGTAATAGCTTTGGGCAAGTAGCGACAAAACGCTCATTTCATTCTCCTTCGTTAGTTAATCCTATTCTAGCAATAGATATGGGGCAAAACAAACAGGGCGCGTAAAAAGCACCCTGTTTGTCTGGTAGGACACTACATTGTCGGATGGTGGTGGGGAGGAGAAAGCGGGGCGACGGCAGTTCCTCTCCAGAGGCTTAAACCGGCAATAATGACACCAACGATAATCTCATTCCACAGCACGGCCGGCTCCGTAAAACCGAAGATAAACGGCGCGATAATGAGCCATAAACCAACGGCAGCGACGGTCCAGCCCGTCCATGCATTTTTTGTTGCGGTAAGTCGGATGACCGCCAAGATGGATAAAACGATACCAATAAGCACCGAGTTTGTGACGGCATCTGCCGGATATCCAAGCAGAAACGGTGAAAGAATCAGCCAAATTCCCGCAATCAGGTTGATTATCCCGATGCCCTGAGCTTTGGTATGAAGTTGCTCTTCGTTCATTGCGTACCTCCTCCGTTACCTTACTTTTCCAGTATCACCCATATTTATGACGACCGCAGTAAGCTACATTACAAAAACAGTGGTAAAATAGAAGGAATGGTAAAATTACTCGATGGCTCGGAACTTGCCGAATATATTAAAGAACGCCAGGCTCGCCAGGTGCGGGCGCTTCGTCAGGCTTCGCGCGTTTTTCCAAAACTGGTGATTATTAAAAGCCGAGGCGCATCAACGGTCATTGATACGTACGTCCGGATGAAACGCCGTTATGGTGACGACATCCTTATTGAAACGGAGATTCTGACCTTATCGGAAGATGAAATGCCAGGCGAGATTGAACGTCTGAATGCGGACAGTTCAGTGCATGGCATGATTATTCAGCTGCCGCTTGACGACAAGAATAGGACGGACGAAATCGTGAACCTTGTCGCCCCTGAAAAAGATGTCGACGGATTAGGTAAAAACGCCCGCTTTGATAGTGCAACAGCACTGGCGATCAGCTGGCTGTTAGCCGGATATGCGGTAGAACTAAAGAACAAAAAACTGACCATCGTGGGTCGCGGCCGTTTGGTTGGCGCACCGCTTGCCCACATGTGGGGAAAGAGCGGCTATGACGTGACCGTTCTAGATAGGAGCCATGAGGATATTGGCGAGACGCTTCGTAACAGTGATGTCATCGTAACGGCAACAGGCGTTCCTCGGTTGATTACACCTATGATGGTATCGGTTGGCGCAACGGTAGTCGATGCCGGAACGGCCAGTGAAAACGGCGTCATTGTTGGTGATATTGATCCTGAACTGCGCGAGCGCGATGATCTTAAAATCACGCCAGAAAAGGGCGGGGTTGGTCCGCTCACTATTGTGGCATTATTCGATAATGTCATCCAAGCCGCTCAGGCTGTGGCAAATAAAGAAGACTAAGCGATTCCGAGTGCTTCTTTGACACGGGAAACCACCTGGCGGGGGGTCAGGTCGGCCTTGACGATGTAGCTGTGAATTCCCAGGTCACGGAGTGACTTTGGTGCTTCTTCTTCGCCGAGGTTGGTAAGGATAATAACCGGGATCTTCTTGCCCCAATCGTGCGAACGAATGTGTGACAGCGCTTCGGCACCGTCCATGTGCGGCATTTGAAGATCGAGCAAAATGATGTCGGGCGTAAAGCCTTCAACGAGTTCGACGCCGCGTTTACCATTGTCTGCAATCTGTACTTCAAAGCCGTCAGCTTCGAATTTCATGCGGTACATTTGGTTGATGACTGGGTCGTCTTCGATGATGGCTATTTTGGTCATTTTTGGTATTTTGCCTCTTCGGTTATTTTTTTGATAATGGCTAGGCCTTGTTCTACATCTTCAATTCTACCACCATACGACAGCCGAACGTAATTTTCTTCTTGCGAGAACGCGCGACCGGGGAGGAGTAGCAGGTTGTGGTCGGCGGCTTTGTCAATAAATTCCAAGTCGGTCTGACCGTTGGGCGCCTTGAAAAACGTATAATACGCACCGTCGTTGCCTTGGACATCGTAGCCAAGTGCGCGTAGCTCGGTATTAATGAGCTGGCGTTTTTGTACGTAAGAATCGCGTGGCAAAGTTGGCTGCGAAAGAGCGGCGAGGGCGGCGTATTGGGCGATGGAAGAAGAGCAAAAAACGGCATATTGCTGAAGTTGATTGACGGCTTGGATTACTTCTACAGGACCAGTGATATAACCTAGCCGCCAGCCAGTCATAGCATAGGCCTTTGAAAATCCATTCATTGTAATTGTATTTGGATATATACTTCCAATGCTAAAATGCTCGCCTTCATAAATGAAACTCTCGTACATTTCGTCTGAGATAATGAGCGTGTTGTATTTGGCGGCTAATTCCGCTAATTTTACCAAATCTTCCTTTGGATAGACGGTACCGGTAGGGTTGTTTGGCGTGTTAATAACAATCAACTGCGTTTTTTCGTTAAGACGTGCCTCAATAGCAGCCAGATCAAGCTGGAAGTTGTGTAGCGTCGGAACTTGGACTAGTTTTGCATCGGTAAGAGGAACAAGATAACGGTATGGAGGATAGCTGGGATCCATAATCATTACCTCGTCCCCGGGGTTGAGGAGTGCTTGATACACCATAAGGAGCCCGGTTGTAAGACCTGGAACGATAGCAATGTCATCCTTCGTAACGTGAAGGCCGTTCTCGCTTACTAGCTTATGCGCGATAGCTTCCCGCAATTGAGAGATGCCATTTGCGGCTGTGTAAATTGTATGACCCTCGCTAATAGCGCGGATTCCTGCATCTTTGATGTACTGAGGGGTTGTCCCTTCAGGTAGACCCACGCTTAGATCAATTGGGTTAGTTAAGGTATGTTGTTTTCGAAATACTTCCTGAAAAACACTACTGTCGAAATCTCTCAGTCGTTGTGAAATGTGACGCATATTATACATATATTTGCAAAGCCTCCAAATTACTATATAGTGTACGTCAAAATAGGAGTTAAAGCCATATAATGAAAATCCCGCGTCTCACCACCACAAGCAAGCAAGAAAACGTATATGAATCGCTTGTCAGAGACGGACAAAAAGCAGCCTTGAAACTTTTCCATCATTCTGCCGAACGCGTCCCTGCTTACAAAGATTTTTTGAAAAAACAGAACATTGACCATACAAAGATCAAAAACTTCGATGATTTTGTTTCGTATGTTCCGGTTGTCGATAAAGACAACTATTTACGACAGTACCCCCTCGCCGATTTGTGCACTGATGGTAACTTGTTCAGTAATCGAATCATTTCTGTAAGTTCTGGATCGTCCGGTATACCTTTTTATTGGCCTCGAGGTGCGCATGAAGATCTCGAGGGCGCTGACATGTTTGGAGAGATATATGATGATATTTTTCAGATGGACCAGAAGAGTACGCTCCTGGTCATTTGTTTCTCTATGGGCACATGGATTGCGGGCTCTTTCACAACGATTTCTTCGTTCGGTTATGCAGATAAAGGACGACCAGTTAATCTTGTGACGCCTGGGCTTGAAAAAGGGGAGGCAATAAATGCGATTAAAAATTTGTCTGCTAATTATGACCAAACCGTTGTTGTAGGTTATCCGCCTTTCGTTAAGGATATTATTGAAGAAGGGAAACGGGCTGGAATTAAGTGGCCAAAAATCAACACGCGACTTCTTATGGCGGGAGAGGCATTTAGTGAAGAGTGGCGGGATTATGTATTGAAAATGGTGCACTCGAATAGCCCATATTACGATTCATCAAACATTTACGGTAGCGCTGATGCAGGTATTCTTGGGTTCGAAACACCGCTGTCTGTTTTGGTGCGTCGGCTGTATAACAAACGGCCTAAGGCACGACAAGCTGTTTTTGGCACGGATATCTTAGCCTCTATGGTGCAATTTGAC
>CAMLKC010000056.1 GCA_946480595.1 uncultured Candidatus Saccharibacteria bacterium
CCAGTTACATCGCCTTCAAAGCACTGGAAACTGAATTGATCAGCGTTTCCCTAGAAGCGTTTCTAAGGCGTGGAGCTTACGAGGGATGCATCGACGCGCCGACTTGAGATGAAAACGATTCTAGGCGGCTTAGAATTGTTTTTAAACGTGGTTAGAACTTACGCTGATACGTAGCCGCTGAGAGCTGAAAACCAGAACCACCTGGGACTTAAGGCTCATAGGCAATCGGGCGATACATTGTAGGCTTCCCGTTTGCGTCTAGTTGCACGACACAATCCTTCACCAGAATGAAATACTTCGGCTGAATTCGGCCTGCGAGCCACTGTGAACGCATTTGCCCACCACATTCGTACTTGATCGTGGTGCCAGGGCCTTCGACAATTTCGGGCGCGCCAGGGCAATTTGGCTGGCATCGGATATTTCTCGACGTTGCGTGATCCCGTTCTACTTCCAGAATCTTCACATACCCCGGCCGCGCTGCTTCTGCGGCATACAGGGTTTGCGATGCCAACAGAGCGATTGCGATCAGAGTGGTTTTCATGCGGTCGTTCCCCATGGCGCGCCGTCAAATTATTTGATCAGATACTGAGCTTTGTCTTTACCTTCCAGCCACTTCGGCGAGCGGCCACGACCGGTCCAGGTCTCGCCGGTCGCATCGTCACGATACTTTGCAGCGACCGGGACGCGTAATTTCACGGTCTTTGCCTTGGCTCCGCCGAGGTCTTCAACGGTCAAGCCATAGTCCTTCATGATCGCGGCGATTTGTGCTTTCGCACCTGCGATTTCGTTCTTGCGTGCGGCTTCTGCGAGCTGTTGCAACTCGGCGATCTTGGCGGTGTATTCCTGATACGTGGACATGGATTTTCTTTAAAGGTGGGGGGCAGATCGTGCTTGACGCGGGGTTAAAAACTAACGTATCGACATGAACAGAGGCAAAGCGCAACTTCCTTAATGGGAATTCTAAACATACCAAAGACTTCATTCTCATGTGAGGATACAAATCATTAAAAATCTCGACGCCATTCTATTTCTTTCATGTAACACGCAAGGCTTATTTTGCGAAGACTAAATGCATCTGCCGTCGATACAGCGACAAAGCCAGCTCCGTAAGACTCGTCGTTTGGCAGTAGTAGTTGCACACCTACTCTTTTAATACGCTTACGAGTCGCTACGTCAGCAAGAACACCGATACTAAGGCTGACTAGTTGCTGAGAGGCATGCACTAGCGCTTCAGTTGGATCTCTGTTAAGCCGGTCTTTGACTATTAACAAGCCGTCTTTCGTGGCTTCTTTCCAATCAACCACCTCAAATCCGACGGTCGAAAGGTTATGCCCTACTTGAACTACAGATGCAGAAAATGTGCGGCTAACTGAGGGTTTACCAAGAGCTACAATTTCCTTCATGTGTTCGATAAAAATAATTGTATTGGCAAGTCGCACAGTTTGCTGTGTCATTAACAACCAGCGAGAAACTTTGCTGAGGCGTTGGATTCCAAAACGAGTCGTTTTTACATTTCCTCTGCCGTATGTTACCTCAATCGTTTTCGGCCCGACCAATTTATAAGACTTATGCGCAGCTATGTTGCGCCACTGATTAACTCCAATTTTTAAATCGGGATCATTCAGGAGAATTGGAACTTGATTTTTGTAAGGCGTTGGAAATTTGGCGACTAGAGTACCAAAATCAATAGTTGAGGTCGAAATCGGCCAAGTTCCCATCTCCTCCCTCACCGCAAACTCATAAAGGATTTGAAGCTGTGGCTTGAAACATCCTTCAGCTACGCCATCAATGGTTTCGAACAGCTGAAATGCTACGTCTTGAGGAGCCGATTGAGGATCGAGCCTAACTGTCGTGTGGAACATATTTAGCCAGCGCGCATCGGAGGCTTCCATATTTTCAAAGAGGCGATGCAGCACGCCATATGCTCCGGTCTTATCCACCCGTAAAACTCTTCGATAAAGAGCGAGACACCATTCAAGTAAAAGTAAATGATCAGGATGGGGGGCAATGCGAGCAAGGTTTCGCAATTCCATCATAAAACTATCAATATGCCTCCGCAGTTGAGCGGGACGGCGGAAGTAAGGCGAGAAATACGATATGGTAGCTAGTTTCCAGTCTTCGCGGCTGTACTCGGTTGGTACACTATGATTGGTTAACGATTGAATTGTTTTTTTCACATCGCCTCTTTCGAAATCCTCTAACGAGTCGGGTAAGATGGTGCTGAACTTTGAAAACTTAAATAGCAGTTGAAAAGATTAAATTTTATGCTGCTTGCATTGATGCTCGCAAACCGGGGCATTCTAAGCTATTGTCCAGAAAGATAGCTTCAGTTCCTCGATATCTATTTTGTGCGCAATAATTTAAACTATAACTTACGGATTGAAAATCCTTATACAGCTCTCGAATTTGCGGCACATCATCGTATGATACCATGCAGTGTTGTGTGATCGCCGAAGCAGCGCGAGCGACTGCTGCATGATCATCATGTTTGTAATGATGTTCGTATAAATCTCCCCCTTTTATGTAATATGGGGGGTCTAAATATACGAGTGTTTTTTTCGGAAGCTTAGGGACTATATCGGATAGTAATTCAATCGCGTCAAGGTTATATAAACTAATTTTACTTCGATTTTCTGCAATTAGTTCAATTCGGCGAATTAATTCTTCCTTTTTAAACCGGGCATCAATCTTAAAATTTCCATCTTGATTTTTTCCGCCAATCACTCCAGCCTTTAAGATTCCAGATCGATTAGTTCTGTTAAGAAAGAATGTGGAAAAACCCAATGCGAGCGTATCTACGGAATTTTTATTTTTTTGAATTTCTTTTTGCTCAAACCACGAAGTCATGTTTACAGCAGTATTGGAGATTTTACTGCACAAATTTTCGGAGTCGTTTAATACAGAGTGCCAGAATGCCCATACTGATGGATCAATATCATTGATATGAACATGCGATGCAAATTCTTGAATTACTAACTCAAGGGCTATCGATGCACCTCCTGCATAGGGTTCGACATAGTGCCCATCCATGAGATTGTTGTGGCGAAACAGTGCCTTAACGTATTCCGTCAGTTTGGTTTTCCCTCCCGGGTAACGTAGCGGGGAATGATAGCTTGACAAGGAACCTCCAGTTGAACGTGGGCGCTACTTTAGCTTGTTTTGGACAGTCTGGACAGTCTTACTTATACATGCGTGATGAGGTGCATGAATGATGAAATGTTGTCCCAGATTGTCTTTAACTCTGAGCCGATTGGCGAGGCGTGCCTACTGTGCACGAAAGAGTGTAACGTGGTGATGCTTGCAGACTCTGCCTTGGGATCGCCTCCGCTACCGGTTAACCTGTTAACAATAGCTTCTTGAGTCTTGTCTAATTTTCCCTGCTTCTTGAGGTCGGATGCTACGCTCACAGCCTTGTCAGCAAGCGATGCCTGTGGCGCCTTTACATTTTTTTTGACAACAATAACGTTCTCTCTAGCTATGAAATCGTCCAGACTCAGCTCGATGTAAGTGCGAAGTAACACTGCAACAGCATTTTCATGCTTTTCTACAGACAGTTGTTTAAGCTCGCGGAGGATCTTCTCTAAACGCGGGCTCGTAGGGCTGGAGTTAATGACGAAATTTCTGGGAATTAAAGTAGATCTTACTAAGGATTTAGTTCTGTCGACAGGCTTGGATGACGGTTTTGTTTCGGTGATCTCTGGTTTTTGGCTGTCGATAGGCCAAGCGGCGTCAATCTTTTCCTTAGTTGGTAGCGCAGATTCAGGAATTTGTTCTAAATATTTCCTCCTATCGTCTTTTGATTTAAGCATAGTGACATTCCAGTTGCCACTTGCCAAATCAGAAACAATCGTTCTCACGCCCTTTTTTAATTCATTAAGAGGTACTCGAGATTGCAAAACACCGCTACTCAACTCTATTCCAAGTGCTTCTCTTACCGATGGGTCGCCAAGTAACCTATTGAGAGTTGAGATAGGAAACGCACCGCGATTCGTCAGTTCTTCCTCGGTAAACCAGCTGTTCATTTTTCCAAAATCAAGCAAATTAAGTCCGGCATCGCCTTTTCGAAAACGAGCGCGCTGCATGCCGTCCCAAGGGACGGTACCAGCACCATCATTCTCTCCGGTATGTTTTAAATTTATCCAAACATCGGCATCCTCTCTAGACGCAAAGGTTACCAAACCAATCTTATTGATCGAGCTTGCAGGCGCCTGTTTAGCAAGGTGTTTCATACGCTTAATGAAAACCGAGATCCCTGCATTCGCAGGGAACGCATCTAGTAAAATCGGCTTGCTTAATATCTTCAAAACTGCGGTACGTCTATTGCCCTCAAGAACAATATAACGCTTATTTCCAGTTTCAATTGCAGCAACCAAGTCTATTGGGTTCTGGCCGTTCGCCACAATATGCTCAGCAAGTTTTATTGTTTTTGTTGGTGAATCTAGCAGTATTCTTTCCAGAGCTTCGCGTTGGCTATTTTGTTTGGTATACCGTGGATTCTGAAGATCAAAATCTAACTTGCTTGTCGGAACCGTAATTATGGTCATAGATATCCTTATCAGAATTTATTTTCTTCGCATCGCCGAGTTGTTGAATGGTCGACACTGTTATTGAATGGAAATCGGTGGTAATCCTTTTTTTTCATTTATTGAATTTATTCTTTTTGTGAACTCCACAATAAAATCATTCTTGTTTTCGAGCCGACTGCAATAGTGAGTTACGTATTTCTTAAACTCTGAAATATTTTTTTCCGTCCACCGCTTACATTGCTCTATTTTAACTTTTGACTCGTCTTTTATTTCATCGGAAGTCAGTGTTTTAATTCCAGATTGCTTTATGTCGTTCAAAAACCATGTTTTTTCGTGGCCAAATTTGGCGAAAAAATAATCATCGTTTTCTAACTCGATTATAAAAATAATGATTCGTCTTTCAATCGCCAAACTATCCTCATCTGGCAGGACAAGAAAAGTAGCTTTATTTTTTATGTCAGCCGTCGCGGCAGGTTTGACGTCGGCATCAAAAATAACAAGTGAATTTTTCAACAGAAGAGGGAAATTTTTGCATAAGTTAACCAAGGACGAGTAAGAGGTGCCGTTATTTTTACTGTCCTGGTTGAGGTTGCAGTGAAATGACACGAGCTTTAAAATATCTTGTCGCTTAATTATTTTCTTAATGTAGTGAATTGCTAGCGTATCTTCGCAAAACACGTCGATTTTTTGCGCCTCAACAACCTCGGCTGGACTTTCTAATGTTAGTTCCTGGTATGCTAATTGATAGTCTGGATTCAGCAAAATCGGATAATTTTTATTTGAGCCTGCCGTGGAACAGCTAACAAAGTTGAAAACAATCCTTTTGGCATCCAAATTTTTTTTGTTCTTTAGGTAAATATTTTGTATAAGATGCAGGGAGTGAGTTGTAATAACAATTTGCACTTTAAATTCGGAGGACCAGTCGTATAGGTACTTAAAAAGATTTATTTGTGCGATTGGATGCAAACTGCTTTCAAATTCATCAATGCAAAAAATCCCATTGCCCTGCGACTGTCCTTTTTTAAATGCGCGCTGAAAACCGATTAAACGATTGAAAATTGCCCCTAAATTATCTTCGCCGGATGAAATAGACTCATAGTCATAACGGGCAGTCTTCCCGGTGGGCGCAAATGTTGTTTTTTGTCCTTTTTGAAGAATAGGTGCAAAAACTCCATACTCGGTACTTGGCATAACATATTCGTAAAAATGCTTTTGCTGGTCTTTTTCAGTTCTGGTGAGTTCGAAATCTTCATTTGTGTCAGGTTTCGCTCTTGTATCGACAAGCGGAAGCAGGCGTTTTAAGTTGAGGAACGATGTGTTATAACTAAAATTCCCATCGCCTTTTTCGGATCCTGAAACCACTACGCGATGCCTATTCGTTGAGTCCGCAACATAATATATTTTTACTTCTTCTTTGAGTAGCTCGTCTGCGTCTAAAGTTTTTATTATAAGGTTATATGAATACTGTTCTTTATCATATGTCGCTGAGAGTTTAAATACGTCTCTTAATACCGTCTTCAGTTCTTTGCCGAATGCATCTTTAGATTCGCTGGAGAATGGGTGAGCTATTAAACCCATCAAAGAGGTTTTCATTGTTCCATTTCGACCAATTAAGACCGTCACTTGGCTCCCCAGTTCTACGGTTCTCTTCTCAAAAGTCCTGAATTTTTCTATTTCAATAGCCTTTATTGATTCAATCTTGATATTTTTGTTGTCATCAAGATCTAATTCTTTTTTCGATTTTGCGTTAGAGGTTTGGAGCATCATGCGCCCAGTCAGATCAAAACAAGATTAAGGGAGGAATTCTGTTCTAGAACGCCAAGTTTATTGCATTTTAGCATTGGCATCTAACGATGGCGAGATTTGGTTTTTTTGCACAAGGGGTGACGCACAATGCTGCGCTTGACACCGGCATTGCTCGATGCCTTGAAGGATTGCAAAATTGCCATCTTCGTGACTTTAAAAATGATAGCTGCATAGGTAACATCCGATCCGATGCTTGCAATATGAGGTTTCATTGAATCTGTGCGAGTAAGTCCCACAGCGACCAGTGCTTTCATCAAGGACGTGGAGGCGACTTGCATTGCAAATGGCATATTGTTC
>CAMLKC010000057.1 GCA_946480595.1 uncultured Candidatus Saccharibacteria bacterium
AAAGTCAGCAATTCCGTTTGTTGCGACAACTCGGCTCATATTACGCCTCCTTCCTTTCAATTTCGTCAATGTCTTGGATGCTCATACCCTCTTCGATATCTCCGATTTCATCGGCTTCGTCCAGGACGGTTTCTACTTCTTCTGCATCATCGTCGATTGCGGGGACTGTTTTGTCAGCAGGACCAGCGTTCACGATGACGTTTTCTGCGTCAATAGCGGCGTCTTCAGCTTCGTCGAGCAGGTCAACACGAAGACCGAGGCCTTGGAGTTCTTTGACAAGCACGTTGAATGACTCAGGTAATTTAGGACCAACGATTGGCTCGTCCTTGATGATAGATTCGTAGGCTTTAGCACGGCCGTAGGTGTCGTCTGACTTGATTGTCAGCATTTCCTGCAGCGTTGCTGCGGCACCGTACGCTTCAAGTGCCCACACCTCCATCTCACCAAATCGCTGACCACCGTTTTGCGCCTTACCACCAAGTGGCTGCTGGGTAACCATTGTGTATGGACCAGTCGAGCGGGCGTGGATCTTGTCGCTCACCATGTGGTGAAGCTTAATGATGTGCATGACACCAACAGTGGTGCGCTCTTCGAACGGTTCACCTGTTCGGCCGTCAAACAATTGACTCTTGCCGTCGCGGGCGTAACCAGCTTTTTCAAGCTCGCTTGAGATAGTTTCGTCGGTAACACCGTTGAATGGAGGCGTCGCAACCTTGTAACCAAGGGCGCGGGCAGCCATACCAAGGTGCGTTTCAAACAGCTGACCGATGTTCATACGAGATGGCACACCGAGCGGGTTCAAAACAACATCTACAGGAGTACCGTCTTCCATGAATGGCATGTCTTCTGCAGCAAGGATCTTAGCGACAACACCCTTGTTACCGTGACGACCAGCAAGCTTGTCACCTACCGAGATCTTACGGAGCTGCGCAACGAAGATCTGGATCTGCATAAGGACACCGGCTTTAAGTTCGTGGCCGTTTTCGCGGCTGAAGATCTTAACGCCAACGACTTTACCGCCACCAGCATTGTTCATGCGCTGTGAGGTATCGCGGACATCCTTGGCTTTTTCACCGAAGATAGCACGGAGGAGACGCTCTTCAGAGCTGAGCTCTTGCTCACCCTTAGGGGTAATCTTACCGACGAGCACGTCGCCGGCCTTTACTTCAGAACCAACCTGCACGATACCGTTTTCGTCGAGGTGACGAAGCGATTCTTCGCTCACGTTTGGAATGTCGCGGGTAACGATTTCTGGACCAAGTTTGGTTTCGCGGACTTCAACAGTGTAGTCCTTGATGTTGATGCTGGTCAGTGCGTCTTCCTTAACAATACGGTCAGAAAGAACGATCGCGTCGTCCATGTTGTAACCGCCCCAAGGCATGAAGGCAACCGTCAGGTCGCGGCCAAGTGCAAGTTCGCCGTCGGCAATAGAGGCGCCTTCGATAAGGATGTCGCCCTTCTTTACCTTTTGGCCACGGATAACACGGGTCTTCTGGTTAATCGAGCGGTCGTCGTTGCTCTTAGCAAAGTGAATCAGCTCGTACGCCTTAACGCCGTCTTTGTATTTGACTTCGACGATCTTGCCGTCTGCGCGGACAACTTCACCGTCGTCAGAGGCAACAACGAGCTGGCTGGTGTTACGGGCGATTTCAGCCTCAATACCAGTACCAACAGTTGGAGACTCAGGGGTCAGGAGAGGCACAGCCTGCTTCTGCATGTTTGAACCGGTCAACGATCGGTCAACACGGTTTTTCTCGATGAATGGCACCAGAGATGCAGTCGAACCGAGAATCTGCTTGTGGGCAGCGTCCATGTACGTGACTTCGGTCACATCTACCTGCTCTGGCTTGAGGTGCTTGCGGGCGCTTACACGCTCGGCGGCAAAGCTACCGTCTTCGTTCAGGGCGGCACCGGCATCAGCGATAACTTCGGTGATTTCCTGTGAGGCGTCAAGGTAGACAACTTCGTCACTCACCTTGCCGTCTTTTACAACGAGGTAAGGTGTTTCAACGAAACCGTATTCGTTCACACGGGCGTATGATGCGAGGTTCAGCACCAGACCGATGTTCGCGCCTTCCGGCGTTTCAACAGAACAGATACGGCCGTAGTGAGTTGGGTGGGCGTCACGAACGTCAAATCCAGCACGTTCGCGTGAAAGGCCACCAGGACCCATAGAGCTGAGGCGGCGCTTGTGGCTAAGCTCGGACAGCGGGTTTACTTCGTCCATCAGCTGTGAAAGCTGTGAACTTGCAAAGAACTCACGAACAGCAGCAACAACCGGACGGGCATTGATAAGCTGGCCAGGAGTGACCGTTTCGATATCGCTCATGCTCATGCGGTCCATAGCGTTACGCTGCATGCGGAGCATACCAACACGGAACTGGCGCGCAACAAGTTCACCAACCAGCTTGACGCGGCGGTTAGAAAGGGCGTCGATGTCGTCGACAGCTTCCTGAGTGTTGTTGAGGCGGATGATTTCCTTAATGATAGCGATCAGGTCGCTCATCTGGAAAACGCGGTTTTCTGTAGTGTTGGCTACTTCAAGGCCAAGGCGCTGGTTAAGCTTGTAACGACCAACACGGCTGTAGTCGAAACGCTTGAAATCAAAGAACATGCGTTCGATCATGCTTCGGGCGTTATCGACAGTCGCAAGATCACCTGGGCGCAGGCGGCGGTAGACCTCAATGAGGGCTTCGTTTGAACCGCGGGCGGCGTCTTTTTCAAGGGTAGCGTCGATGTATTTTACTTCACCGGTGTCGACACCTTCGAACAAGCTCTTAATTTCGCTCGTCTTGTTGTGGCCAAGGGCGCGAAGAAGCGTCGTGACAGGCAGCTTGCGGCGGCGGTCGATCTTGACGTAGATAGCACCGTTGCTTGCGGTTTCGAATTCAAGCCATGCGCCACGGCCAGGAATAAGTTTTGCACCGTAAAGGTTGCGGCCGTTTACTGTATCGGCAGTAAAGAATACGCCGGCTGAACGGATCAACTGCGAAACAACGACACGTTCGGTGCCATTAATAACGAATGTTCCACGGTCGGTCATCCATGGATAGTCACCGAGGTAGATTTCCTGTTCCTTGACTTCGCCGGTTACCTTGTTGGTAAGTTCGACGGTCGCGTGCAGCGGCGCGTCAAAGGTGAGGTTGTTTTCTTTCGCGTCTTGCTCGGTCGTCTTAGGATCCTGGAACTCGTACTTCTTGAACCGCAGTTCAAGTTTCTGACCGGTGTAATCCTCGATCGGGTTAAGTTCTGCAAATATCTCGCTCAAGCCGGTCTCGACGAATTCACGCCAAGAGTCTTCCTGATGCGCGATGAGGTTAGGTAGCGCCAAGGCGTTGTCTGTGCTGGTGAAAAAGACACGCTTTGATGCGCTGGGCTGGGTTTTTGCCACGAATTGCTCCTCGCTGGTTTAATTGTATTAGTGATAGAATCGGCGCCGAAGATTCTCTAAGCGTGGTTATTTCCGAACGTTTGCCACCGTCTGAAAACATAAGTAACCACAACTACACTACTTCTTGGTACCCATTGTGACGCAAAGACGGCAACCCGTCAAGAGAAAAAACCGCTAATATTCAGTTCGGAAGCAAGGCTGGCGCTACGCCTTTTCGATAATCTCGTCGATGATGCCATAGGCTTTCGCCTCATCAGCGCTCATCCAGAAGTCGCGGTCCATGTCTTTTTCGATTTTGGCGAGTTTTTGGCCAGTGTTTTTTGCCAGGATCTCGTTCAGGCGGTTCTTGAGGTAGATACTCTCGCGCAGGGTAATCTCCTGGTCTGTCACCTTGCCCTGAGTGCCGCTCGATGGCTGGTGAATCATAATACGGCTGTTTGGCAGCGCCACGCGCTTACCCTTGGTGCCACTCGAAAGCAGGAAAGACCCCATGCTCGCCTGAAGGCCAATGCCGATAGTCATGACATCTGGCGTAATGTACTGGATGGTGTCGTAAATCGCCAAGCCGTCGTACACCGTGCCGCCGGGGCTATTGATATATAGCTTAATATCCTTCTTCGGGTCTTCGTAAGCTAAATGCAGCAGCTGCGCCACGACGATGTTTGCCGTGTGTTCGTTTACTTCTTCACCTAAGAAAATAATCCGCTCATTCAGCAGGCGCGAGTAGATGTCGAACGCCCGTTCGCCGTCTTGCGTCTTTTCGATGACCGTTGGAACTAAGTAACTACCTGGCTTATTCATAATCTTAGTATACACAAAACTTGGCACTCGTTGCAATAGAGTGCTAAGTTTGTTGTCAGCGCCATTGCTTTTTTATAATATTTATGTTAATGTATATAAGTCAACCGTTGCGAAACTCTGGAGAAGCAATGCCTGCATCCGGCAGCGTCCGCGCCCGCGTCGCCCGCGTCCACAAGAGCAGCAAAAGAGCCGAAGAGATCATCGGTGGCGTGAGCGCCATCACCTCCGGCGTCGTCGCCTTCGTTGGCGGCATCGTGCTCCTCATGGACGCGCTGAAGCCTCAGGAAACTGAGGACACCACCGAAGCCGACAAGGCCTGATCCACGCCGCAACGCATCCGACCCCGCACCCACTCGGACTTCGAATATTCGAAAAGCCCGCAGCGGGGGCGGGCTTTTCATTTATAACGAATCAGCTATTTACTGTTCAGTTCAACCAAACGGTCTACTGTCTTTTCGGTCAGCAGGCGGTTCGCGATATCGCGGCGCGCTTCAGGCTGGTCAAACTGAGCAACCATTTGCGGGTTGTTGGCGTACTGTTTTTTATACAGGTTAACGTGATCTTCAAGCTCCTGGTTGGTAGCCTCGATCTTCTCGGCCTTGCTGAGCTCAGCAAGTACCAGGCCGGCCTGGACGCGCTTCTCAGCAGCTTCGTTCACCTCAGTTTCGAGCCATTTTTCTTTGTTTTCAAAGCCCTTATTCTCAAGGTATTGGTCGAGGGTCAGGCCCTGGTACATGAGGTTTTGCGTCATGTCGCGTTCGATAGATTCGGCCTGATCTTTACGAAGAATTTCAGGTACGGGCACTTTACTGACTTCGACCAGCTGCTTAACGAGGTCGTCTTTCATAGTGTCTTTGGCTTCACGCTCTTTTTGGGCAGTCAGCTCTCGCTTAATGTCAGCCTTGAGTTCTTCAACGGTCTTGAATGGACCAGCCTTTGTCGCAAATTCATCATTCACCTCAGGAAGTACGACTTCTTTAACACCCTTCAACGTCGTCGTAAACACGACATCAGCGCCCTTGAGGTCTGCCACGTGGTATTCTTCAGGGAACTTCAGCTTGAGGTCAAAGGTTTCGCCGATCTTTTTACCGACAATGCCTTCTTCGAAGCCAGGGATAAATGAGTTGCTGCCGATCGTCAGCGCGTAGTCCTGCGCGGTACCGCCATCAAAAGCAACATCGTCTTTTTTACCAATGAAATCAATCACTACTTCGTCGCCGTCTTTAGCGGCACGTTCAACGTCTTTCTTTTCAGAAAAGCCTTGGCGCATACGTTCGATGATCTCGTCCACATCTTTAGCGGCAATGGTGATTTTCTTACTTTCGGCTTTGAGTTTTTTGTAGTCACCAAGTGTTACCTTAGGCAGAATCTCGGCCTCGGCGGTAAACTCTACTTCGCTGCCTGGAACGTACTTCTTAATCTCAACAGCTGGACGCTCGAGTGCCTGGATGCCTTCGCTCATGTAGCTTTCGGCAACGGCTTTGCTCATAGCATCTTCTAACGTCTGCTGTGCAAGGATTTCAGGATCAACATGCTTTGCGGCAACGCTCGCAGGGACTTTACCCTTACGGAAGCCAGGCGCTTTGATTTCTTTTGCCAGCTTAGTAAGGGCAACTTGCTCTGCTGCTTTTAGTTCTTCTTTGCCGAGTGAAATAGTCAGCTCGACTTTAGTGTCGGATAGGTTTTTTACAGTCGTCTTCATACTAGATTTGAGTATAACAGATGTCGCTAGATCAAAAAAGCCCGCAGCATGCTGCGGACATATTCATACCAGGGGGATTCCCCGCCGCTCACGCGGCGGGGCCCCGAGCTTCAGACGACTTCGTCATTCCGGTCGAACGTAGCCATGGTGTAGGCGGTGTCCTTCAGAACGACGAGCTTGCGCAGGGCGCCGCCGAGGCGAGCGTCCATGATGATGCGGTCGGGCGCCTCAGTGGCAGCCCGCAGCATCCTCAGGGTGATGACGCCTTCCAGCGCCAGGAGAAGGCCCTGGAAGGGGCCCACGCCCACGTAGGCGATCTTGTCACCGTTGCCGTCGCGGATGTCGCCCGCGATGATCGCTTCGATGTCCTTCTTGATCGGTGCGGGGTCGACGGGCACGTTGGCGCCACCCAGGAAGTCCGCAGAGACTCGCCACTTGCGACCATCGACCCATCCACACTGACCGAAGATGGTGAAGACATCACCTTCGACCGACCAGTTGACACCAGACACGATA
>CAMLKC010000058.1 GCA_946480595.1 uncultured Candidatus Saccharibacteria bacterium
GGTACAATAGAACGGATTGATTCAGAAACGTTAAGGAGTATTTATGTCACACGTTAAAGCAGGTGGTTCTAGCAAGAACATCCACAACAACGCCGGCCAACGCCTCGGCGTGAAGCGCTTTGGTGGCCAAAAAGTGACCGCTGGTCAAGTACTGGTCCGCCAAACAGGCAGTACCAAGATCTCTGGTCCTGGCACATACATCAGCAAAAACTTCACTGTTCACGCAGCAGTTGATGGTGTCGTTGCGTTTAGCAAAGTCAAAAAAGGCCACTTTACCGGTAAGACCGTTCCTCGCACCCAGGTAAGCGTTGTTGCTGCCGAAGTAGCCAAGACGGCTGTCGCTGCAAAATAATACGCAGTCTACCAACAAAATAACCCCTTCACCGAAGGGGTTATTTTTATGCGAGTGGAGTTTTCTAGGCAGTAATGCCGAGGTGATGACGAATACGCTCAACAACGTCGCCAATCACGACCTGCGATTTAACAAGGTAATCGTCGACGCCAAGTGATTCGGCACGCTCTTTATCTTTAGGCTGGCTTAGGGCCGTCAGCATAATAACGCGGATTCCGGCCGTATCTGGTGTATTACGCAAAATGTCCAGCACGTCAAACCCACTGATCTTTGGCATCATTGCGTCAAGAAGCACGAGGTCAGGCTTAAATTCGATAGCCGCCGACAGCGCTTCCTCACCGTTATTTACCTCGCGAATCTCAAAGCCTTCGAGCTCGAGTCGCGACTTATATACCGCGGCAAGCGCCGTGTCATCCTCAACAAGTAATATTTTCTTCTTTATGTCCATAACTACCTACAATAGTACTTAAAGTTGCTAAAAAGCACAAGCGCAGCTACCTTGTCAGGTGCTGCCTGGCCGCTGTCATTTGAGGATCTTTCCCGCTATTAACGTCACCGGCCGTTAGTTTTATGGTTTGATTAGGCGTAATACCAGCTTTGTCAATATTCTTGCCGTTTGGCGTATACCAGCGAGCTACCGTCACCTTTAGTCGAGTGCCCCCACCAAGATCGAGCATTTTTTGCACTGTTCCCTTGCCAAATGTCTTTTCACCAACCAACGTCGCGACTTTGTAGTCCTGCAGCGCACCTGCAACAATTTCGCTGGCGCTAGCCGTGTTGCCGTTTACCAGCACCACCGTAGGGATGCCGCTCAAAATAGGATCATTGCCAGAGGTAAGCTCGTCTGTCGTTTTTCCGTTCGTCCGTTCAGAAACAACCAACTTGTTTTTTAGCCACAATCCGGCAACATCCTGCGCGGCAGTAATATAGCCGCCGCCATTATCCCGAAGGTCAAGTATGACACCTTTCACGTTCTGACGCTTAAAGGCTTCAGCCGCTTTTTTCGCTAGCGTCCCCGTCTGATCGTCAAAACGCAAAATGCTCAAAACGCCGACGCCATCCTGCACCGAACTGCTCACGCTCGGGTTATCTACCGTTGCCCGCGTTACCGTGAATTCCTTTTGCTCGCTGCCGCGCCCAATTACTAGCTTGACTGTCGTATCTACTTCACCGCGCACCGCCATAGCCGTCTTTTCTGATGTCCAGCCGTCAGTCGACTCGTCGTTGACCGCTAAAATAACATCGCCTGCACGAAGCCCCGCCTTTTCAGCAGGATTACCCGTAAGGATCCTCACGATAGTAGGCCTATCTTTTCGCACGCCGATCTCAGCGCCTATACCACCCCCAATGTTACCCGAAAGGTCATCGTCAAACTCCCCTGCCTCTTTGGCGTCCATGAATACCGTGTAGCGGTCACCTGCCGCCGACACCATACCGCGACTTGCGCCATCAATAAGCGCCTGTTTGTCCAACTTGCCATCGTAATTTGCCGCGAGCTGCTGATAGGTGCGATTAACAGAGCTAAGATCAAGCTTCCCCGTCTCTACCTTAAAACCGAATGCCGGGGCAATTGCGCTAAGTAGCTCGCTGCTACGCGTGCCGGCCACAAACCCTACGACAACCGTCAAAGCGATAGTTAGAAAGAATACGTTTTTCGAAATGCCGGCCGGTTTTTTCTCGGCTACGGCCATAGTGTGCTGGTTATCTGCCACGTGTTAAAAATCCCTCTCATAAAATGCTCCTATAAGTATAGCGCACCCCAGTGGAGCGCGCCATAGTTCTTGTGTTTAGTTTCATCTTAGAAATAGATGTAAGACTGGTAGGTGCCTATAGGAACCTGCATCTTGCTGTAGTTACCCCAGCCAGGACCGCCAGCGTTGAAGTAATTGTATTGGCTGACAATCATCGTGCCCGCGCTTTCGTTGATGCTTTCTACCCAAACAATGTGGCCAGGGCTCCCACCAGAGGTAATTACACCGGCAGAATGAGCTCGTGGCACAGAACTTACCTGGTAGCCTGCAGCTTGTGCATTTCCCGGCCAGTCATAGGCATTACCCCAGTTAATAGGCGCGTAATCGGTTTCTTTGTATACCCGCCACGCGACGTAGCTAACACACTGACGGCAGCCGTAGCCAAGACCGTCGGTACCATTGCCGTCCACGCCACCATACGACCAAGCGTTTGAATCCACGTAACAGTTAGACGAGTTCCATGGATAGCCGCCAGACGTACCAGGCAAAACAACCGCGCCGCCGCCACCTGCTGCAGCGATGGCCGCTTCAATCGCTGCCTGCTGTTGCTGCTGGACTTCTAGTTTTTTCGATTCACGGTCGGCTGCCAGGTTTTTATATGCCCCCTCTTGTCCCTGTGTCTGGGCAAGAATAGTATTGCGTTCCGATTCTTTGGCGGCAAGCGCGTTCCTTGAATTCTTTTGATCGGCAAGGGTTCGCTGAACATCGGCTTTCTGCTTTTCAAGACTCTCTTTTAGTGTCTGAATTCTGTCGATAGTCTTCGATAGCTGATCCTGCACTGCAGAGCGGTACGCCTGCTTATCGACAAAATCACCGATATTTTTGCTGCTTGCCAGCATCTCGAGCGGTGAAATCGTGTTATCTACATACAAGTCGGCGATGGTATTGCCCAGCGCTACCCTGTTGTCTTTAATGTCTTTTTCGGTTTTTGCAATTTCTTGCTGTAGTTTGTCGTATTTTGCCTGGCTCAAGTCAATCTGAGCTTGAATGATACTTTTTTGCCTGTCGATACCAGCAATTTCCTGCTGCAGCGTACCGATCTTATGACGCAACTGCCCCGCCTGTGATTCGTACTGATCGATCTCGTTTTGGAGCGCGTTGATTTGGTCGTCAAATTTATCAGCGTAAGCTCGAGGCTGGCTTATAAGAGGAGTGGAAGCGATTACCATCAGCACCGCAGCTGCCACAATCGTAGAACGTGTGACTAACCCTTGCGAAACTGGTGTGGTGGACCGCTGTTTCATTAGGCTCATGTTACCACAAGCATTATGGATTGTCAATCATTAGAACATATCGAACTATATTTTCAGGTAACGGCGAGTCGCAAGGAGTGATGAGATAACACCAATAACCGCGCCGAGAAGCATCATCGCCAGCAACACTAGCGGGAGATAGCTCGTCACAATTTCTACGGTTCCCTGCATGGCGGCGCCAGCCTGGATTAGCCTTTCCTGAGTAGCAAGAAGCAATGCAATACCTAATCCTGTTGCTAAGATGGCCGCAATAAAACCATATACCATTGCCTCGACCACAAACGGCCCTCGAATAAAGTTCCGGTCGGCACCGATCAGTTTCATCATCTGAATCTCGTCGCGACGGTTAAAGATAGCCATGCGAATGGTGTTAAAGATGATAAGCGATGAAATAACCATAAATACCACGCTCGCCACCAAACCGGCATTCTGAGCAAATACCACACTGCGCCCGATGTTTTCTATAGCCGACTTGCGTTCACCCGCAAAGGATGGCGGCCGGTTCGGGTAAGCATTGGATTTGTATATCCCGTCGGTATCTGTAAAGTGCTGCAACTGGGAGGTGTCGTTAATATCAAGAATCTTCACGCGGAAAGTACCCGGAAACTCATTGGTTGCTTCGTTTAGAGCGTTCAAGGTTCCAACATCTTTGCTGCTCGCCTGGGCGAACTCTTTTCGAGCTTGTTCAGGGCTCACATACACGACACTGCGCACGGTCGAAAGATTTTTTAATTTTTTCTGGATGGTAGTAACATCGCCGTCACTAATATCAGTTTTGACATAGATAGACATGTCTACTTTGTCGCGGATATCGGCAACGGTATCTACCAGAACATTACGGGCAGAAATAGTAACGAACACGGTAAGCAGCGTGATGGTCATGACAGCCGTTGCGGCAATCGTCAGCCAAGCATTACGGCTGAAATTATTGATGCCGTAGCGGCACATACGAAGAAACGTAATCCACTGGCGACGGTGACGTTTTTGCTGTGCAAATGTCTTAGCGTCTAGTTTGCGTTTGCTCATTGTCGGTAGCTCCCCTGTGCTTGGTCGCTGGTAATTTTGCCGTGCTCCAGCGTCACGACACGGCGTTTTAGCTTGTTGACGATCTCGACGTTGTGCGTCGTCAGTAGGACGGTCGTGCCGTACTTGTTGATCTTTTCAAGCAGGCGCACGATGTCCCAACTGTGTTTTGGGTCAAGGTTGCCCGTCGGCTCGTCGGCAATCAAGATCTTTGGCTGGCGCACAACGGCGCGGGCAATCGCCACACGTTGTCGTTCACCGCCAGATAGCTGGTGAGGAAACTGTTTTTCCTTGCCAGAAAGACCTACGAGTTCTATCACCTTTGGAACGGTATTTTTAATTTCACGGTTGGTCATTCCGGCAATCTCGAGGGCAAACGCGACGTTTTCAAACACGGTGCGCTGCGGCAACAGTTTAAAATCCTGAAATACCACGCCGATCTTACGGCGAAGCAGAGGAATGTGCTTGTCCTTGAGCGTATCGTAGTCGATTCCGCCAACCACAATTTTACCGCTGGTCGGCTTTTCTTCGCGCGTTAATAGTCTAAGAAGGGTCGTCTTGCCCGCTCCGCTGGTACCAACAAGAATCACGAATTCATTCGGCTCAACGTGAAGACTGACACGGTTGATTGCCGGCTTCGCGTCTTTGCCGTACGTTTTGGTAACCCTATCTAACAGAATCATTGCTATCTATAGTATACCATAAACGCAATTACTTCCAGCGCCAGGTACCCTTTTATTTATCCATGTGATGCTCCAAAAATGCAGTCATAAAACTGTCGATTTTTCCATCGAGAACACTCGCGGCGTCATGTTCCTCGTACTTGGTACGCGTGTCTTTTACGAGAGTGTACGGGTGCAGTACGTAGTTACGGATCTGGCTCCCCCAGTTGGCCGACTCGCCCGCGTGCAGATCGCTGACATTCTCGGCATGCTGCTCAAGCCGAAGCTGCGCCAGCTTGGAACGCAAAATTTTCAGGGCCATTTCTTTGTTTTGAAGCTGCGAACGCTCGTTTTGGATAGCGACGACGATACCCGTCGGCAAATGAGTAACCCGCACGGCACTATCGGTCGTATTGACGCTCTGGCCACCATGGCCGCCCGCACGGTAGACGTCTATTTTGAGGTCTTTGTCGTTCAGCGCGACTTCTTCAGGCGCATCAATCTGTGGCAGAACTTCTACTAAGGCGAAGCTAGTCTGGCGAAGATTATCACTGTTAAACGGACTCAGCCGCACCAATCGGTGCACGCCGTTTTCAGAACGCAACCTGCCATAGGCGTACGGGCCAGTCACGGCAATAACGCTGGTTTTAATCCCAGCCTCTTCCCCGGCGGACCGTTCTACCGCTGAGGTTTGGAATCCTGATTTTTCCGTCCAACGCAGGTACATGCGTTCAAGCATCTCGGCCCAGTCCTGCGCGTCTGTCCCTCCGGCGCCAGCGGTGATTCGCAAAATAGCATTGTGATCGTCGTATTCACCGTTAAACAAAAGCTCTTTTTTGCGCTCGGAGAATTCTTTTTCTATCGCGCCCACCTGGCCTTCAAACTCGCCCAGCAGGCTGTCATCGCCAAGCTCCATAAGCTCTTCCATATCGCTCGCCTGCGTTAGCAGTGTCTGCCATGGTTCGACCATAGCTTTTAATGCGGCAAGCTGCTTGCTTTTTTCCTGGGCGTAGGCAGGATTATTCCAAATTTCAGGTGCCGACAACTCTTGTTCCATCATTTCGAGCTGACCGGCTTTCTCGTCGATTTTCAGCCGCTTGTAGGCATCGGTAATATCAGTCTTTAGGCTATCGAGCCTTTTTTTCAGGGGTTGCATTACCTACTATTGTATCATCTGTCGCGCCCAGGCCTGCGCGTCGTATTCGTGTTCGTAGTCAAAGTCGGACTCCGGCACATCAAACGACAGTTTGTCATACTCGCCCTTTGCCTGCGCCATGTGGTAGGCCAACCGAAGCTCAGTCGTTTCACCAATACACTCGAATGGCTTCATAACGCCGTCGATACCAAGTAGTCCCTTGAATGTT
>CAMLKC010000059.1 GCA_946480595.1 uncultured Candidatus Saccharibacteria bacterium
TTCAACAAGTGCAATAAGCTAGACGTTGATATGAATGCCGGGGGTCGATATTCTCGTGAGCCAGTAGAAAATGTAAGTTGGCTCAGCAGTACTCTTCGTGACGGTCTGTACAAGGTTGTTGTGAATCAGTTCAATAAGCGAGAGTCTATCGATGTAGGCTTCGTTGTTGAAGTGGAAAACGCTGGTAATATCCAGAATTTCAGCTATAGCAAGGTTGCCAGCGGTGATACTCCTGTTATTGACATTATGGTCAAAAACGGTATTATCACTGAAATCAAAACAAAAAAGGATATCGTAGGCGGTATCTCGTCTAAGGAAAAGTGGGGCGTCAACACCGAGACCCTAGTTCCTGTTGACACAATCATTAAGAGCCCTAATTTTTGGGACGATAACAATGCTGGTAATAAGCATTGGTTCTTCATCCTGAAGGGTTGTAAAAATCCTGATCCGGTTCGAGGTATTTATAACGAATTCCTTAAGCCTGAACTTGAAAAGCATCGCAAGGTCTTTGAAGTGCTCGGTGACAAGACGAAGTGTGTCCCCAGTGATTCGCAGCTTAGCGGTGTAGGTTTCTCATCTACTAAGAAGGAACAACTTACTGCCTTCGTCAAGGGTGAGAAAATTCAAAAAGTCTACAACATTAACTTTTAATTAAACTTAATAAAGGAGTAACTAAATGAATATTTTTGAACAGGCTTCTCGTAAGAAGATTCGCTTCTCTTCAGATCGTGGCGAACTTACCACGGAACAGCTTTGGGACTTGAGCCTTCCTATGCTGGATTTTATTGCTCGCGGCGTCAATGCTGATCTTAAGAGCGTGACCGAAGATAGCTTTATCGCTACTAAGGTTGACAGCCGTAAGGCTCCGCTGGAACTGAAGCTGGAAATTCTCAAATACGTAATTGAGGATACGCTTGCTGCGGAAGAAGCTAAAAAGGTGGCGGCTGAAAAGAAAGCGAAGAAGAAGGTTTTTACCGAAGCTCTGGCTCGTCGTCAGGATGAGAAGCTTCAGAATATGTCTGAGGAAGAAATTCTCAAGGCACTTGAGGAGCTTTGATAAAAATAAGAAAGGCCGTCTGTTATGACGGCCTTTTCTCTTTTGTATTTATTTTTTAGTTTGATGACTCGCTTTCGTCGGTAATTAGCCTTGGAAAGCTCGTGTATCATGGGATTGAAAGTCCTCACTTTCTTTTTCTTAACCATTTTCTCTCTCCTTTTTTAATCG
Organism: uncultured Candidatus Saccharibacteria bacterium; assembly: GCA_946480595.1. The sequence goes on from CAMLKC010000059.1 coordinate 1,226, forward strand.
ATCTTGGCGTTTTTGTTCCATTTCACGTTCAATGGCGGCTTCTACTGATCTACGTCTCACATCACTGCTAGCTGCTGATCCAGAGCCATGTAATTTAGCTGTGCCCCCTTTTCTCTGACGGCCTCTGGCCCATTCCAAATACTGAGACGTGCTGTCCACTTGGTCATCGTGTTTACCATGAGGGAAAGCCATCAATTCTCTTTCGTACTCCGCAAGCCATTTAGCAGTCTTTGGAAGATAAATCAAGCCTGATTCAAACATTGGAGAAACAGCATCAAATCTAAATTCTTTTGAATTGTTATTGGTGCTGATTGGAATAATAGGTAGAGACAGTTTGTCTTGGCGGGTCTGGATATATTGAGTCCCTGAGCCTTTATCTTCTATTAAAATTGCATTCGCTTTCCAGCGTTCCGCCGTCTTATCGATTAGGGTACACATCTCAGGAAATTCTACTTTTTCTCGGATCACGTCGAGTAAGTAATGATGGCCGATACCACTTTCAAGCCAAACCGTAATTACGGTAGGGTCATGACGTTCTTGTGCTTTTTGCGCCGTATCGACTGAGATAGTGATTCGACGTACCGCGATATTATCGTCTTTTCTTACATCGTTGGTATAGCGTTGAAACCAATCACCCTTAACCAGACCGCCGTCTTCGTCCACCGGAACGCCTTGATAGAGTGAGTTCCACATACTACCGGTAAGAGTGTTCCTCAATGTGATAAAATGGTCTGCGGTGTAATAGTCGGGCCAAATCGACATGTCGGGTTTGTCACGGCCCAATGGGTCATTATCATCACCAATTTCAGACAAAGCTTTAAGGTTAATAATTTCAAATGGAATGATTTTGCCAAGCTTGCTCGCGGCTTCTAAGCGGCCTAATAGATCGTCTGAGTGCCAACGTGTGTTAACGATCAGAATAGGGGCCTTGGGAAGCAAACGTGTGGTAAAGTCAGCCAAGTACCAGTTATAGGCTTTCTCGCGATACGCGGCGCTCAGTGCCGTTTCTAGGTCAGGATAAAGGTCATCGATGGATGCCATATTGGCACGAGTACCAGCAATACCAGCGCCAACAGATTTAGCGACATATTCAGACTTATTAGACAAGCCCCATTTTTCACCCGCTCTCATATCTGCGAGGAGTGAGACGTTCGGAAAAATGTCTTTGTACTCATCGGTATTGACATAGGCTTTAGTCTTTTTACCAAGTTCGTCTTTCACGAATCCAGCGGTGTGCCCCGCCTGAAGCCATTTAGTTTTTCTTCGGCCCATACACCAGACCGCGAACCGACGAGACGCATATTCTGTCTTGCCGCCACCAGCGGGGAGTGAAAACCCTAGACGCAATACATCGCCGCGTTCCAGTTCCATCAATCGCTCACACATATAATGGTGATGATAAGCCGGAGGCTCTTCTATGCTCATGTATTCAGCAAAGCATGAATAGTTATCGAAAGAATCTTGTCTGAGTTTTTCGATATATTCTTTTTGATAATGTTCTAAAATACTTTGAACGCCTAATAATTGATTAAGCGGGTCCAAGGTTTTCGTAAGTTGAGTAATCGCTGTCTGATACTGAATCGGGATCGGGGACTGTAATCTCAACGAATCCGTTAGATGTTCCTCCATTGCCTGAAGATTCTTTATCGAAGATCGATATTTTAAGCGAGCTTCCCACGTTAGATTTGTCATTAGACGGTAGCATCCTGTTTCTATTTGTATTATTATCTGCTTCCGGTTCGGGACGGATTTTATTTAATTCAGACATGTCTCTAAGTATAGCGACTGCGTTCTTAAGGTCTTCGTTTTTCTTAGCCAAGTTTAATAGGTGAATATATTCTTGATTAAACCAATCAAGATCAACTTCTACTACTTTTTCTTTTTTTAACGGTAGTGGAGGAGCAGTTGACATTAAAGCTTTCTCAGCCGCCTTAATCGTTAGCTCTTCTACTCGTTTCATTACATCTTCGTCATTGGCTAATTTAGATGCATTTGCAGAGGCGGTACTGTTTTTACACAGATAACCCGCCTCTTTATATGCCGATACTTGAGTATAACCATTAGCTAAATAGTTAGCGAATTTTTCTTGTTTTTCAGTTCTTAGCCTACCCATAATAACTCTCTAATTTATTCTTTTTAATGTATTGGGTGTAGGTATTGATTGTGTCAATCATTGTCCTATAAGCTTCAACAACGGCAAAAGATTTGTCGTCAATCATTCTTGGTGATAGGTTTTTAAGGGTGTGTGCTTTGATCATTGATGCGTACATAAGCTGATGATTTTGATGCGCCATTTCCATATCATAAATTAAAGCTTTTAAATTCTTATGATGCTGAGGTGGAAATTTGCTGACATCAATATTGCTGATCATCCGGCTAGCTCTCCGATAAGAGTAAATTGTTTCTCTAGTTTGTAGCCGAGCGCGCAAAATCCATAGAACGCTATGAGCGTGGATTCGGCTCGACCATCATCCATTTTACGTGCCCACGCTTTACTACATTGCGGGAATAATTGACTGGCTCGATAACGTGCCGCGTCCTTTTCTGCCGGAACCTTAAGACTGTGTTTCCAAACCGCAGGACGAATTTGATTCACTGGAATCTTAAGACCGCCACAGACGCCAAGTACTGTTCCAAAATTTCTACCGAAGGTAAAAGACGAAACTACACCTTCTCCGGGTCTAGCATTCACTTCTTCAATGTAAAGTTGAAAGATACGCTCGTCGTCAAGAATGTTACCAATGCCGGTATGATCAATGACTGTTTTCTTCTTAGCGCCAGTTTTAATTTCAAATGTTGGCATATCAAAGATTTCGACTGTGTAATTCACAGGATCGAGTTTTGCAAACGCGCCTTTCGAACCCGGATCAGTGCCGACAATAATGCTACTCATCTGAAATCTTCTCTTCTACTGCTTCCACAGTCTTTTTATTTTTAGGTTTTTTATGAGTATAAGACGCGGGATATAGCGGCATGGTGAAATCAGCCGTACTCTCACCCCAAATTTCATTCACTTCGGCCTGAGCCTTGGCGTGAGCTTCCAGCGCGTCTTCCAGATTTTTACAATAAGTGTAATGTTTACGTTGGCCGTTGAAACGAACTCTTACTTCATAAAGCTGATGTTGTTTATGAAACCAGACATCTTGAATCGGGAGTTCTTTTGATTCGCTGGTGTAAGTTGCTGAGGCTTCAGTGGCATAAGCATATTTGTTGTAGAGCAATAGCTGAGACTTGCCCCAAGATTCAGCCGCATATTTATTACTGAATCTATTAATACGTCTAAAATATGGATCGTGACGAACTTCCACTTTGAATTTCGTTCCGTCACGGGAAACATAAAAATTACCTAAGTACTCTTTCGTGGTGGATTCAAGGACAAGATTGTCAATCTTTGTATTTTTTAAATCACCGTCAACAGCAACGATTCTCTCGGTTGGCCATTTTCCGTAATGGAGGAACCATACCGCGTCGTGTACCGTGACAGTGATTTTATCAAAAACAAATGTGTAGCCGGGGACACGATGTTCTTGACGTTTAATGATACGCCATTCATCGGCTCTGTACTCACGCCACAGACGGCCCGTATCGGCGTCGTATCGTAGCTTGGTACGGAACTTCTTGACATCAATATTTGGATAAAGGTCTAGATAGCGTTCTTTAGCTTTAGTCATACTTTTTTCTTTCCCACCTTATTTTTGATGGTGAGTTTTTCTACTTCTAGCGCTGTCTGCTTCGCCGTGACGCTGAGATGGAAAATTTGTGTCTCCAAAGCTTCAACCTTGGCAAACAAATCCTCACAGACCTTCTTCAACGTCTCAAGGTTATTGGACTGTCGATTAAGTCTGTTCTCTAAGTCTTCAATGTCTCTGTAATGAGACTCACTTGACTTATTATCGCTATAGCCGTATGGTAGCATTGCATTCTTCTTATTATTATATTAGGTGTCAGTTATAATTCTGCCACCCCGTGGTATAAGGCTCGAATAATTCATCGAACCTATACATCATTTCGTTAGTATAAATATTTGTTTCCATCTCATAACCATCGATGTCATAGACTTTGTCTAGCTGAGCGTCGATCAGTTCCAACATATCACAAATAATGTGGTCCCTAGTTTCATAACTTATTAGTTTAATTACTTGCCCATTCTCTAACTCGACACTTAATGGATGTCCGTCGTGGTTAAATATTACTTCCGCTTTCATACTGCTTCTATCACTTCTAAAATTTTATCATAACTCTGTTCGTACTTCAAAATTTGAGTAAAAGCTTTTTTGTTATCTGCTTCCGAGTTTATAAGTTTAACTACTAGTTCGTTAATTCTATCTTTATAAATTTTTAATAAATCTGCTTCGCCGTTAATAGTTCCTGATTTCAAATCATTAATTTCTACTTCTAATTCACTAATTTCTTCCTGTAGGTCGTAAATTACAACTTGCTGGTTCTCGTTTTGTTCTCTTAACCTGTCAATTTCTGAGTTCAAATCTATAACTGTAACTTCTAGATACCTGATTGCTACTTCTAAGTTCCTAATTTCATTACTTAAATCGTTCATACCGCGCTCTTTTCTACTTCTTAATTCAGACCGACTCTTCGGCACCTTAGCCACTTGAAGGCTATCAGGATTTCTTAGTGTATAGTTTCTACTTCATATTTCATAATTATTAATTCAAACGCAATCCTATCACATAAAATCGCGTTTGTCAAGCATAAAATTATTGAGCCAGAAATTAAATGTTTTCCAGCTGTTCTGTTAAGGTTTTGATCCTACCCTTCTGAAACTCAAGATCGACTTCCATATCGATCAACTTTTTCTTAGCCTTGACAAGGTTGCGAGACGCGGATCGCATCGCTTCGTCTCGCGGCACCACTTCGCATTCCTCCATAACGGTTTGAGTGTTGACTGTATTAATCTTCATATCGTCAAAGCCTAGGATCGAGACCCCCTGACGGGGGCCGTCCTTGGGCTGGTGACTTGACTGATCAGGTGAGCCGGTGGGCCGTTGCAGAACCTCGTTTGACACCTCGACAATCTTACCATGAATGTCCCACGACTTCAGATAACGCTCCGCGACCCAACGAACGTATGCACCTTCTTTAATCTGTTCCAACTTCATTGTCATGTTTTGGT
>CAMLKC010000060.1 GCA_946480595.1 uncultured Candidatus Saccharibacteria bacterium
ACAGCCAGCTTAGCCTGAAGCGCGCTGGTCAAGGCTAATACGTAAAGGAGGGCTCAATGAACAAACGAGAAAGAACGCGTGGCGGTAGCGCATCGGCCGTTATTATTGCCATTCTATTTGTGGCACTAATGGCGACGCTCGGCGTGGTATTTTATCAGAATTTCGTTCAGAAACCCCAAGAAGTCAAACAGCCGCAAGAAAATTCGAATACACAAAAGTCCGACTTAAAAACCGAACGCGTTGCATACCACAGTACGATTTATGCTCTAGACTATCCAGAAACGTGGAAGTTTGAAACAAAAACGGTGGCCAATACAACGGACGACAGTGAATCGTCGGTGCAGAGTCCGAGTGGAAAGGTGAAAGTCCGGTTCGTAATCTCTTCTAACGGTGTTGGTGGTACCTGTGACAAAAGTAGTAGTCCGAAGGTTACTTACTATAATGTTCAACCCGCCATCAATACTCGGCTGAATGGCCAATCACTAGCCTTGGTTGAAACAATGTATGACCATGTGGATGGTGGATACGATTACCTTATCGGAATGACTGAAGACAGCGGTGCAACGCACGCGGCTGTGGGTGATTCATACTGTACGGTGCTGTATACAGGCATAGCCTCGAGCCTTAAGTTCAGCGATACGCACTCGGAGGTTGTAGAACAACCGTTAATTATCGCAAATATTCTTTTCCCAGAGCTCAAGAGCGATAAGGCGGCCGCTCCAGACATGCAGACTATAAAAAACCTCATGAACTCCGACGACTACAAAGCAGCCATCAAGATACTCGAGTCGGCCCGCAAAGAGTAGTATACTGGTAGGAATGGACCAAAAATTCCACCTCGAAACCAAATATCAGCCAACGGGAGACCAGCCAAAAGCTATCGCCCAGCTTATTTCGGGTCTTGAAAAAGGCGAGCGTGAGCAGACACTGCTTGGTGTGACGGGAAGTGGCAAGACTTTCACGATGGCGAATATCATTCAGAACCGTCAGGCACCGACGCTGGTTTTGGCGCACAACAAAACGCTAGCTGCGCAGCTCTACAGCGAATTCAAATCTTTTTTCCCGAACAATGAAGTGCATTATTTTGTCAGTTACTTCGACTACTATCAGCCGGAAGCCTATATTTCGAGCAGCGATACCTACATTGAAAAAGACAGCAAAATCAACGACGAGATTGACCGTCTGCGGCACGCCGCGACTTCTGCGCTTTTGACTCGCCGTGACGTGATTATCGTTGCCAGTGTCAGCTGTATTTACGGTATTGGCTCGCCAGACGACTACGCCGAGATGTCCATCAAGGTTACGAAGGGTGAGCGCCGTCAGCAGGATAAATTTGTGCGCCTGCTGACTGACATCCAATACCAGCGAAATGATATCGACTTTCACCGTGGTACTTTTCGTGTAAAAGGTGACGTGGTTGATGTTTTCCCTGCTGGCCAAGACGTTGCCTATAGGATTGAATTTTTTGGCGACGAGGTCGACCGCATCACTCAGATAGATCCGCTGACGGGCGAGATTTTAGACGAACCAAGCTACTGTACTGTCTTTCCAAGCAGTCACTACGTGACGCCAAAGCAAAAGCTAGCGCACGCGATTGAAGGCATTAAAAAAGAATTCGAAGAACGTATTGAATGGTTTGAAAAAAACGACAAGTTGCTTGAAGCACAGCGTTTAAGCCAGCGTACTAAGTACGATCTTGAGATGCTTGAGGAAACTGGCTTTGTAAAAGGTATCGAGAACTATTCACGGTATCTCACCAACCGCGAGCCAGGCGAGCAGCCAGCCACATTGCTCGACTATTTCCCAGATGATTTTTTGCTGCTGGTTGACGAAAGCCACCAGTCGCTCCCACAGGTCCGTGGTATGTATAACGGCGACCGGGCGCGAAAAGAAGTATTGGTAGACTATGGTTTTCGCCTGCCGAGCGCGCTTGACAACCGGCCACTGACTTTTGCTGAGTTTGATACGCACATTAACCAGGCTATTTATGTTTCGGCAACGCCGGGTGAATACGAGCTAGCGCACAGCCCCGAGCCAGCCCAGCAGATTATCCGCCCGACAGGACTCCTTGACCCAAAGATAGAAATCAGACCGACCGAAGGCCAGGTGGACGATCTTATTGCCGAAATCCGCGAGCGAATCGAGAAAAACCAGCGTATTTTGGTAACGACGCTCACTAAGCGCATGGCAGAAGATCTCTCGACATACATCCAGGAAATCGGTATCAAAACCGCCTATATACATAGCGATGTCGACACGTTGGAGCGTGGTGATATCCTACGTGATCTGCGCCTTGGCGTGTACGATGTCTTGGTTGGCATCAACCTGCTACGCGAAGGCTTGGACCTACCGGAAGTCAGTATGGTGGCAATTATGGACGCTGATAAAGAGGGCTTTTTGCGTAGTGAAAGCGCATTGCTGCAAACGATTGGCCGTGCGGCCCGCCATGAAGACGGGACCGTGTATATGTATGCTGATACCATCACGCGTTCAATGCGGGCTGCTATCGACGAGACGACGCGTCGCCATGCCATTCAAGAGGCTTATAATAAAGAACACAACATAACGCCGACAAGCATCGCCAAGGAAATCGACGAAGGCCTTCGCGCGATTATTCCCGACAAAGACAAGGACAAGCCGGCAAAACTTGACCTCAGGAAAATTCCAAAAGATGAGTACAAGACGCTCGTCAAAGAACTCACCGGTCAAATGGAGCTGGCAAGTGCTAACCTAGAATTTGAAAAAGCAGCCGAGCTGCGCGACATGATTGCCGATATAAAAGCGAAGATGTAGCCGTGGCTATAAAAATCGCATCATGGAACGTTGAGGGGCGGCTGAGCGGCTATGCGAAGACAGGCCGCGGGTCAGCGGAGCATATTCTTGATGGCATAGAGTCGCTTGATGCGGATATTGTCGTGTTGCCGGAGGCGTTTCTCGAGGCTCCGGCCGACGGTGTCGATGACCGCTTAGACGCAATGGGCTATGAGATTTACGACGTTGCTTATGGAGATGAGGACCGCGACTGGTCGCTGGAGTTCATGGGTAAGATGCCGTATTTACGGGTCCTGAGTCGGCTGGCGATTTCGCAGGTGCAAGAGGTAGCGTGGGCAAATGCTCGCCGTTTGCTCAGCATGCGCGTAACCGACCCGGAAACAGGAAAAGAAGCGCTGCTGTTGCCAACGCACCTTGATGACAGAAATGAGGATCTACGGCTGGAGCAGATTGACGACGCCGTTACATACATTCAAAAAAACGATGTACCTACGATTATGACAGGTGATTTTAACGCTATGTGGCATAAAAAACGAGCCAGGCTATTTGGCTCAAAGTTTATGCGGTTCGTTGCCAGGCATATCCCGCATGAGCGGATACGCAACAAAGCCGTGCAATTTACTGATATGGCAAGCGGCCTGACGCTCGGGCGGCTAACAGTAGAGGCGGGGCTGCGAGATGCAGACGAGAACCTGCGGCCGACCGTTACGCCAAAGATGCGTGCGGCGCCATATCTGCCCAGTATTCCGCTAGGACAGATTGATCACGTGCTGATCTCTGAGGATATTGAGACGAAAGAGTATGAAGTAGGTGCTGATATGGGTTCTGACCACAGGTCAGTGTCTGCTACGGTAACGGTGAGATAATTCCCAGGGTTCTTGCCAGCCAATTTTTTCTCCGGGCTGGCGGGCGGATACTGCGGTTCGCCGCAGACGGTGTGCCTAGCTAGCGGCACGGGCGAGGCGTCGCTCATACTGCCGGTTGAACAGGAAGTAGAGCACCTGCGTCACGATGATCGCCGGCAGGATGCTTGCGATCGTTCCGGTGCTCAGCGCGAGCAAGCAGGCGGTGAGTCCGTTCTGGTGTGCTCTTGCGAGCAGACCCCGGTCAGTCTTGGTAAAACCTTGGCCGAGGGAACGCATCAGCAACGGGGCAACCAGCATCTGGGACGCGTAGGCTGCGACGCCAATGACGATGCCCAGGCCCAGGTCGATCCCCAGGCCCAGGTCGATCCCGTACTGCCAGATGAGTAGTCCCACGATGCAGCCCGCGACCATGTACGCCATACCCGAGCAGCGCTCCAACACCTTCTCGATGATGCTGGTAACGCGCGCGTCATCGGGCCGCATGAACAGACCGGTCAGCGCGATGCCGAACATCCAGAACCACTGCGCCCCTACGAACACGGTCGTGGCGAGCAGCCCCAGCATCACAGTGATCCGCGCTGCGGTAGAACCGCGGTAGGCGTACTTGAACACGAACACCAGCGACGCCATCATCGCGAAGTTCTGGACGAAGTACACGCCGAAGGTGTGCGCGTCGTGAACGCCGATCGCACCTTCCGGGATTCCGAAATTGACATGGAACCCGGCCTGTGCGGCGATCATGGCGACCACGGCGGCAACGGTGAAGGGATCGTCGCCGGCCGCCCAAGCCTTAAGCAGGTCCTTCGCTCGTGGCGAGAGGCTCGACTTGTCCATCAGCGCGTTTGCCGAGAGCGGATCCATCTGCGAAACGTTCACGCCGATGACCCATGCACTGGGACTGCCCGTGAAGGCGAAGACGATTCCGCCGACGAAGAGCGCCTTGGCGCCAACTCCGGCAGTCACGGCCCAGCCGATCAGCTTCCAGTCTTGGCGCGTCAGCTCCTTCAGGTTGATCGTGAACGTCCCCGCGAGGAGACCGATCCCCAGCAGAAGCGCGATCGCCCGTGGCGTCATTCCGCCCAGATTGAGACCATAGCTCGCTCCGGCGATGCCGAGTAGTAACGCGACGGCCACGCCGACGCGTATGTCTTTTAGGAGCCGAAGACGGCTCAAAAACAGCGGCATTGCTGCCACCTCCCGTAAAATAGGCACGCTCCACGTGAGGAGCACGCGTTCGAGTATATCACTTTGCCGGCGGTATTGCTTTTTTGAGGCGCTTGTGCTATTATAGATTTATTGCATTCGATGAATATCGAGCTTCTTTCAAAGATGCGCGCAAACTATACTGCTACGAAGTAGCTGGCGCCACCACCGAAATATCCTCTCGCTGTTCTCCAAAGGTTTATATGCCTTTTTGACTGCATACAGCCAACAATCAGAATAACGAAAGGGTTTATTTAACTATGGCATTTCAACAACGACGTGGCGGACGTCCTAACCAAGGTCGCCCACAAGGCGGACGTAATTTCGGCGGCGGACGCCGTGGTGGCGGTAATCGCGGTCCTGCGAAAAAGTACATCCACCCATCTAAATTTATTAACAAGGCAGTCACTAAGGCTGACGAAGTTCCTTACGAATCTAAGCACAAGTTTGCTGACTTTCCGTTTGGTGCTGATCTGCACTACAACATTTCTAAAAAAGGATATGATACTCCTAGTGCAATCCAGGACCAGGCGATTCCTCATATCATTGAAGGCAAGGACGTTATCGGTCTTGCAAACACTGGTACTGGTAAGACGGCAGCTTTCTTGCTTCCGATTATCGAACGCCAGAGCGGTATTACACTTCGCCCAAGCGTGCTGATCATGGCTCCGACGCGTGAGCTGGCTCAGCAGATTGACGAACAGTTCCGCGAATTTTCTAAGGGTCTTGGCCTTTACTCGACGCTTATTGTCGGTGGTGTTAACATTGACCGCCAGATCCGCGACTTAAAGCGCCGTCCACACTTTATTATTGGTACGCCTGGCCGTCTGAAAGACCTTATGCAGCGCCGCGTATTGCAGCTTAAGAACATGACGACGCTCGTTCTCGACGAAGCTGACCGCATGCTCGACATGGGCTTCCTGCCTGACATCCGTCAGATCGTGAACGAAATGCCAGAAGACCGTCAGACGCTATTCTTTAGCGCGACGATCACACCTGAGATTTCAGTTCTCGTGAATGACTTTTTGAAAAATCCTGAAACGGTATCGGTTCGCACGACTGAAACGGCAGAGCATGTTGAACAAGATGTGATCGAATTCCGCGACAAGAACGAAAAAGTCGAGATTTTGACCGATCTTCT
>CAMLKC010000061.1 GCA_946480595.1 uncultured Candidatus Saccharibacteria bacterium
GCTGAAAATACCGGCAAACGTACCCGTCGTGTATTTACGAAGGCGTTGTGCCAGCGCTGGCCCTGTACCGCCCATATGAAGCAGGGTGTCGTACAGGGCGGAAATCGTTGGTGGCAAAGAGTGGTGTGTTAGCGGGTCGCTGGTAATACCGGCGCGAGCATAGGTGTCGATTAACCCCTGGTCGAGGTCAGCTTCTTCGGCTGGTGTCAGAGCCGACATCATCTGACCCATCGAGGTCGTTTGGCTGCCGCCGAGCATGAGGCGGAAGAGCCCGTGAAGTGTCACGAGGTTGGCGCGTAGTGCGTCGTCAGCCTCTTCGCTATCGATAACCCTCGGAAGATCAAACGGATTAATTCGCGTGTCGGCATTCAGGCTGAGGCGAATATAACTTCCACCAACGGCATCGGATAGCTTTTGGTATTCGTTTTCCGGGTCAATAATCAGTATGTCAGAACCGACCATCATGCTGCGTAGCGCCTCAAGCTTCACGGTAAACGACTTACCAGCACCAGACTTAGCGAAGACAACCATATTGGCGTTTTCCAGTGAGAACCGGTCAAAAATAACCAAGCCGTTGTTGTGCATGTTGATGCCGTACAATACACCTTTTTCCTGGGTGAGGTCGGCGCTAGTGAATGGGAAACTGGTGCTGATGGCACCTGTGTTCATGTTGCGGCGGATCTGCAGCTGGTCACTCATTTGTGGAATGGTACTGTTTAACCCTTGCTCTTGCTGGCTAGATGCTACCTTACTAAAAATAAGCTGTTGCCCAAAGAGTGTCTCGATCTTGTGCTGCACAAAGCTCAGCTCGTCCATGCTGTCGGCGTACAATGTCACGTACAGGCCATAGCGGAAGAAGCGCTCGGCTCCCACCTGCAGCTGGTCACGCAGTTCCTCGGCGTCCTGCAGTGCGGCTTCAAGGCCTGGGTCGCGGGTGCGGCCTTTTTCGCTGTTAATCGACATTGTCGCTTCTAGCTGAGTCACTTTTTTGCGCAGGTTGTTCAGTACTACCTGACTTTCAACCGGGTAAATAAACATGCTGATATCGAGCACTTCGTCGATGTTGATGAGCGAACTTAGCCAGCCAGTGTAAATCTGACGCGGATAGCCATAAATATAAATAGTACGGCCGTACTTGGTGCCTAGGCGAAAATGGCTGGCATGAATTTCAAGGCTGCTTGGAGCAATGAGATCGCGCAGCGTGGTCATTCCCTTTAAGAATGCCTGTTCTACCTCGGCCTGTTCACGTGCGCGCTGCTGCGCAGCAATATCAATCGGATCGAGTTTCTTTTTTGCCATTACATACTGCCTTCCTGGAGGTGTGGGCGTGGTGCTTCGCCGCTTCCCTTTTGCACATAGGTGCTGGTGACGTTTTCAAAATCGCCAAGCGGTTCGCGGACGGCCGTGTCGGGGTTGTACATATTATAGTAAAGTTCGCCAAGCTCCTTTGTATTAAGCTGGACACTCTTTACGCCGATCTGGAACAAACCGCTTATGACGGAATCAACACGGTTTTTGATTTCATCTTTTGCCTTGTCGTAGGTCACTTTGTCGATCTTTGTGGCCGTGGACTGGGGTTTAGCAAAGAGCTTTCCAAAGATACCCTTGCTTTCCTTGATGACATTGTTAAGGTCGCCTGCCGGGAAATACGGCACGACGATAAAGAAACTTTTGTCCATAATGTTTGCTTCTTGGCTGAGGACATCAATGAAGTTGATGTAGTCGTCCATCAGCACGTTTAGTAGCATGTTGTCCTGCGAGCGCCGAATAGTTCCAAGCCTGTCGATGTACGGGCCGATATCGACGCGTTGAGAACGAATAAAAATCTGGATAGGAAAATACAGTGCGTTAAGGAAGTTCTGGTAGCTGAACTCCACGCCCTCTCGTTCGCGTGAACTCATAAGGTCAAAGTTGATCGACTTGCTTGCGATGACCGCACGAAAACTGCCGTCACTCATAATTACCATGCCGTCGCGAATTTCTGATATTAGGAGGCTGTTTTGGGTGGTATTCTGCTGCTGAGGTTTAGGGGCAGCAGCCTGACCCTGTGAGCCTGGAGCTTGTGGCGCGGGTTGTCCGGGTATTGGAGCAAAACCGGCGTTCGGCTGCTGAGGTACATTAGGTACGTTCTGCGGTTGTTGGTTATTAGGCGGCACTTCCCACTCTTCCCTTGCCCTTGCGTTACTTTTTGACTAGCGTAACGAGATGACCACTTCCTCTTCTGGAAGTTGTTCCTCCTTCTGATGGATGCGGTTTGCCTCGTGTGCGATAGTCTCGATAGATAAATCGGAATTGTTTGCAAGGCTTATTATATCAGGCGAAACAGGTTTTTCGCTAGTGGTTGTTGCAGGATTATTGACCGGCTCGGGTTGTGGAGGCGGCGCCATGGGTTGGGCTACTGGCTGAGCGATAGGTTGAGGAACGGGAGCCTGGGGTTGTGGCTGTGATCCCAAGGGATTGACGACAGATTGGTGGATAGATTCGGGGTACGGATTGTAAGTGAGGTGCGGTTCCTCGGCGGCTGGTTCTGCCGGCGCTAGGCCTGCGTAAGGATTAAACACCGGAGGCGCTCCCGTGGCTGGTGGTGCTGGCTGTTGAGGTGCTTGGTGCATGCGCTCGACAACCTCTTGTCGGCGTCGTTGGTCTGACTGGGTGATCATTGAGTCAAAAGATTGTGCAACGCCGCTGCTTGCATCAAGGACGTCCTCTTGCTGCTGTGCTTCGTAGTAGGCATCGTTTTGCATAGCGCTGTTGGTCGTATCAACGCCACGAACCGCCCATCCTTCGGTATCAACTATATTAGCAAGATACGACAGCCGCTGCTGCGCTTCGGCTTCAGATAGATTTTTGGCGCGCTGAATTTCTACTACCTTTGGCGCGGTGATCTCTACGAGTGATTGGATGCCGTCAGGCTGCCACAGGCGTTTACGGGGCTTCAGGTAAAACGACACTACTGCGGCCAGGTAGATTTCCATCGGCTGGTCTTTTTTAAGCGGCAACGCCAGAGCCCCGAAGAACAATATGAGAGGCAGCGGAATAATAGCCAGTGGCAGTAGTAAGCGGCTTAGGCCCCAGGCAAGAGCAATAGAAATCGCTACAATAATGAGATAGATAAACTGACGGAAACTGAACGGTCCGATCAGTTTGTCGTCAGCCTCAACATCTTGGGGTACCTTATAGACGGCCATATAGCTCTAAGTATATCATTTCGCTAGTGTATTTTTGAGTATCTATAGCTCTATCTAAAGACTGGGGGGTAGAGGTTAAGGCGTGAATCTGGTGCCAGCTTCGATGCTGCCCAGGCGAGCCTGAACGCGTTCCGAAGGATTCTTGATGTTGTCGTTGGTGCGGATTTCGGTGGCAGCAGCACGGAGCGCCTGTTTTTTCTCGTCGGCAATAGCGTGTCCACGCTCGACGGTTCCGTCGGCCCTGACTTTGTCTGACGTTACCGAGCCCGGATCTGCGGTAACATTGGCGACGCGGGCAAGCGCGTCGTGGTCACCGTTAGTGAGTTCTTCGACACCATACTTACCACCGTCAACTGCATCTGCTACGAGTTTGTTCAGATCGCCTTCGTTATTAACATTTCCCTGGGCGACGGCATTGCTTGCACTGCCACTGTAGTATTTTACTTTACTACTGAGTGATTTCATTCCATCGGCAATTGCTTGACGCTGATCGACGCCCATACTTCCAGATTGCATAACCAACTTGTCGGTACTCGGAATGTCGCCAATCTTGAACTGCTGTTGAATTGCAGCTGTTTGCAAAGCGGAACCTGCAGGAGCGGACAGTGTACGCTCGATCCCATTTCGGTCTGTATATTTAGCCTCACCACCAAGTGCTAGTTTTTGCAGATTTCCAATATCGCCTTCCAGGTTAGCGTTTTTGATGATTGCACTTGCTGCAGTCACCTCTTCGGCCTGGAGCTTTGCTTGTACGCTGATTGCGCCAGCAAGCGCACGTTCTGTCGCACCTTCGCCACCACCTTGAGCGAGTCTGTTGGCAAATTTATCGTTACCGAGTGCTAGCCCGGCAACCTCT
Organism: uncultured Candidatus Saccharibacteria bacterium; assembly: GCA_946480595.1. Next base: position 4,045 of record CAMLKC010000061.1, read on the forward strand.
CCTGCTTTTGCACGGTTCAGTTCAGACTTGCGGGCATTTAACACCGCTTCGCGGCCGGCAGCGCGCCTTGCCGTTATTCCCTTTCCGGGCAGCGTACGGTAGCCATTCAGGGCTTTTAGCTGGCGATATTGGGAGCGGTTGCCGCGGTAGCCCTCGACACCTTTACGCATACGGTCAAACGGCCCTTTGTTTGGGTTATTGACGAATGCACCGAACCTATTAAGTACTCCTCCGGCGGCTTTCATGACAATTGGCGTAATAAAGAGCGGGATGATGGTAACACCGGCAGCCATCGTTGCAAGAATAAAGTCGCCGCCTGCGCTATTGGTAATAATTGTCGAGGCGAGTGCACTACCACCAAATACAACGGCAATGATCGGGAACATAAGCAGCAGTGTCTGGAATAAGCTCTTCCATTTTTTAAACAGCGACTCGGTATTCGGGAACAGGTACGCCACAAACGCCAGCGGCGATACGACAATAAGTATAATAATGAGCGCTTGTCGAAGTGTGAGGACAAGAAGGACGGTAACAATAGCAAGCAGTGCGGTAAGTAGTAATGGCAATAGTGCTGAAAGCCCGATATACAAGATAGCCACACCACCTGCACCAGCAAGCAGGACAACAGTAAGCTTGTCCCATCCACCGCCGGCACCGGATTGCGATGTACTGCCTGTGGTATAGAGTTGATTCCCCGCCCCCTCCAATAGTCCCTTAAGTGAGGAACCGAGAATATTCGATACATCGACAGCGATGGCACAGATCCAATAAGAAACGTTCACCAAGATAGCCGCAATAATAAGTCGCGGCAGCATCTTTTTTATGCCGTAGTTAGTAATGCCGACGCTGCTGATCTGCGAGTAAATAATAATCAGGAAGGCAATCACGAAGGCGACGTTGGCGAAGTTTCGCATAACTGCCCACGCCTTGTAGAGCGCATCGTTAGTGTTGGTGCTGACAGCTGGTGTGGTGAGAAGCGATGCCACTACTTTATAGGATTGGTCGACGATCTGCGACATAAAATGCATGACCGGACAAATTATCCAGCCAATACCATCAATTGCACACGATGTTTTTTTGTCGTCGGCCGGTTCAGGAACGACCACTGCCCCGCTGACAGTACTGATACAACTTTCGCGGTCAGTCGATTTCATTCGTCCCTGCGCATCGGACACCTTGTCGCGACAGGTAGCCCACTGGGTAAGACACTTTGCAGCCTCACCGCCCCCGGAAATACATGCCTGAATCGCTTTACAGCGGCTCGGGCCTTCATAGCTGTGGCTTGCCTGGTATGCAGTGTTACAGTCTAATTTCGTATAGTCTGTCGCAGCACAGGGACCGATAAAACCCTTGTCGTCACATACTTTTGTTGCCGTGACACATGGCCCGACAAAATCGGTATCGCCACAGACTGGTGCTGCATTGGCTGTTGATGAAAGTAAAAATGACACCCCAAGAGCAGCGAGAACGACACTTGATACCAGGAGTAATTTCATCTTCATAACCGTTATGCTAAATTATGTCAGAAGGCACCCAAAAATAAAAGACCCGCTCGTCATGAGGGGCCTTTTATTTTGAGAAAGCTGTAGCCTAGTTGGCGACGACGCTCTCGTCGAAGCGGTCAAATTTCCAGACCATTCGTCCGTCTGTACCTGTATCGTGTACCAGTACGATACGACGGCCGATAGTACCCTCGCCCATTGATTCGCCAGGTTGGTTATCGGTGTACGAAAGGTGTACGTCGAACTGAATGCTGTCGCCAGCGTTAATCATGTTAACAACATCTACCAGCTTGTACTCACCCTTAAACGGCGTCGCGCTGTCTTTAGTGTTGTTGTAGAGTTCGAGCTGCGATTGGTGGCCGCCTTCCATCATAGAAGTCAGGTCTTCAGTAGTGGTAGAGT
>CAMLKC010000062.1 GCA_946480595.1 uncultured Candidatus Saccharibacteria bacterium
TGGATCTGTAGCAATGCCACCAAATTCAGCATTTAATTCTACCGGATTTGTAATGGCATTCTCGACCGTGCTGGTCGAGTTCTCCTCGGTCACCATCGTGAGCTTGTCGTCCACCGTGACCATCGTGAGAGCGTGCTGGTTTGCAGCCCCCGCCTCGCTGGCGGGACGCTGGGCACCGGAACGGTCCTGCTGACGGTTGTGGCCGCCGGTCCAGACGATCTGGACCTCGGCGCGCGGCCGGAGGCTCTGGATGTCGGACGCGACCTCAAGGGTCTGGAACACACGCTCCTGGTTGTAGGAGTCGAGCGTTCCCCTCGCCGTCACGCCGCCTCGACCGAGGTGCATGACGGTGATGTTGGTACCCGGCGGGACCTGACGGTCCAGGCCGGTCTTCCAGTTCGGGCTGCCGTAGAGCAAGACCTTCACAGGTTCACCTCGTTTTCAACGAACGGGAGCCGCCAGTTCAGGCGGCGGGGTTACTAAACGACTTTATAACATTTATGCTAAAAAGTCAATAGCGAGGTGTTCGAAGAGTAAGGCTACGAGGCTTTGCGGCGAATGACGCGGCGTGCTTTTTTAGCCGGCGCTTTCTCTAGCAGCTCTTTGGCTTGCTCGTGGGTAATGTCTTTTGGTTCAGTTCCCTTAGGAATCTTGGCGTTCTTTTTGCCATCGGTGATATACGGGCCGTAGCGGCCATTTAGCACCTTGATACCATCGCCAAAGTCAGCGATGTTTTTCTCGGCTTCGCTCTTTAGCTTCTCTTCGTAGAGTTTTTGCGCTTCTTCCAGAGTGATGCTCATCGGGTCGTGCGGTTTGATGCTGACGAACAGTTTGTCGACAACGATATACGGTCCGAAGCGGCCGATGTTGGCCTTGATCTCTTTGCCATCTTTAGTCGTGCCGACGGTTCGTGGCAGTTTGAACATTTCGAGTGCCTGTTCGAGGGTGACAGTCTCTATCTTTGCTCCGGCTGGTAGTGGCGCGAAGACAGGCTTCGGGTCGTCGGACTGTTCACCCTTTTGCAGCATAGGGCCAAAACGGCCGAAGCGGGCAAAGATCGGCAGGCCGGTCTTGGGGTCGTCGCCAACGTGACGGGTCTGGGTAGCTTCGGCGCGTGAAACGCCAGCGCTTTCCTCGACCATCTTGTGGAACGGCGTGTAGAATGCCTTCAGCACCTCTACGCGGTCTTTTTCGCCGATTGCGATGGTGTCTAGTTGGGTTTCAACAGCTTTGGTGAAGTCGTAGTCCATGACGCGTGAGAAATGCTTGACCAAAAAGTCGGTCACCACCTTGCCTGTATCTGTCGGAAAGAGTTTGCCCGTATCTTTGCCGTACTGGATTTTCTCAGCAACCTGGGTAATGTCGCCATCTTTCAGGGCGAGCTTCTGGATTTCACGCTCCTGCCCTTCCAGGTCACCGCGTTCCACGTAGCCGCGGGTCTGGATGGTGTTGATGGTGCTGGCGTAGGTGCTCGGACGGCCGATACCCATTTCTTCGAGTTTTTTGACTAAGGACGCCTCGGTGTAGCGGGCAGGACCGCGAGAGAGGCTTTCGATTGCTTCGGCGGCTTTTAGCGTTAGCTTGTCGTCCTTCTTCACCTCTGGCAGAAGCACATCGTCGCCGCTGCGGCCGTAGACTTTAAGGAAGCCGTCAAATATGACGATCTCGCCCTTGGCTTCCATGATTTCATCGGTGTTGTCGGCAGCTACCGTAATGGTTGTTTTCTCAAGTGCAGCAGGTGCCATTTGGGTCGAGAGCGTGCGGCGCCAAATAAGGTTGTAGAGTTTTTGCTGCTGCGCGTCGGCGCCGGCCATGCTTTTGGTGACGTCGGTCGGGCGGATGGCCTCGTGGGCCTCCTGCGCGTTGGCAGACTTGCTTTTGAAAGTACGGAACTGGTGGTATTGTTCCCCGTACGAACTCTTAATAAAGCTGGTCATGGCGCCGAGTGCTTGGGTAGACAGGTTGACCGAGTCAGTACGCATATATGTAATAAGACCGGCTTCGTACAGGCGCTGCGCCAGGCTCATGGTGTTACGTGGGCTGAAACCGAGCTTGCTCGAGGCTTCTTGCTGGAGCGTACTGGTCGTAAACGGCGCGCTGGGGTTGCGGGTGCCGGGCTTTTTGGCGATGTCGGCGACGGAAAAGTTACTAGTGGCGAATTTTTCCAAAACAGCGCGGACGTCGTCGATGGTTTGGAACTTTTTGTTGCTGGTGGCGGGCAGTGCTGTTCCGTCTTCGAGAATAAACTCTGCGGTCAGCTTGAAGGTCGATTCGGCTTCGTGCGCGTCGATTTCAGCCTCACGCTCGACAATCAGGCGAACAGCAACGGATTGCACGCGGCCGGCTGAAAGCTGTGGGCGGACCTTGCGCCAAAGTACCGGCGAAAGCTCGAAGCCTACCAGGTAGTCGAGTGACTGGCGGGCCTGCTGCGCCTCAACAAGGGGCATATTAATAGTACGCGGGTTTTTTACTGCTGCGTCGAGCGCGTTCTTGGTGATTTCGTGAAAGACGATACGATGCGTGGTTTTAGGGTCTAGTTTTAGAACCTCGGCAAGATGCCAGGCGATCGCCTCCCCTTCGCGGTCTTCATCGCTTGCCAGCCAGACGGTATCGGCAGCCTTAACTTCTTTTTTAAGTTCGGCGATAACTTTCTTCTTGTCGGCAGCTACCTCAAAGCGCGGCGCAAAGTTATTTGCTACGTCGATGCTACCGTTCTTAGACGGCAGGCCGCGAATGTGACCAATACTGCTTTTAACAACAAAATCACGACCGAGGTATTTCTCGATTGTTTTTGCCTTGGCTGGTGACTCGACGATAACTAGGTTTTTGCTCATATATAATACTTCGGCCGCTAAATGATTACGCTTTAGTTAGTAAAGCACTAGTGACCCATAGTATGCAACATTAGCCGTTTTGTAAATACCAAAAAAAGAACGCCGCCCGGTTTTTTAGGCCGGGCGGCCTTCGTGGACGGTGGTGGGCTGTCGGGGCAGATGACCTCACGCGACGGCGAGGTGGATGCCGCCGAAGCGGTTGATGCACCCGAGCGCCCGATCACCTCCCAGCAGCGGGACGGCTCGCATGGCCGTCTGCCAGTTGGCGTAGGTTGCCGTGTGGGTGCGGCACTTCTCGCAGTGCTGCCAGAAGGTGCTGATGAGGGATCTGCGTCGCTGCTGCTTGCGCGGTCCCCGCTTTTTGGTCGACCTGGCCACGGTGGGCCTCCTGTTCCACGGATGAATTTCGGAATGGCTGGTGTCACTCAACAAAACGTAATATTATTATTTACTTGTTTGTCTGTAATGTCAAGATATAGTCCACTGGTTGGCGCCGAGGCCGCGGAGCGCTCCGTTGATCTCCATCATTGTCATGGTCTGACTAAAGTCACTCGGACTGGCACCGGCAAGTTGTTGGAGCTGGTCGCCGTCGCGGATGCCAGCCTGTAGTAACTCGATAATTTTACTTTCCAGCGGTGTTGCACCTAGCGGAAGCATGGTTTGAGCCGAGAGCAGCTCGGGCGCAATGATTTCCAATATGTCTTCCACGCAGGTGGCGGGGTGCGCCCCCTGTTTTAACAGTGAGTTGCATCCGGCTGAGAGCGGGCTGGTAATGTTGCCCGGGACGGCGAAAACTTCCTTGCCCTGCTCTAGCGCATGCGCGGCGGTCGACAGCGTGCCACTGCGGGCGGCGGCTTCAATAATAATAACGGCGTCGGACAAGCCGCTCACGATGCGGTTGCGCGCCAAAAACTGGTAGGTTCGTGCAGCTGTCGGCGGTTCGTATTCGCTGAGGATCGCCCCGCCATTCTCGGTAATTTCTTTTGCGAGTGATTCGTGGGTGCGCGGATAAATTGAATCGACGCTGTTGGCTAATACGGCAAGCGTGGTGCCGCCGGCTTCTAGGGCGCCGCGGTGCGCGACAGCGTCTATGCCGAGCGCAAGGCCACTGACGACAATCACGCCTTTTGCGGCAAGTTCATAGGCCAGTTTGTGGGCGACCTCTTTGCCGTACGGCGTGGGTTTTCGCGTCCCTATAATGGCGACCGTAGGGACTCTTTTTGCCGGTAATGTGCCCGTAAAAAAGATGGTTTTGGGAGCCGCTGGAATTACCCCTAATAGGTGTAGGTACTTATGCTTTTCAGGGGTGACTCTATTGATTTTCATTCGAAATGTTTCAAGAAGTATTGACTTTATGTCAAATTCGTGCTACTATCAAACACGATTGGTTGAGTTCTGCGAGTTCAACCAAACGTACCTTATACCCCCTATTCTAACTTATGTTAGGTTGTGCGCAATGCGTTATAAAGTATTCTACCCTCCACTTTTTAACTCAAAAACATTGCGTGCATACTAATCCCTTTAACCGGCGGACCTCCGATTGTGTGAGGTGGGTCACGCTTTACCCCCAGGGGTGCGTTAAAGGGTTAAATGGCGCCAGGTGATGCCCACCCTTACCTGGCGCTTTTTAAGTCCCAAAAAATAGGTATTTTTAACAGATGTGAAATATCTCACTTGATCTGTTAAATTGGACATGATATAACCAACTAAGGTAATTCCGGCAGACAAGGAGGCGTGAAAAGGTATGGCCATCGAACGCTTTTATGCGTTTGATTCCGGAAATATCGCTGGCAATCGCCGGCGTAGGACGCCTTAGCCTCGTTGAGCCGAGAATCCAACCAAAATATCCGCCCTTGAGCATTTTACGGTAGTGTACCGATAGAAGTGCTCGGGCGGATTTTGGGTCTTTAAAGAGTGACTTTTGTCGACGGAAACTCCTCGTCAACAAATGACTGTACGAACTGTTTGGCGTGGTCGTATAGAGCAGGCAGCTGCTCCGCCTCTTCCTGGGTAAACTTAGCCAGGACAAAGTCGGCGTCCGAAATACGGTCGCGCAGGTCATTGTAGATACCTACCCTGATACGGCCGTACTGTTCGCCCAGGTGCGCGTTTAGCGACTTGATGCCGTTATTGCCCGCATCGCTCCCCGTAGGCCGCGTGCGGATGGTGCCAAAAGGCAATGCCAGGTCGTCGTGGATGACCAAAAGGTCACTGGCGGGGTTTACTTTGTAAAAATCTACCAACGCGCGGGCGGACTGGCCGGTTTCGTTATAGTAAGTTGTCGGTTTGACGAGCAGGATTTTCTCGCCGCCTATACTTGTCTCGGCGATGTCGGCATGAAACTTGGACTTGCCGGTGAACGCAGCCCCCTGCTCTTTTGCAAACAGGTCAATCAAATGAAAGCCGACGTTGTGGCGGGTCAGTGTAAATTCAGTACCGGGGTTACCTTGGGCGAAGATGATTTTCATAGTGCCTCCGGGTGCCTATTCTCCCTGTTTTTCGGCTTCTTTTTCTTGCTTGTATTTTTTAGTGACTGGCGCTTTGCCTTGTGCGATACGTTCTTTGTTGGCTTTGATCTGCTTTTCGTCGCGGAAGCTGAGTTTTAACGGCGTGCCGGCGTAGTTGTAGGTTTCGCGGATAAGGCGCTCGAGGTAGCGCTTGTAGCTCCAATGGACGAACTTGAGGTTAGAGCCGTAAATAACGAACCATGGCGGCATCGTATCGGTCTGGACGATATAGCGGAGTTTCGGGTGGGTGTTCTTGAGGCCTGCCGGCGGGTGCTTTTGGACGGCTTTTTGCAAGAGGTCGTTTAGTACGCGGGTCTTGGTCGCCTGCTTGCGGCGGGCATCGATGTCGAGCGCTAGGTCAAACAGCTTGGTAACGTTCTGTCCAGTGACAGAAGACGTGAAAATGAGCGGTGCCCAAGGAGTAAAGTCGAACGTGC
>CAMLKC010000063.1 GCA_946480595.1 uncultured Candidatus Saccharibacteria bacterium
ATATCGGCCGATTTGTCCGCCACAAGCAGGCCTAGTGTGAGCCCTAGTACGATAAAGACGCTTACAGTCGCAATGACCACGAGTACCGTGAGCCATTTCTGAAAGTAGACGCTCGTCCGTGTCACCGGTAAACTCAAAAGTGTCTGCAACCGACGGTCATCCTCTTCATTGACGCTAATGCCGACGAATAGCAGAACGGACATAATGATTGTCAGTATGATGATATTTGGTCCGAAGACCTGTTGGCCGATATAGCCCGGGATGGTCTTAAAGTCGGCAACTGAACCGATGAGCGGTTTGAGCGACTCGGGCATAGAATTCACGATGTCCTCGATGCCGTTTTGGTTAAATGAGTTGTAGAGTGCCATGGTAATAAAAGCGGTCAGGCCGACGGCGAGGCTCCAGCCGAGCAGTTGCCAACGCAGGCTATACAGTGACTTAGTAAAGACAGACCTAAACATCGTTTTCCTCCGAACGGTAATAATTCATGAACAGCTCTTCGAGATCGGGCTCGGCAATTTCAATATTATCGATAGGGTGTGCGGCAAGTACCTGCATAAGCTGGTTAATGTCGCCGCCAAATGTAAAGGCGAGCATGCCGCCTTCGTGTTTGAGCTTGGTGACTCCTTTTAGTGCGGCAATTTTCTCGCGTGGCACCTTGGATTTGAAATGAACGGCTACGTTTCGCGACGTGCTTTTCATGAGTTCTTTCAGCGTGTTAACTTGGATCAGCTTGCCGTCTTTAATAAACCCGACCCGGTCGCAAATTGACTGTACCTCGCTAAGAACATGTGACGAAATGAAGGTTGTCTTGCCACGTTCCTTGTGCTCGCGGATGATAGCATTGAATTCAGCCTGAATAAGCGGGTCTAGGCCGCTGGTCGGCTCGTCCAAGATCAGAATATCCGGATCGTGCATCAGCGCCGCGATAAGACCTATTTTCTGCCGGTTGCCCCGCGAGAGATGGCGGATTTTTACTGTTACGTCGCTTTTTAACCGGTGGGCTAGGTCGTCGATGATCTTTTGGTCGATGCCGCCGCGCAGGTGCGCAACGTAGCTCAGGTATTGTTTACCAGTAAGTGACGGATCGGTTTCCATGTCCCCGGAAAGATAGCCGAGGCGGGTGTGGACTGCTTTCATGTCTTTCTGATGATCAAGCCCGAGGACTGTAATGCTGCCCTCCTGTGGTTTCAGTAGGTCAAGGATGGTGTTGATGGTGGTGGATTTGCCGGCGCCATTAGGGCCGAGAAATCCAAATACCTCGCCCTTGGCGACTTCTAGGTTAATATCGTAGATACCATGTTTGCTGTCGTAGCGCTTGGTGAGATGTGAAATCTTGAGCGCCGGTGAAGTAATATCGGTCATGGTTACAGTGTATCTCTGCGGTTTTATTGTTGTCAAATGGAATAGTTAGCACTCTATTGACCTGAGTGCTAATTTTGTCATATACTAAATAAAGTAAACGGTGAGCATGAATTTTGTCGGATAAAACGCTTGCGCTCGCCACAGGGAGGATTGATAATAAAGATATGGCAGATGATTTCGCAGAATTCGTATCGCACCTGACCGATAACGCGAGGACAAGTCTGCAGCATGCAGACGCAATAGCCCGCGGCTACGGCAGTGCTTATATTGGAACCGAACATTTGCTCCTTGGCGTACTTGCCCAAGGGTCTTCCGTGGGTGCTAAAGTTCTAGCCGATGCCGGCGTGACGCTCGACAGAGCCGAGCTTGCTCTGAATCTGACACCGCGCAATCTGGTGGTCAGCACTGGCGCAAAAGGTTTGTCTGAAACGGCCAAGCTGACACTGAAAATGAGTTGGGAGATAGCTCAGGAATTCCATCAGGATTACTTAGGTACCGAGCATATCCTTTACAGCATTCTTACCCAAAAGAACGCCCGTGCGACCGTACTGCTGCGCGATATGAGCGTTGACGTCAGTGAAATCACGAGCGACCTCGAAGAATTTTTTGACCGTCAAAATAACGCCTACGAAGAGGCGAGTGATGCTGGCGCGACAGTCCAGCCAAAGAAAAAGCGTGGTGGCGGCGGTGCGCTAGAGGCGTTTGGAACCGACCTGACCGCGAAAGCGCGCGCCGGCGAGCTCGATCCTGTTATTGGTCGCAATGACCAAGAAGAGCGCATGGTAACGATCTTAAGCCGTCGCACCAAGAACAACCCAGTGCTCATTGGTGAACCGGGTGTCGGCAAGACGGCGATTGTCGAAGGGCTAGCGCAGCGGATTGCCCGTGAAGATGTTCCTGACCACCTGCTCGATAAGCGAGTAATTCAGCTTGACCTCGCGGCTATGATTGCCGGCACCAAATACCGCGGCGAGTTTGAAGAGCGGTTAAAGAAAGTTGTTGATGAACTTCGAGAACAAAAAAACACCATTATCTTTATAGACGAGCTGCACCTACTCGTTGGGGCTGGCGCAGCCGAAGGCGCGCTCGATGCGGCGAACATGCTGAAGCCTGCACTCGCACGCGGTGAACTGCATCTTATTGGTGCGACGACGCTCGACGAGTACCGCAAGCATATCGAAAAAGACACCGCGCTGGAGCGTCGCTTCCAGACAATTATTGTGCCCGAACCTAATCTCCGTGACACCGTCGCCATTATTAAAGGCCTCCGCAGCTACTACGAAAAATATCACAATGTTTCTATGAGTGACGAACTTGTCGAGGACGCGGTATATATGGCTGACCGTTATGTCAGTGAACGTTTTATGCCCGACAAGGCAATTGATGTGATTGACGAGGCGGCGGCGCTGGTGCGCGTACGCTCTGGCCATAAGCCAAGCAAGCTCCGTGACTTCACCCGACAACTAAAAAACCTGAACGAAAAAATGGAAGAAGCCGTCGTCGGCGAAGATTACGAGCGCGCTGCGCTATACAAGACACGTATCAGTCAGATTACGTCGAAAATAGACGAAACAAAAGCCGACTATGAAAACAAAACCCCTATCACGCTGACCGATGACGATGTCGCCAAGGCTATTGCGACAATGACGGGTGTGCCCGCGGAACGGGTACAAAAATCCGAAGCAAAACTACTTCGCCGGCTCGAAAAGCACCTTGGCAAATTCATTATTGGTCAGGACGAAGCCGTCGAAAAAGTCGCCCGCGCCATCCGCCGAAGCAGGAGTGGCGTGGCTAGTAACAAGCGGCCAATCGGTTCATTCGTTTTCATGGGCCCTACTGGTGTTGGTAAGACTGAACTCGCGAAAGTACTTGCCCGCGAAGTTTTTGGCAGTGAAAGCGCGCTTGTAAAGATCGACATGAGCGAATTTGGTGAAAAGCACAATACTAGCCGACTCCTTGGTGCGCCGGCCGGATATGTCGGATATGAAGACGGCGGCAAATTGACCGACAAGATCCGTCGCCAGCCTTACAGCGTGGTGTTATTCGACGAAATTGAAAAAGCTCACCGTGATGTATTCCAGCTGCTTCTCCAGCTTCTAGAGGACGGCAAGTTGACAGATGCCAAGGGACGATCGGTCGATTTCACGAATACCATTGTCATTCTGACGAGCAATCTTGGCACCGAGCGCATGGCAAAAGAGTCCAGCCTCGGGTTCCATGTTAGCAGTAAGTCAGACCAAGAACACCTTGATACTATCCATGAAGAGAACGCTGCTGCCGCCGAAGAAGCATTGTCGAAAATGATGCGCCCCGAGCTCATTAACCGGTTTGACGCCGTCGTAACGTTCCGGGCGCTTACCCGGAAGGAGATCGGTAAGATCTTCGATAATCTTATAGAAGAGTTGAGCGACCGCCTCGTCCGTAAGGGCATTCACCTGGTTGTTAAGCCTTCGGCAAAGCGGTTATTGATCGAAAAAGGCTATAGCGAAAAGTATGGCGCCCGTCCGCTACGCCGTGCCATTCAAGATTTGCTTGAGCATCAAATCGCAGACGGCCTTCTGAGTGGTGAATATGAAAAGGGAAGCGTCTTGGAAATAGGCGCACGAAAAGGCATAATAGTTGTAGATGTCGAACACGAGACAGTTCCAACAGCGTAGCCGCGGCAATGGGCATGTCGTCGCACTGCTCGTTACTGCTTTTTCGCTTGCTGCTGCACTGCTACTCGTCCTTAACCGGCAATATATCGTTGACCAGATAGCGGTATGGCAATATAAGCCTCCAGCGGCCGTCTCTCAGCTTGCCGATCGTTCCGGCATGAATAATACCGGCAAATTCTATTTCTACACGAGTCGCCCGGCTATAGAGGCGGCGAAACAATTCAATGAGTCTTGTGGTCGCAAAGAGGAGAGCACCGCGATCCTCGGCTGTTATAATGGCAAAAATATTTTCATTTACAATGTCGCCAACCGTCAGCTCGACGGCATTAAAGAGGTGACGGCGGCACACGAAATGCTGCACGCTGCCTATGCGCGACTCGGTGATAGTGAAAAGAAAGCAGTCAATAAGCTCCTTGAAAACGAGTACGCCAAGCTAAAGAGCGACAAAGAGCTGGCTGAGCGTTTTGCCTTTTACGACCGAACAGAACCGGGAGAGCGTGACAACGAACTTCATTCGATTATCGGAACGGAGGTTGCGACAGTTAACCCTGCTCTCGAGCAGTACTACAAAAAATTCTTTACCGATCGCAGAAAGGTGCTGGCGCTGCACGATAACTACGCCAGTGTTTTCGCCGAACTGCAGGCAAAAGGAGAATCTCTTTCTAAAGAGATGGCGGATCTAAAAGCGACAATCACACAAGAGAGCCAAGAGTTTAATGCTGAAATAGATACTCTGAATGCTGATATAGCCGAATTTAACCAGCGAGCGAACAGTGACGATGGGTTTCCGAGTAAGGAGGCATTTGACGCCCAGCGTGCTTCGCTTGTCGCAAGGGCGTCTCAGCTCGATATGATGCGTGACACCCTTAACATGAAAATCGCCACCTACAACGGCCTGCGTGAAGAGTTGAAACAAGTAGTCAGCCAGTCCGAAGCACTGAACCAAAGTATCGATAGCAGCCTTGAGCCGGTGCAAAGCGTGACCAGACCGTAGTATAATAAAGACAATGCCTAAGACGAGAACTCAATACGTTTGCCAAAATTGTGGCGCCGCTTATCCAAAATGGTCCGGAAAATGTGAGAATTGCGGTGACTGGAACACGCTTGTCGAGCAAGTAGCTGCTTCTAACGGTAAATCTGCTGTTGCAAAGAGTGTCCACAGCGGCCGTGTATTGTCGCCGCAAAATATGCAGTCTATTACGGCCGAAGACGATATTGTACGCATGCAAACGGGATACGTCGACCTTGATGAAGTACTGGGCGGCGGGATTCTACCTGGCGGTGTCATGCTGATGGCCGGACAGCCAGGTATTGGCAAGAGCACGCTGTTACTTCAGGTGGCGAGCAATGTCGCTAAAGGCAAGGCCGTTCTTTATGCCAGCGGAGAGGAGTCGGCGTCACAGGTAAAACTGCGTGCGCAGCGGCTTGGTGCGAATGCTAGTGAGCAGCTCCATTTTGTTGCCAGCACCAGCGCCGACGAT
>CAMLKC010000064.1 GCA_946480595.1 uncultured Candidatus Saccharibacteria bacterium
GCCGGAGTAACCATGTCTTTTATCAGATTTATATAGGGCGCACGAGCGGTTGAAGCACCTAAAGCTCTTGCTATTCTTTCGTAGCGCAATACGCGCTCATTTATAAGCATCAGACTTTCTTCGTCCTCTCGGTGTGTTTCCAGTTCTTGTTGCCAACTCTTCAGCTGACCGTAAGTAGGTCGAATACGTAGAGAAAAAGTAGTAAAACGTTCTGCCTCCTCGCTCGTGAAACCAAATTGAATCGCCTTGTTGGTAATCTCTCGAGCCGCTTCCGCCTGAATACTAGAATCTGCAGAATATTTGTAATAATCGGCATGATGACCCCCAACTTCCTGGTAAAAGGACTCGATAACGCCTGCAATTTCCATGAGACAGTTAAACACTTCAGAGAGATCAGTCGGTTGATCAAATGTTAGCCTGTAGCCGTCGCGGTGTGCGATAGCATTATTAGCACCAATATAAACTTCGCTGAAATCTTTTGCCGTCACATGTGTACACGATAATTGGCTTTGAGCAGCGAGGCCTATAGCCCGAGCGACGGGTACGCTCAGATTCTCGTGCGTTAAAGAGTTCCATGGACCAAAGTGATTCAGCTTTTCCTTATTGAGCAGGTCTTTATGATGCTCTACATTCTGTTCTTCGGGAACCAAATCAAGCACATGCAGATGACCGTGCTTATTACTTGGACCGCCCCTACTTTTACCATACTCTGCTCGTTCACCTGGAGTTGCATGGCCCCACGAACTCTGGATTAATGGTTTGCGTCCGCTTGCTTTATGTATTATCTGCGCTGCACGCGCTGTTTGAGTCGCAATAATCTCACAGAAGTCTCTCCGCTCTTGCAACGAGCCTTCTTCGACAATCCTTAAAATACCCGCCTGGCCATCATCATCCCATTTTTTATGACGCCACCACACTATAAGATGCAAGGGCAGTTCTGGAATATTATTCAAACCCTCAGGTAGGTAGACGGGTTGGCCTATAGTCTTTTCAGCGATCTGTAATATCTTATCCCTTGGCGTGACCGGATGGACATAAGGTGAAGCGACAGTGGTAATACAAGCCTCCGCAGGGCCGTGTACTTCAAGTCCACTGAATCGCTCTCCCTCTTCAAACACGCTCGGCCCATCTGTTCGCTCCATGAGCGAGGGGATTGTACTAACCGCAATACCATCCGAATGGAGTTTATCTTTATCCAGAACATTATCAACTAGCTCGTCGTAATGCGACGAAAGGTTTCTCTCTTTCATGGAGTTCTCTAAAACTACAAGTTTAGTTTATCCAACACTAGCATGGCGGCAGCTAATGAAGCCGCGCTTTTGATATCATTGTTTGCTATCATCTCACGTAGCTCGGCAGGAGTCTTAGTGACGACTCTGATTGGTTCATCCTCATCGTCTAGGCGTATTCCCTCAGGTACCACATCTTTGGCAAGGTATAGATCTTCTAAATCAGTCATCTTATGTCCAAAGAGGGATACTTGGCAAAGGTGCGTCCAATCTCCTCCAATATAACCGGTCTCCTCTTCTAGTTCTCTTCGCGCCGCAGCCTCTGAATCGATGTCTCTTTTACTCTGCGCACCGGCCGGAAACTGATAATCGATGCTATTGATACCGTGGCGATACTGCTGTACTAGTACAAACTCGCCATTCTTCGTCAGGGGTACGGCTACTACTATGTGGGGTGATTCCCAAACAAAAAAATCATTTACTATCTTACCGGAGGGAAGCTGCACCGTGTCTTTGCGAACGGGAAACCATTTTTCATCAAGAGCTATTGCTGAAGAAAGTGTCTTCCAGGGATAAATTTGTGATTGATCAGTTTTAGATGAAGTCATACCTCTAGGATAACGCATACAGATTGTTTTGTAGAATTTTTATGTTAAGATCATAAAAAGTTGATTACTATTGGAAGGAACGGCCCAAGTGAGTGAACTACGATCAGATGTCGCCATCATAGGTGGTGGCATTGCGGGTCTATGGACAGCGAAGAACCTGGTTGATAGGGGTTATTCAGTGAACGTTGTGGAAAAGTCCAGCCAACTTGCGAATGGGGCGACTGTTCGAAATGAAGGCTGGCTCCATAGCGGTGCATATCATGGAGCTATACTTGAGAATGATGATACAGCCTTGGCTGTCATGGAGAAGATTAGGTGGAGCAACGACCAAGTTACAGAGTTTGCGCCCGAGAGCCTAGAATTGCAGGATACATACGCGCTTCTAGGTGATGGTCTCATGGCACGACGTGCGCTTGATCGCTGGCGTAAGGCCAACATTGATCATGAGCAGATAGTCGACGTCGACGCATTCACAGGTTCAGAAAGATTAGATTCGCAACAGATTGAGAATATCTATAAAGTAGCCGACAAAAGCGTCAATACGAGGTTGCTGTGCTCCAAGTTGGCTCACTACATAATTGAGCATGGAGCTAATATTTTTACAAATGTGGCTTTTAGGTCGGAGGATGAAGGCTCTGCTACGCTGCTAACCGAAAGTGAGGGGGAACAGACTCTTGCATCAGATCATTTTATCATTACGGCCGGAAGTGGGACCGGTGAATTGATGAGAGACTTCAATACAGACCTAAACCTACGGTATTTTAAGGCTCATCTTCTTTGTTTGCCACGATTTACTAGGTATAATTACTTCTCTATTGATAGCTATGGAATTAATTTTATGAACCACGGCAATAGCAGTATTGCTGGTCTCAATCTCGATACCACAGAAGTCTTCTTTCCGGATTATACTGTAGAGCAAGAGCGTGTTGATCGTATTATCGAAGTACTCGGTCAATTAGCGCCACAAGCGATTGCTTACGAGAATATAGCCAAAGGAATCGCCTGCATAAAACCCGGCATACAAAAAGGGGAAGGGCCTAGAAGACCAGGAGTCGAAGCAGAAGTTTTCCCTCTCTCGGAGACATACACCTGCGCCTTTCCAGGTAAAATGACCGAGGCTCCATACTTAGCAAAGGAGTTGGTAGAGTATCTTGAAACCAAAGGAGTTAACCCATCCGTTAGGAGGCCGAGAATCTCAACTATAGTTCCGGTTGTTTCAAGTCGGCCTATTGACATCTCGTAGCACTTCAGTAAATTAATGTCTGTCTTTTATTTGTCCGGTGGGTATGCTTTAGAAGCAACATGGTCGAAATCCAGATTATTCGACTTTTCTCGCTTATATCGCTGCTCTCCTCCTCTTCGGTCAGATTTAAGCCATCCACCCTTATTAAAGTTCTATAATCGTTCTTTATCCCCAGCCAAGTGAGATTATTTTACCAATTCATAAAGATACCTCTATAAGAACGGGGTATTTTTAGTTTGATTTTTTGATAGAGATGCAGAACAACCAAACTATAAAACATCTGACCTCGTTTATTCCTAAGAATTAAAAAACAACGAGATACCTCTTCCTGCTTATGCTACCTAAGCTATTGACTAATATTGAAGATCATGTTATTATTAAGAAGATAGCGTTGGAGCTATCTAACCTCCGAACTAGGGAGTCGTAACCCCACCATGAACGTTATTCTCGTACTGCGCGCACTGCCGAAAGCCACTCCTATGGAGTACAACCAGGCGGTGATCGCCTCGTACTCCGAGCCCACCATGGGCGACGTCAACCTGGTGGCCGAAGTCATCACTACGGACATGCGCGTGCCGGACGGCAGTGCGGTCTTCGGCTTCGCAAACGAGCTCGGCGTCATCACGCAGATCGCTTCGATCAACGATGTCGCCGGCATCTTCGGCTTCGAAACCTCTGAGATCGGCCGCGAGCTTCGCGACACGATGACGGGTCTCGTCGGGGCGCTGGCCTAGCTCCATCCATCACCAACCACCCTGTCCACAGGCGAAGAACACCCCTCGTGTCCGCGCTGCGGACGGGGTGTTCTTCGTTAGATGTAAATATACAATTAATGAGCTAAGAACATAGACAGTGATAGACAAATTGTCAAATGATATACTTTAATACATCATATGAGCTTTACCTACCAAGACAAACATTCGGACTCTCTATACGTCGACAAGATCTGGCATACCTATACTACGAGTGACGGTGTTTTTACGGCCGGACTAGATGGCAACTGGGATATCATAATATCTAGAGTAGACGGCAAAGTACGAGTAACCGTTAATGGCATCGGTAAACACGCCGTACAAGTACCTTATGTAGCTGGCATAGATAGCGTCGGTATCGCTCTTAAACCCGGCGTATTCCTGCGAGACATCAAAGGCAAGGATATTGTCGATAGCCAACGTACATTAAGTAAAGATAACGTCGCTTATGTTGATATCGGAGGCCATTCTTTTAAGATTCCCGATTTTGATTCTGCTGAAGTATTCGTTGATGAGTTGATTAGCAATGGCATACTACTAGTTAACTCTGTCGTTTCATCCTTAAGTAATGATCATGTCAATGGTGTCTCCGACCGTTCACTCCGCCGTCACACGATGGGGACGACAGGCCTAAGTCCGTATTTCTTTCATCAGATACAGCGGGCGCAACATGCTACACAATTACTCCAACAAGGTACGCCAATTGCTCAAGCGGCAATAGAGGCTGGCTATACCGATCAGGCTCATATGACGAAAGCGGTAAAAGCACTAATAGGGCTGACGCCTGCTCAAGTTATTGCTCGCAGCAAAAAATAAATTGGCCATTATTTACAATCTATCTTCTCCTCGTCTTGGTTAAATACACATATAACCATTAAAAGGAGAAAAACAATGGCTAAAAAATTTACTATCAATGTATCGCAAGCAAAAATTGATGAGCTTGCAATGCGCCTAGACACAGCACACTTCCCGCAGGCCTCGAAGGATGCGGGCTGGAGCTATGGCACCGACCTTACCTACATGAAGAAGCTCGTAAATTACTGGCGAGACTCGTTCGATTGGCGTACGGCAGAAAAAAATCTGAACAAGTTCGACCACTTTACGGCGGATGTTAAGGGTACTGAGATGCACTTTATTCACCACAAAAGCGCCAATCCTGACGCGACTCCGCTATTGCTGATTCATGGCTGGCCAGATTCGTTCTACCGTTTTTACAAAGTCATTCCGCTGCTTTCCGAGAAGTTCCATGTAGTCGTTCCTTCATTGCCTGGATTCGGCTTTTCGGACAAGGTCGCTATGAATAGCACTGTCACCGCAGACCTACTAGCTTCGCTCATGCAGGACGAATTAGGATACAAAGCGTTTGCCGTAAGTAGCGGCGACATCGGGACTCC
>CAMLKC010000065.1 GCA_946480595.1 uncultured Candidatus Saccharibacteria bacterium
CAACAAAATCTACACCGGTCAAGATGCCGCTACCAGCCGGCCGACCGTCACGCGCATCAGCGCGGCTAATCGCAATAAAGCTCAGCAATGGTGGTTCGAGAAAAAGCGTATCGCAAAGCCCGTGCTCATTGGCGTTGGCATCGCAATCATTGTCGCCTGGCTACTTATTGAGCTCGTCCGTATCGTGAGCAACGCTTAGCTTTTTAACCGGGAGCCTAAAACCAAATGTACTCCCCTCGCCTTCGGTTGACTCAAAGACCATACTTCCGCCATGCGCGACAATAACCTTTTTCGCCAAAAACAGACCGACACCCGTACCGTCAGGGCGCTGCTTGCGCGCGTTCGTGGCACGGAAGAACTTCGTAAACAAATGTGATTGCTCCGACTTTGGAACGCCGATTCCAGTATCTTTTACCCTAAAGACCACGTCACCACCCTCAGTCGTCAGCTCAATATGAATAGAGGTTTCCTCGCTAGAATAGTAAATTGCGTTATCGATAAAGTTCATAATCACCTGACGTATCTTGCCTTCGTCGATATAGAGGATCGGAAAAGTCGACGGCGCACGGTATTGCAACTTGAGACCACGCGCATTTGCTGTTGTCTGGAGACTCTCTACCTCCTGGGTGATGACCTTTGCTAGGTCGATTGGCTTTATTTCCAGCATGAACTTGCCTGTCTGCAGCCGCGAAACATTAAGAAAATCGTTAATCAAATGAACCATCCGTTCACTACTGGTAAATGCTTCGCCTAGGAGCTGGCGCTGCATGTTGGTAATTTTGCCCACGTCACCTTCAAGCACCATGCTAATATAGCCCTTCACGCTCGTCAGCGGCGTGCGTAGCTGGTGCGAAGCCATGCTGACGAACTCATCTTTAGCTTCGTCGAGGCGCTGCAGCTGCTCGTTGCTAGTGCGAAGCTCTTTCGTCGCCTCCTCGATACGCTCCTGCAGTGTCGCGTTAAAACCTTGGATCTGCTCGAACCGCATAGTGTTCTGAATCGCCACAGCCAGTTCATCACCAGTAATACGGATGAGATCGATGTCACGTTGGGAATACGCGCTACCAGTCGATTTATACCCTAATAAACAGTAGCCCACGATCTCACTACGTGTTTCTAATCGTACAATCGTAGCAATACCATATTCCTGTGCCTCTTGATGAAATCGATCCGATGGCGCCTCTACAGCATCCATACTAACTACGTCGGCCACATGGTGGCGGAGTTGTTCGGGCTTAATAGAAGCGATCATCGAGGGACTATGGCCAACATTAATATGCCTGCCTGCCTTAGCGCCATTTTCATCGATAAGGATGAGTGTGATGAATTCCGATTTTAGAGCTTTTCTCAATATAGTAAGCGCCCCGACGGCTAACGGTTTGGTCTGTGACGAATGGACAAGAATGGTAGCAAGTTCATCTAGGACGTCCTTCGTGTCATAGTCATCCTGATAAAAGATCGCCCGTGTAATATGATTGAAAAACCTCCGAAGCGGTTCGACAAACAATATTAAAAAGCCTACGACAGCCGTGGAGACAAGAATCTGTGCCAAACTTGGCTGTACGCCAATTATAAAGAAAGAGAGTCCTGCACCAAGGAAGCCATAGAGTACGCCCGCAACGAGGAGGAGGAGTACATACGCAACGACTCTAGCAAGAATGAAGCGTATATCAAAAAGACGAGCACGCACCATACCGTACGCAAAACTAGCAGCAAACAAAAGACTAAATGCGGGAGTAAGAACAATAAACGACGTATTATGAAAAGCTAAAACAAAAATGAAATTAAAGATGACCAGCAAAAGGAACGTTACCGTCATACCTGCTATGGCATAACGGATATACTCTTTTGCCTTGCCTTTTAGTGCCATGAATCTCTTCACGAGGACATATACACTTAGAAAGAGAGAGCCAAGTACAAATAGTGCGAACGGTGCAATACCAGGCCCTGGGACTGGCTGGGCGCTTCCTGATGAATAATCCACATGAGTAAACAGCCATGGACTCAGCGCTAAGATACCGACTACTATACCTATAAATATTACGGGTACTTTAATTTTCCTAAAGTAAGGGGCGCCCGAGGGAAAGATGTTTGCCAAAAGCAGGAGCGCCATCGTCATTATCGCCGCCCAGAATATATCGATTCGGATCCAGGTGAGCTGGTCAAACAGCACGGGATGCACCGAAAGATAGTTTGAAATCGCCCATCCTATAAGGGTGGTTGCAAAAAATGCGAAGCTTCGGTTAACCTCCCTCTGAGGATCTTTCACGAACACTATAATCGCTAAAATAAGATTAGCGATTATAGTAAGTATCAGCACGATAAGCTCAAGCATTACACTTATAATACTACGATGTTATAGTAAATCTATAAAGTAGGTAGGTTTTATGAAACAAGAATTAGCTCCCCACATCCGAGAACTTCTAAATTACGCCCGGCTTGCGCCGTCGGTCCATAACGCTCAGCCATGGCGGTTTATCGTTGAGGGCAATTCTATCTCCGTTGCGGTCGCTCCTGAACGCATGCTTGACTCCGGCGACCCTACCAGCCGCGAGTCGTGGATCAGCTTTGGGATTTGCCTTGAGGCCCTTTTACAGGCAGCTGGGGGCCTTGGCATGAAAGCAAAGATCACTCAGGTCCAGGGCGCCTCGTTCAGCGACATTATCGCCACCATTCAAGTCACGCCAAATACACATGAGCAACAACCTGCTATTTTGAGTGCCCTGAAAAAACGACAAACGTACCGCGAAAAAATGGAGCCTGCGGCAATTTCAGTAGACCTTGTAAAAACCTGCGAACAAGCCGTGAACGACCTCGCCGGCGTAAGTGTCTTCTTTATGCAGGACAAGGCGGCTATCCGTAAGGTCGGCGAATATACCTTCAAAGCTATGTCGCTCGCGCTTAGCAGCCCCGGCTTTCGCGATGAGCTCTACCATCTCGTTCACTACAACTGGTCACCAGCGCGCACTGGCATGCATGGCTATACCCAAGGCGAGGGCGCATTTGGGTCTGTCTTTGGTAAGCTGTCAATCAAGCTGGGCATCGGCCTTGCTACAAAGGCGCGTCACGATCAGCAGCGGATCAATGACGCGTCGGCATTGGTCTTTATTGGGACCAACGGCGACGTCCCGAGCTTTTGGCTGAGCGCTGGCCGCGGCTATCTTCGTGTTGCGCTCGAAATCACCAAAAGCGGGCTCGCCCAAAGTACGCTTGCCGCCCCTATCGAAGCGGCGAGTTTCCATGAAGATATTGAAAAAATGCTCGACACAACGGCTCGGCTACAGACTATGATCCGTATCGGCAAGGCGACGCACCCCGTTCGGCCATCACCTCGCCTGGAAGTCGACGAGCTTACATCGACTTAAGCGCGTGCTTTAGCTGCTGCGTGTGCTTTTTGTGGGAACGGCGGTGTTTCATCGTCACGAGGTCGGGGCGCAAATGTTTATCGAGTGAAACGAGCGTACGTCCGCTTTTTAGCTTTTCGCCGTTTGCTATCTGACGAATCGCATATGCCGCTACCACTCCAGACATCATGGCTGTCGGCCCCAGCTGCGGCTGCGTCACCAGCTTTGTTCCTACCTTAAGCAGCGATTGCTGCATACGGAGCGAAGCGTTGTGTGGCCCAATAATCGACGTAGCATATTTGAGCCATTCGCGCTTACTGACCTCTTTCGTTAGCAGCTCTTCAACTCCCGGAACCAGCCCATGAAAAAGCGGCAAATGAGGGTTAAGGTCAAACCGTTCGACATCGAGCATGACATCATCACCAAGATCCGTTGCCATAATAACCGGCAAACCACGCTTCTTAGCTTCAATCCGCAGGAGAATTTTTGTCTTCAAATCGTCAATCTCATCAACAACCGCATGAATAGGCCATGGCTGCTCGAAGAAATCATCAATGGTTTCGCTAGTAATGTTTTGGTCGTAACGATTGATCTCCATATATGGATTCATTTCGTAGAGTTTGCGTGCAATGACCAGCGACTTGGAGTTGCCCACATCGTAAATACCAGTCATGATGCGATTGAGGTTTGACGCGCTAATGACAGCGCCGTCCGCTAGCTTTATCTTCTGTGAACCGCCAGAGATGGCCAGGGACAGTGCAACGTTGCTGCCTACGCTCATACCGGCACAACCCACTGTAAATTCGCCGTATTTGTGCTGCTCGTGAGCGGTAATTAGATCTTTGTTGCGGATAGTCCGCGACTCCAAGAACAACTCTTTTTCAAGGATATGCACCAGGTTGCCGCTCCACGGATAGTAGACCCAAGAGCCCAGCTGCCACGAGTGTTTGCCGGCAAAGTGAGCTGTTAGGTAACCTTTAAGCGACTCGCGCTTTACGTCGAGACTCGACTGGTATAGCTGTGGATGCCGGCTCACTATCAGCTCGGCATACTGTTCGTCGTAGTTGTCGATGATTTGTCGGACGGTGTACTTTTCCAACAGCTCATCGAGTTTTTTAGCAGCACCGCGCTGGTGCATTTCAATAACTTCCGGCTGCCAGCTTTCGCCGTCATGATGAGCTTTTTTGGCAAGTTTCTTTAGGCTTTCGGGCCATTCTGCACTGTGATCCGCTGCGGTTAACTTACCTTGTCCCATCCTTTTATCCTTTCTTAACCCATTTGTGTTTGACGCCCTTGGCAAAGTAGTCGGGATTGCCGAACTCTACCAGATGCACTCGCGGAAGCGCCTTGACTCCAATTGCCGCGTGGAGCTTATGAAATTCAGTGTTGAGCTTGCTGAGTTTCTCTAAAACAATCTCTTCAATAAGAGCCTGGTGCTGTGCTTTCACCACAAAATCCTTGGCAAGCTCCACATTAACTTCAAAATACTGATCCATGTCCGAATAGTTATGCGTTGCCATCGTAAACCGACCCGTTACCCAACGCTGAACCCGCTTGTCAATTAACGCCGCTTTAATATTTTCGGGATAGATATTAACCGCGTAAATCGTGACCGAAAAGTCTTTGCGCCCGTTAAGGTACACGAACGGCCTATTCCAGCGTTCAACATCAATATCATTCGCCTTTGCTAGAGGGAAAAGCCTATCTTGAATAGGAGCGGTTGCCTCATTAAATGAGAGGACACCCCCTGTATCTTTGAGGTTATAGCGTACCAAAGGCAAACCAGCCCGGGTTGTAAAGACCAATTCGTTTCCGACCTTTTCAAAGTAACGCTTCGTAGGGTCAAATTGCACG
>CAMLKC010000066.1 GCA_946480595.1 uncultured Candidatus Saccharibacteria bacterium
CCAGCAAACAGTCATTTGCGAAACACTTGGCGGCAACGAAAAATCCTACCAAGAAGACGGCATAGAAGTCCGACGGGTGTTTGAGAAGAACCCCGGGTTCATCACCAAAATACATGCCGCGCTAAAACAGGCTAACCCTGACGTGGTGCACATTCAGCAGGAACTAGCGCTGTTTGGCGGCATTGCGACGGCGTATCTTTTACAGTGGCTTGTTTTTTTGTGGCGCGACAAGGTGGTCATTACGTTGCACGGCGTCGTTGATCCGCATAAAATTGATGCTGCTTTCGTAAAAGAAAATAATTCCAGATTGCCTGTCTGGGCGGTGCGGCTGGCGTTCAGGATAATTTATGCACCGCTCATGAAATGGGCCAAGAGAATCATTGTCCACGAAGATTATTTCAAAAGTATCATGGTACGAAGCTACGGCATTTCGCCTGAAAAGATTGTTGTCATACCGCATGGTGTCGAACCGCTACACACCATGGCGCAAAGCGAAGCCAGGCAACTGCTCAAGCTCCCACAAGACGCCAACGTTGCGCTATTTATGGGCTACGCTACCGGCTACAAGGGCATAGACCTCCTGATTGAGGGTTTTGGCGACTACGCAAAAGATCATAACAATGCCTACCTTCTTATCGGCGCTGGCAAACACCCAAAACTGCAAGACGACCAAGCGTACCTAAAAGAATATGATCGACTGCAGAAAAAAGCAGCAAAACTGCTGCCAAAGGGCCACTACGCATGGCATGGTTTTATCGCCGAAGGGGATATCACTGCATACTATAGCGCCAGCGATGTTTCGCTCTATCCATACACTACCGCCATGTCGAGCTCGGGTCCTATGTCATTCGCCATCGGCTACGAAAAACCATTTCTCGTCAGCGTAGCATTTGAAGAGATCTTCCAAAAATACCCGTTGCTGCTTTTTGACAGGACTGCCGGAAGCCTCGCAAATAAACTCAATTATTTTTTTGAACATCGGCACGAGTACGACACCGTTTCCCGCACGCTAAAAAAAGAGCGCACCTGGAGCCGCGTTGCAGGCCGGACACTGCAAACATACCAGCACATTAACTCGACAGAAGGGGCTTATGAAAGCGCGAAAGATATTACTACTGGGTAGCTATGGACAAAGCAACCTTGGCGATGACCTTCTGATGTGGAACTATCTCAAACTCCTCGAAAGCTGGGGGGCAAAAGAAATCTACGTCAACGCAAATACGACCAAATTCATTCCGGATGTCGTCAAAGAAGCCTTCCCAAACCTGCATATTGTTCTAACCTACGATACGTCGCCGCTACAATACGTTCGCCTTATTCAGTCGGTCGATCGTATCGTGTACGGCGGAGGGACGCTTTACAAAGAGCTGTACGGATCTACCGGCCGCTCACCCTACAGCGTCATCATACGGATGATGGGGTTTAATACCATCGCAAAGCTCCTTGGAACGCGCGTGTATAATCTCAATATCGGCATTGGTTCGCTCAAGACCCGCATGGGACGTTTCATTACCGCACGTGCCCTGAACGCCTCGACCAAAACGATATTCAGAGACAAAGAGTCGTTTGAATTCGCCCGTGATATTTTACATATCAGCCCGGACAAAATACAGCAATCGGTCGACGGGCTATTTATCGACCCGACATGGAAGAGTGTCTGGCACAAGAGCGACCTTAAAATTGACCGCAAAAAATACAAACGGGTAATCGGCATAAACGTTCTATCAGACATTCCTGACTGGGTTGACCGCCAAAACTACATAGATACCATGCGGCAGTTCGTCCGGCACATCCTAGAGCGAGGAGACTACGTCGTGTTTATTCCGTTTCAAACCGACTTCAACCCACGTAATGACCTGTGGTTTATGCAGGAGACATTTGCAGATATTTTGAAAGACCACAATAACTACACGTTACTGGAACAAGTACCGATAGATCTTGCGCACTCGTACATGAACCAATGCGACGCGCTTGTCGGCATGCGGTTTCATTCGCTGCTACTTGCAAGCACCTGCAATCTTCCGTTCGTGGCCGTCGCCTACGACACAAAATGCTGGCGCTTCATACAGGAGATTGGCTATTCTTACGCTATAAAGTTAGAAAATTTACAGTACGAATCATTGCTCGAGCTATACGATGGTTCGATAAACGACCAGCAGGCAATACGCCGGCAGCTACAAGCTGCGACTGAAAAAATGTATAACGAGGCGGAGGAAAGCTTACGGATACTCAATTTATAAACCGGCGCGCAGCGCAAAGGCCGCCTACGCCGCACCAGCCCGCGAAACCTCCGCAAAAAAAGCCACCGCGGACCGAACCCGAGCAGCCTGTAGTGCCAGAGGAAACGCCGCCGACTGTACAACGGTTTGACTGGTTACGCCGTCACCCGCGACGGTTTTACCTACTCATTTTTGCTGCGCTGCTGGTATTTCATATTTTTATATTCCGCGACGTCATCGCCGCCATCCCGAGCGTCCTTAGGGGCGACGCTTCGATCGTTCGCGAAGAACTCGTACCGTTCTTTGACTTCAAAACCCAGTTCTGGGGAGAAGGGACGTCTGCGCTTACTTCGTCCGAAGAAGTCCGCGTCAACTACTCATTCTGGACCGCATGGGTTCGATACGACAAGGTGTTGCCATTCGCCCTCGTCCTGCTTAATACACTTTCAGCCTGCATTCTTTTCTATGCGTTTCATAGGCTCGGCAGGTACGTTTACAAAAAATCTCTTTTTGGGGTAATTGCGGCGTTACTTGCCACGCTGCTTATTCATACTATTTTGCTCTATAGCAAAGTAGCGCACTTTTATGTGCTTATTATCGGGTTCAGCATGTTCGCGCTGTCACTGTCGCTGCTATTTGAGCAAGTGTTTTTCAAGTTGCGGCTTTCACTCAAGAATATATTGAGCGTCTCAGCCCTGACGCTTTTTAACCCGGCCATCCATTATCATGTGATTTTCTATGTTGTAGCTGCACTGATTATTTTTATTCACGCGATATTTACCCTTGTTATGAACCGCAAGTTTTTCTGGAAATATTTTTGGCGTGGACTAAGGTATTTCGGATTACTACTATTACTGAGTCTCGTGCCGTATGTGATCTTTATTTTTATGACAAGCGGCTCTAGTATTTCGGGTGTCTCTACGCAAATCCCCGTCAATTACTGGATGATATATTACGCATCACTTGCGTTGCCGTACGTGTTTTCACTCGACACGGCAGGACACATCGATCTTATTCGCTACGGCAACTACCTAGCGCCCATCCCTCGCTTTGGCAGTATGATCGTGATGTTTTTGATCGGTAGCATATTTATATTCAAACGCTGGCGTCTCACTCATATCGTCATAAAAGTGTTTGTTATAACGCTGTTTATTATTATGCTGTTTGCTATGTGGATGACTATCGGTTACAGCGAAAACAGCCCGTATTCGTTCCATGATGTTCTGGGTAACATCGCCATTTTCTTTGGCAAACTAGGTGGCATCGGTTCGACTATCGCCGGTCTTTTAGGAACATTTATAAACGTCTTGCGGTTTCCGCATAGGTTCCAGTTTATCTACTTTTACGTCGCCGGGCTGCTGTTCATGATCGTGCTGGTGTGGCTGCGCGAGGTGTTTATGCGAAAACGCCGCATGATGACCGCTTCGGTATTAGTTGTGCTGATTGCCCTTTTTCCTCTGTACGCCAATAGCGACTACCGCACCGCGCTAGCTTCTGGCGACTTGGCATCGTTTGCCGCACCGTATCACATACCCCAGGATCTTAAAGACATAAAAGCAAAGCTTGCCACGCAAGCTAATACAAAGCTTTTCATTCTCCCAACACTCGAAAGCGGCCGCGAGCTCGTCCAGGACGGTAAAAAATACAGTTTCCTCGACAAATATCTTATTTACTATACCGGCAAGCCAACCTATTACTACGGCGCGGGTGCCAACACGGAAAATAAACTTATTTCTTACCTTATTTACCGCGCCATCGCTTATAACGAGCCATGGTGGGAAGACGTGCTTGCTGACAACCTCGGCATAACCGATCTTTTGGTTCCTGTAAAATCAAAGCAGCGCGAGCAAGGCATCGCCTACCTACCTGGTATAGAAGGGAAGATTCGAAACAGTTTAGCTCATTCTACTCGCTACGCAAAAACGGTCGGCGGCAAGGACTACGAGCTTTACAGTCTTAAAAAACCGCGCGATAGTTCGCTTTCACTACTAGTAGACACAGGGTGGCAAACCACGCTCGATCACTTGAATAAGCGAGACACTATCGGCTATTCCAGTTTCTTTCCTCTGCAACTGCGAAGCTACTTAACATCGGCTGGCGGTAAAAAAATCATGACTGACAGCGTTGAACGCACATACTACGACATTTACTGCTTCCTACGCCCAAACCAAACCACCGTTCCAAACCCCGTGTCGCTGCCGTTCAATTCGGAGTACGTCGCCAGCTCAAACTTTACCAACAACACGCTTTCACTCAGCATTTTGTACGCCAAGGACGACCAATATAACTACCTGCACGAAAACGTTCCGAGCCTGGTCAATCTACAGCGGCCATCCTTTGTTGGGCTCACTAAAGGAACTAGCGACCTGCCAGTGAAAGTAACTGCAAAACAAGACGGCAATTACCGTCTACTGCTCCATGCAGCCTCTAAGCAAAACACCGTACAGGCATCAATTGACGGCCAGGATATCAAGCTGCAGAGAATTGCAGACGATCAGCACGAAACCGGCGACTACGTTGATTTTAGTTATTTCTATGTCGACCTAAAAGTACCCGTTGGCGCACATAAGCTGGCCCTAAAAAATACCACCACCAATTCCATTCTCGTCGATTCCGCAACAATTATGCCACAAGCTGATATACCCGCCGACTTTACACAGCTCACCTCAGGAAAAATAATGATCACCCCGACCGTTCAACCATTAATATATGACTTAAAAATGGAGTAGTGTATGAAGGAAAAACTGACAGCAACATGGCAATGGTTACGTGACGAAAAAAGAATCGT
>CAMLKC010000067.1 GCA_946480595.1 uncultured Candidatus Saccharibacteria bacterium
TGTTCTTAGTATAACAAAAATCACCCCCGTTTAAAACGGGGGTGATTGTCTGAGACGGACTCAGAAAAGTGAGCGGTCAGTCTCTTAGCTTAGCGCGCGGCGGCTGGTAACATAGTAGCCGATCGCTGCGATAAGTGAACCTGCACCAACAAGCGCGATAATGCCGTCGCTTGCACCGGTGTGCGGCAGTTCCGCAGGGGTTTCAGGTGTCGTAGGCGTTTCCATACAGGCGCTGTCGCCAACTGGTTTGTACTTACCCTGGTCTTCTTTGTCGACCGTGATAATTTCGCCAGTTTCAGGGTTACAGACGTTGACCTGTTCAGGGTTCTTTGGCTGGCAGGCTTTGTCGCCGACCGGCTTGTATTTGTCCTGATCTTTCTTGTCTACGGTAATGATCTTACCAGTAGTCTGGTCACAAACCTTTACCTTTTCAGGCTGGTCACACTTTTTGCTGACAACAACGTTTGCCGTGTCGCTTTTACTACCGTTGGTAGTGTTTGCGGTTGCAGTGTTAACGAGGGTGTTAACGCCACATTTTTCGAGCTTATCGTTGTCAGTTACTTTACCGGTGAACTTGAGGTAAGCGCCGCCGCCGTTTCCAGCGTACGAACCGATGTTAAGACCGGTAGTCGTAATGCCGTCGTTGGTAGCTTTCCACTGGTTGTTAGTCGTCGTGTTAGAAATGTAGGTCGAACCTGCAACGTAGCTGACGCCGGCAGGAAGCGCATCTTTAATCATGACGTTGTTCTGCTGAGTTGTACCGGTGTTCTGGTAGAAAATCTTGTATTGGACTTTCTCGCCAGGGAGGGCGGTAACTTGCTCAGAGTACTTGTTCTCGCCGTCTTTGCTGACGGTCTTCTGGATCTGGAAGTCAGGCTTGTCTACGTGAACCTTGAAGATAACGTAGCCAGCGTACTGGTTACAGCCAGGCA
The DNA here is from genome assembly GCA_946480595.1 of uncultured Candidatus Saccharibacteria bacterium. The sequence continues at coordinate 933 of CAMLKC010000067.1, forward strand.
GGTTACCATCGAGCTTATCGTAGCCGAGTGGTGCACCGGTGGTGTACAGCGAGTCAGGCATAGTCTTGCCGTTAACAGCACCGTTGCTGTGAACTTTGGCTGAGCCAGGTACGTAACGCAGAACAAAGTTGCTGCTTGCTGTACCATATGCCTCATCCCATACCTGTGCAGGGTTGGCGTTTGACGCACCAACAAAAGCGGTGATACGGGCTTTGTCGCCGGCTTTAACACTTGCTGGCATCTGAACACGCATAGCAGCGTCTTTGGCGATACCTTTGTAGTTATGTGCAGCATCGTTCAAGTTGCTAGCGGCGTTGTTGTGATAGTACACAAAGACGTCGTAGTCCTTGCCGGCCTGCAGGTTGACGTTTTCACCGTAAGTGCTGTTGGCTGCGCCAGATTCTTTGATCTGGACGAAGTTGCGCTCATCACCTTGACTTGGGTTGTCGGTGATTGAGTTGAATGTTACGTACGGCGCAGGGTGCGCGTAGGTAAATGTTGGGCGGTCAGGGCCCCATGCAAATAATGCTGCAGGAACAATGACCGATACGAGGGCTGCACCAAGCAGCGCGCTTCGCTTTGGCATCCGCTTAATAGCGGCGATTACTTTGTTCATGACACTCTCCTTTTCTAGTACTCCACATACTAGATTAATTGGAACTTAATAAAACTATATAACAAAAAAATGAATTGGTAAAGTATTACGACACCATATTGTTAATGTGCATACTATCGGGTCAAATCGGATCGTTACAAAACATGAATAGATGGGTTAGCCCGGGGGCTAACTCGACTGCGAGTACGAATACTTAAGCAGGAGCTAGCTCCCAGGTATCCGTACATGAACTACGTTGCAGTGCCGTTGCGGCGGCGGTCGGGCTGTAGGGCCCTTCCGCCGCCGCTCGGGCGTCTTCACCTGAGGTCAGAGACCCAGGCGCCTGCGTCGCCAGAGCGCGCCGATCCCCAGGAGGGGCGCAGCGAACATGCCAGCGACGGCGTTGCCGTCCGGGTCGGTCGGGGTTCCCCCCGGCTCGTCGTCGGTCGGCGCCCCCGTTGCGGGAGGCTGGGTCGGCTCGGTGGTCGGCTGGTGGGTTGCCCCGTCAGCCGGCTCGTCCGTGGCCTCGTCGCCGGGCTGATCCGTGGGATCGGCCGGCTGGGTTTCCACCGGTGTGGCGGTGTCGACGGGGCCCTCCGTGGTTGCGGGGGGCTTGCCGTTGTCGCCGTCGTCGTGGTGGTTGTCGTCCGGGTCCTTCGTCTGGAGGCAGTCCGGCGGAGTGCCGGTCTGTCCAGGCGGACACGTCTCCGGGGGCGTCGTCGTCGGCGGCGTCGTTCGAAGCCGCGGCGGCGTGGTCGGCGGCGGCGTGGGCGGCGGCGGCGGCGGCGGGGTGGGGGGCGGAGGAGTGGTCGGCGGAGGAGTCGAGGTCGGCGGCGTCGTGATGGACGTCGGCGGCGGTGTCTCCTTCGGCGGGTGCTCGTCCGTCTTGCCTGGCGGGATGTGCTTCGGCTTGGTCTTGAAGACCGAGTTGCCGCAGCGCGCCAGGGTGTCGGTCTTGGAACCGTCGGGGTAGGTCCGCCGGAGGGCGGTCTTGTCACCGGTGATTCCGCTGGTGGAGTTCACCACCAGCTTGCCGTTCTCCATGCCGGAGTTCGTCGCGTCGGCCGAAGCCTGAGCGATGGACACCTTGCCGGAGTCCCACTTCTTGATGAGCTTCTCGTACAGGGCGACGCCCTGGGTGGAGAGGCACTTCTTGTCGTGGGTGAGCAGATCGGTGTAGTTCGCGTTGTCACGCAGGCCTTCGGCGTAGGCGTAACCCGCGAGGGCACGCACGTCGTGGCCAGCGATCTCACGCTGCTTCTTGTCGGCCTGGGCCGGGGTGATCTTCTTGTGCGCGACGTCCTCGTAGAGGCCGCCGTCGATCACCCGGAAGTCCGGGTTCTGCTGCCACTCCTGCTTGAACTTGGCGTCGCAGGTCTTGGGCGCGGTGCCCGTACCTGCCGGTGCCTTGTCCAGTGCCTCCTGGCCACCGACGTTCTGCGAGGCAGACGCCGGGGGCGGTGTGGGGGCGAAGTGGAAGACGGTGCTTCCGACGGGAAGCAGGATCAGGATCCAGCCGAGTGCGCTCATGAGGAACGCGGGCCAGAATCCATCACTCTTCTTGCTGGCGATAGCAGCGATGAGCCCGCCGAGCCACAGCACCCAGAAGGTGACTGCGGCCCAGACGAACACGTCGTACCAGTGCGTCAGCAGGACGAACATCGCCAGCGAACCGGCGAGCAGACCGAAGACCGGGTAGCAGTAGCTGCGACCCGCCCTCGGGTGGTTCCGGTGGTAGCGACGCGGCCACAGTGCGGTCACGACGCCGGCCACCAGAAGGCCAAAAGCGAGCCAGGTCATGGCCGCCTCCTTCGGGTGTCGATGTGAGCGTCCACGGATGTGGGCGCTTTACTTCTTGGTCTTGTCCTTGCCGCCCGGAACGAGCCGGCGGAGCTTCTCGGCCTTGCCGCTGACGGCGGCGAGGTTGGCGAGCATGACTCGCAGCTCCTCCGGCGTGTAGGCCGCGATGACGGTCATCAGGTCGACGCCGATCGGCGTCAGCCCGCTCCGGTTGAGGATGCCCCGGAGGGTGTCCTCGTCCAGCGTGTTGAGCAGCGCGGCGAGTTCGGGCTTGAGCTGCCCGGCCTTGAGCGCCTCGATGGCGTCCTTGGTCTCGTCGTGCTGCTTCTTGCAGTCTTCGCCCAGCTTGGCGATCGCGGCCATGATCGGGTCGGTCGGCGCGTCGCCGTCCTTCTCGCTCTTGGCCTTGTCGCCCTTGCCGGCCTTCTCCTTGTCGGAGTCGGCCTTGGGCTCGGTCTTGCCCTTGTCCGCGTCGGCCTTGGGCTCCTTGTCTTTGTCCGTCACCTTGGTCTCGTCGACCTTGGTGTCGGTGGTGGACTTGTCGGAGTCGTCGGCCTTGCGGAAGTCGAGAACGGACTCGATCTGCGCCGCGAGCTTGAGGGCTTCGGCGTAGCGGACGTCCATCTCGCTCGGGTTGACCTTGTAGGCCGCCTTGGCCGCCATGTAGGCGGTCTTGGCGTCCTGGTGCATCGTGTGCGCGGTCTTGAGGTCCACCTTGCGGCGGTCGAGGGCCGCCAGCAGCTCCACGTCGCCCTTGGCGTCGCGGCGCTCCTGGGGGAGCTCGGTGTTGTGCTCCTTCGTGATCCGGTCGACGAGGCCGTCGAGGCGGTCACTGAGGGAGTTCATCTGAGCAGCGGTGGTGGCCACGGTGGGTCCTTCCGGTCGGTGAAACACACTGTCTTTCCGAGACAGCGGTTGGTGGTACCCATAGGTGAATGGGAGAGATAGCCAACAGTCAGCCGACATATATTCGCCTGGCTGTTGGCTACCTCATTCTTGCAAGTAGTTCATGTACGTCCTGCAGAGAATTGCTTCTCAATGCAGGGCTGCAAACTGCAGCGTCATAAGCACAATAGTATTATGCCTAGAACGCTACAGTTTACAGGTAACACGTACTGTAATGATCCGATTTGTTAATGCTCCCGCTCGCATATCTCCTACACACGAGTGATGTTTCTAATTTATCACAAAATGCCAAATATGTCAATAGCTGCAAGGGGTGGGAGGGGTGATAATATACATACAATTGACATATATAGTTGCATATTAGGCAATAGTATTTTAGAATGATCGCATCGCCGAAAGATGTCGAGGAGGCAGTTGAGACTAGAGACCAACATCCACCATCCAAGCGTGTACATTCGAGCAGAGGAACTTCATTGAAACCACCCAAGGGGTCGTACGAGCGGTACTTCGGTCGGCGTGGCCGTGGTCAGTTGCCGGCAAACCGGATCGACTCTCTCATGACGGACGTCGAGATCAAGCAGGCCCGCCAACAGGCGTGGTGGCGCATCGCCCATTGCTTCGCCGGCGCGCGTACTGCGCCGGGAAGAAGGGCGACGCCCGGCTATGTTCTGGGGGTCGATGACCGTCTGAGCGAGCTGGCGCGTCACATCGTGGACGGCATGTCCACCGAGG
>CAMLKC010000068.1 GCA_946480595.1 uncultured Candidatus Saccharibacteria bacterium
CCTACTACAACTCCACGCATGTAGTTGGGGTGATAGAAACGGCGTAACGTATTTTCGATTATGGCGTAAACTGCCCCGCCAAGTTTTCCATCTCGAAGCAAGCAATAAATCCCGTCAATATTATCGTCTATTAGAAGAGAACGAAGAGTTTTAACCTTCTCCGCGCTGTAGAAAATCATCTCTCCGTTAGTTCGGGTACGAAGTTTTTTCAACAAAGAATTTCCGCGATGTTCTTTCCCTAGATCGTAATCCACTAAAATTATGTCGTATGGCGAGTAGGTGCTCAATGAATGCAATATGGGATTGATTGTGTCGTCACCAAAGCTCTGAACCCAATTTATGTCTAGTATAATGCCCAGCATAGCGAGACTCTGGCGAACATATTTCTCTACACCATCCACTTGTTTTGGATGGTCATCAAACCATAATATTCTATATTTCAGGTCCATTATTTATATACCCTAATTGTGAAAGTGGTTCCAGCATGACTCGTAGCAGTGAGATTTATTGTGCTTTTCATGCCCGATAATAATTGCCGCACATGATAGAGACCAAGTCCAGATCCCCGTGTAGTTGTAATGCCTTTTTCAAAAATTGTTTCACCGTCGGTGAAAGTGTTATTTAGCCCCATGCCATTGTCTTTCGCATCAATTTTAAGTACATTACTTTCTGGTCTTGATAATTCCAGGCGGATTGATGAGGCGCCAGCCTTATAAGCATTATCTATAAGATTATCAAGCACAATCGAGATTTCAATGGGTTTAAAATTCAAGGTAAATTCTGGAGACTCATTGTTGACCTCCACGCTAATGCGGCTTTCATAAATCGAACAAATTCGTTCAACGTATTGCTCGATGTATGCCGAAAGATCCGTAGTTATGGAACTCGAATCGAGCATAAAATTGGCGGACGTGGCGAATCTTGATGCGGCGATAACCTGCTGGTTCAATAGCAGTAAATCCTCAAGTACAACCTGGAACTCTTCCGAACTCATCTTAACGCCATTCCTAAGCATCAAGATATTCGCTTCTATATTATTTACTGCATTGCTTGCATATATGATTACTTGATGATGCAAATTCTCAAGAATTTCTTTGTCGTGTGTTTGCAGCGAAGTTAAAAATAAATTCTGTTTTTTTGCGACTTCAAGGCTTGCAACAGTCTGCTCCGTCTTAAGCTCCGCCTGTTTTCGAGCATTGCGCTCGCGTTCAGCAAATGCAATGGCCTCAGCTTCCGCCTTTTGCATTTCAACATATTTTACGGCCGCGTCTCTAGCGCTTTGCTCTAGCTCAATGTCGCCAACTCTATGTGCAAGTGCTGCGAGGTTTTCAATTGTTTTGCCATACTCGTCCACCTTGTTACTGACAATTGATAATATGTCTTTGTCATAATACTCAACTGTAAGATCTGGAGAGCTCACCAGGCGCGCTAGAACTGCTATTACCTTCGACTTTGCTTCATCGCCACTCAAAAAGGATGCGTCATCGAGATCCATGTCGAACTTTAAACGCCAGCTCACCCCGACGACATAATTTTCAAGTCTAGTGAAGCACCTTTGCCAAAAGCAATCGTCTAACTGCTGCGCAGCGGGCGTGGATATTAAGCCTTTGTCGCGGCTGGACGACTCTCTGAACTTTGAATCATCTCCATACACGTCTATTCTGCCAACTAAATCACGTGTTCCTAGGAAGCGCGAGTGGCCTTGCTGCTTACGCCGATCAATTCCAAAAGAATCATCTTTTCTCTCGCCCACCGGATAAACGCGAAAACCATTTTTAAATAGGAAGACCGAACCAAATTCTATAGACGAAACTCCCATTCGCCGAGTAAAAGTGTGCTTTGCCGCCCTATTTAGGTAGAACAAGTTACACTCAAAATTCGACCCTAGTAAATCCGCGTACGGAAGTTCTTCTGACACACGGTAAATAATAGTTCCTCGGTCGCTTAATTCCGTTAAGATCCGGCCAGTTGAATCATCTATCCAGGTGCGCAACCATGTCGTTCTACTTTGTAGAGTTTGAAAGATAAAATTTTGAACCGGGCCGTTTACAATAGAGTTTGGGGGAGCATCATCACCGTATCTTTCGATAACGCGCTTGTCTTCATCTGCTTCAGACGGAGCGTAAATAATTATTGAAAAATTTGTATCTTCCGAACCAAAAGGATTTATTAGTTTGGACAAAGATGATTTTAGCTCAATCAGCTTTCCTCTATTCCAGATTTCTCTGCAACCTGATATCGAGATAACGGTGCCGCTTCCTTCCGGTGTAGGAACACCATCTGGAACTAAAAAATGGTCTAGCTCTCTATAAAAAACAGGAATGTTAATAAATTCGTCCTGGAATGATTGTTCAAAATCGTTCCAGTTTACGTCCAAAGTACCAATGATATTTGTTGAAGATGTACGCGACTGGAGAGTTAATTGTGACCCTAGTCGATCACATGAAAAGCGCCCTACCCCTTTACTACCTGCGTAATGTGAACTGGCCTTAATGTCATTTCGGTAATCCTCATGTGCGGAGCTATCACTGTCTTCTGAACCGTCTCTTTTCGCTGAATACGCAACGAATAGCCATTTTTTTACGATATCTTCATAGCTGAGGCCTTTTCCGTCATCAACTAAGTAAATGTGATCATTTTCAAAAAATATAACAACGCCCTTTGCTTTGGCATCAAAGGCATTTTTTACCAACTCAAATATAGCTACATAATCATCTGTAATTAGATCACGACCGATCACAGACTTTAGTTGTGAGCTGACTTTGAAGTTCAACGGTTCAGGCGCCGGATTTATTGACATTTTTTTTATTAGTAGATGGGTTTGAGAGTTTTTTCTTTTGATTACTTTCTGCCGAAATATCCTTTAGGTATAAGCCAATTGCTTCCGACACTAGCGGTGGGACAGCATTTCCTATTTGGGTGTAGCGCGGGCAGTCAAATTTTCGCCTTTTTCCCCCGGTAGTATAGTTGCCGTAGAAACTATACCAGTCTGGGAAGGATTGAAGTCTTGCATTCTCTCTTGCAGTTAAAATGCGCGGTTCCGAATAATGCAATATGTCGTCAGGTAAAGTAGTTACTGTCGGAGACGGGAGGTCTACATTCAATACCGTGATTGCGTGTTTTTTTGTGCCGACTAACTTCATTTCTTCGGTCGAAATTGACATGCCAGGCCGACAAATTCTTTGAATTTTTTTAAAGCCGTCGATGGTAGCAGGTCTGTGATTGGGTAGCCGCCTGCTGTTGGCACTTAAGCTCCCCATAGCCTCTCTCATTAGACTTTGATATGCGCCATTTGAGGCTGAGCTATGGTAATCAATTTCAACATAACCTTTCTTTCCGGAATCTTCGCAAGGAATCAAAACTTTATTACTCGTTTCCAAATCCGATATGGCTTCGCGGCATGTCACTGGCCGAGTAGTAGGCAAATTATGGTCATGTAGGAACTTCGACCTAGTTGAGAGAAAATCTTTAAAAAGATTTCGACGCAGTTCTTTTTCCGATTTTCGCAATTCGCAAAAAATAAAAAATCTTTTTCTATTTTGAGGGACGCCAAAATCGGAGCAATTTAGGACTCCAAATGAGACAGAATATCCCATAGCTTCTAATCTTGAAGAAATAAAGCTTGCATAACTTTTCTTCTGCCCCCCGCGATTGAGAGATGCGCCTTCCTCCCCCCCAAATTCGATATCAAAACCAGCAACATTTTCGATCACAATAAATTTTGGTTGGATGATTCCTACAAGCGCGAGATATTGCTCGCTCATTTTATTTCGTGGGTCGACAGGATTTCGCTTTCCAGCCATAGAGAACCCCTGACATGGAGGGCCACCCACTATCAGATCTATTTTTCCTCTAAGGTCCGCCAACTTGTCCGAGTAACTCGCCAAAATATCTTCACAAGTGTGAGCCTTTTTGGGAAGCCAGGTGGGCCACTCGAAATTCTTGCTTTGGTCTCTAATAAGATTGCGTTGCAATGTTTCGAATGCAACTGGGTGCTTTTCGACAGCAAAAATGCCTTTCCACCCAGATTTGATCAGCCCTAGCGACAAGCCTCCGCAACCTGCGAAGAGATCAATAAATCGGTTAGTGGCTGTCATTGTTGGCCTTTCATCAAGTAATCAATTTTTGTAAAAACTGCAACTTATCTTCCTGTCGGTGGATAATTTTAACTGTAGCTCAGCAACAATTGGGAACTATTATCTAAATAATAAATTCCATTGGGAAAAGATGCAAGTCATCATCATTAATTGGCCAAAAAAAACGGCCCCAAGGGCCGTTTTCGCTAAAATAGTTCAATCAAACGTCAATATTCCCCGCCCGCAGCGCATTATTCTCAATAAACGCCCGACGCGGCTCCACGTCATCCCCCATCAGCGTCGTGAAAATTTTTTAAGAAGCTATCGCGTCCTAGATCTTCACCTTCAGCAAGCGCCGCACGGTCGGATCCATGGTGGTCTCCCACAGCTGCTCCGGATTCATCTCGCCCAGACCTTTGTAGCGCTGCTTCGACACCGTACGCTCAGCCTCATCACGCAGCCACTGCATCGCATGATGGAAGTCGACCACGGCCGATTCCTTCACCCGGTCGCCTTCGCCGCGGCGAATGAACGCGCCTTCGCCGATCAGGCCCTGGAACGTCTCCGCAGCGCTTTCCAAAGTCGCATAATCCGCGCCCTGCACAAAGTCCGCATCAATCGAGCTCACCTTGATATTACCGTGATGCATACGCTCGATGCGCAGCGAGTGCTTCTCGCTCAGCTCATCCGACCGCACGAACACTTTCACGGCCTTGTCGCCAATGATCTCTTCCATCGCCCTGGCCGACATTTCCGCATTCTCGATCGTGTCCAGGTTCAGCTTCACGCCGGTCATGATGGCGGTCAGCGCGGCGCGGTCGATCACGCGCGTCAAGCGCATCATGATCGCGTTGGCCAGGTTGAACTGGCGGA
>CAMLKC010000069.1 GCA_946480595.1 uncultured Candidatus Saccharibacteria bacterium
CGCCTGCACCACTTGCGGCACGTTGTCGGCATTGTCGGGGATGAAGATGGCGTCCACGCCGCAGTGGTACTGGTCAGCGTCGCTCAGCTCCTTGCCGGGAACACAGTTCCACGGCTTGATGTGCGGCGTGATCGAGGCCAGCTCCTCCGAAGAGAAGTAGTAGTCGTAGTGATCGGCCGCGTCGGGTCCGGCCGCTGCCACGAGCAGCTGCTCGTGGGTCATGCGGTCGCCTGTCGATGAAGCCGAATCGGCCACGAGTGAGATCACACCCACGCCCATCCCGACGATGAGCGCCACGACAGGAATCATGGCAATCAGCAGAATGGTACGAAGACGGGGTCTACGGGCAATAGCCATGCGTCACCTCGGATAGTCGGTACGAAGGTTCTGTCACGGCGTCATTGCCGTGTCATTGTCTATATTATATCATAAATTAGTTGAATATTCAAGAATAGTGCTTATCTTTGCATCACTTTGACAAAGATGCTATATTGACATTAAGTATAGTTATCAAAGAGGTGGAAACATGAAAAAAGCCGTTATCGTCATTGCCCTCGCCATTCTTGGGCTAGTCGTTCTCGCAAAAGCGGGCATTTTTGACTCCCTCATGCTTTTCCTGCTGGCAGGCATTGTCCCCGGCACCAAGTACGCTATCCCCTCTACTTTTATGCTGCTGCTCATGACCAGTATTGCTTGGCTACTGATCTTTAACCTGCTTTCAATCGAAACCAGGCAGACGGCATCCTCCAAGAAAAAGCCTGCTGCTAAAAAACACCTACCAAAACAGCGCTACAAAGAAGTTTAGCTTTCGCTGTCCTGGTCCGAAGTATCAGTCGGAAAAACACTCTCTGCCCACAAGTGCATTTCCTGCAAGATAAACTGCTTGTTTTCGTCTGTCGTTTTCGTCGCCAGCGCCTGGAGCGACTTCATAAAACGGGGTAACTGCAGCGTAAGTCGTGCACCCCGCCACCATTCCCATTCCTTCGCCTCATCTTCACTAAGGCTTTTGGGGTAGCTACGGGCTTTATAATGCAACAAAAGCGGCGCCAATCGTTCGTCTGAAAACTCAGGGTGAAAATCGGCCAGCTCGCGTTCGGTAGCATTTCGTACGGTTTCAATGCGAAGGCGATCGCGATCACCCACAAAACCGTCGTACAGCAGCGCTTCAGGGTCAGTCGCCTTTTTATAATCGCCTTTGGACTCAAAAATACTGCGCATGTTCTCGGCAAAATGCGGCGCCATCAGCAGTAATTTCCTGTGCTTTTCTATCGTTGCCTGATCCAGCTGGATCTTCTTCCAGCCGTCAGCCTGTTCCAAGACACCAAGCGGTGCTACCGCTGGTGCACGGTTATACTGGAGCTCTTTTACCGGCAGAGCCAAGAATCCCTCTGCCTGCCGCTCCTCGCGCTTTGCGTAAAGTTTGTTTTTTAGAGCGCTTACGTCTAAGTCGACGAACGGCGTTGGGTCATACCGCAAGTCGTATACCACGACATTACCGCTCTTGCCGCTCGTCAGAGGAAAAGCCACCGTCGTTTTATTAAACTGTGCGTCGTACCGGCCGCTCGTATAGACAAATGGCTTTTTGTCGTCCAGATTGACCAGCTGCTTGATCTTGTTTTTGTCACGCATATCCAGCAGATACTGGTACAGCTGAGGGTGCGTTTGCTTGATGAGTTTCGTTACCGCAATCAACGCTTCTACATCACTCAGTGCGTCGTGTGCCTTAAAGTGGTCTATCCCGTTCTCTTTTGTAATAAGTTCGAGCCGGTTAGTCGCCTTGCCGTCCTGGACTGGCCACTTGATGCCTTCAGGGCGAAGCGCACGTGTCATGCGTACGACATCAAGCAAGTCCCAGCGAGAGCGTCCTTCTTTCCAGCACCATTCGTATGGGTCGTGGAAATTGCGCCACAAGTGGTAGCGAACAAATTCATCGTCAAAGCGGATGTTATTAAAACCGACAACTATCGTATCGGGAGTAAATATTTCTTCTGTCAAAAACTGCGCAAACTCTGCCTCGGTAAACCCGTCAGCCTGGGTTTGCTGCGGGGTGATGCCCGTGACCATCAGTGCTTCAGGCGTCGGCAGCGTGTCGTCGTTTAGTTTTACCAGGACATTATGCGGATCGCCCAGCTGCTCTAGATCGAGCGTTGTCCGGATGCCAGCAAACTGCATGATACGGTCGCTCTTAGCATCGAGTCCGCTGGTTTCAAGGTCATAAAAGAAAAAAGTTTGCGCCATACTCTTATAGCATAACAAAAAACACGCCCCTTGGGGCGCGGTTATTGTTCAATCAGCGTCATTTCTTTGCCGGCAATCTCAATGACACTGTCGCCAATGGCGCCCCGACGATTGAGCTCGTAGGTTACGCCAAGGCGTTTCATGATATCGCGAAGACGGTTGAGCCCCTCAAAATTATCAAAATTAGTACGACGGGCAAATTTTTCAATTTTGTCGCCCTTAACGATAAAGTGTCCTGTCTCTTCGTCTTTTTCAATCGTCCAGGCCTCGGCGGCATGTGCAGCGTCCAGAGCAATCACCGGGATAGCGTCGTCGCTTTCCATGATTTCTTCTTGGATTGTACGCTCAGCCTGTACTTTTACCTGTAGTGCACGCAGTACCTCCACCAAGCCTTTGTGGGCGCTTGAAGAGATGGCAAAGACCTCGACAGCATCGCCAGCCTCTTGTTTGACGGCATCGACTTGCATTTGTACGATATCAGCGTCCAGACCTTCTGTTTTTGTCAGTGCAATGACCTCAGGCCGCAAAGTTAGCTCAGGGCTATAGTTCGCTAGCTCTTTACGAATAGTGCGGTAAGCAGCCCCGACGTCGTCAGAGTAAACATCGATAAGATGCAGCAGTACCGCCGTGCGCTCTACATGGCGCAGGAATGCATCGCCAAGCCCCTTGCCTTCACTCGCGCCTTCAATAAGGCCAGGAATATCAGCAATCAGCAGGCTGGATGCATCAATATCAGCCACACCGAGGTTCGGCGTCAGTGTCGTAAAGGCGTAATCGGCAATTTCAGGGCGCGCGTTGCTTACCACTGACAAAAAGGTGGACTTACCCGCGTTCGGGAAGCCAATAAGACCGACGTCTGCCAACAGTTTAAGCTCGAGCTCACCTTCAAACGCTTCACCAACTTCGCCCAGTTCGGCCATCTTTGGCGTTTGACGTACAGATGATTTAAAATGAGCGTTGCCAAATCCCCCGTCACCACCCCGGGCTATCACGATCTGCTCGCCGTTCTTTGTAAGGTCGGCAATGATCTCACCGCCCCTGCGCACGAGAGTTCCCATAGGTACCTTTACGATCAGGTCTTGGCCCGATTTGCCCCGACGGTTCGCCTTGCTGCCGTTTGCGCCCGACTCGGCTTTTAGTTCTGGTTTGAACCGAAAGTCAATCAGTGTATTGAGGTTTTCGGTAGCTTCAAAAATAACGTTGCCGCCCTTGCCGCCATCACCGCCGTCTGGACCGCCCTTATCGACATAAATTTCATGACGAAAACTGACGGCACCGTTGCCGCCCTTGCCCGCTTGCACGAAAACTTTAGCCGTATCAATAAACATTACTAGCTAGTATAGCACAATCACCCCTTGAAAAATAGGGGTGATTGTGACGTAATTACTTTTTATCCTAGTGGATAAAGTTAGAGACAGAGCTTGGTGAAATGGTACGACTAGTAACACGGTTGAAGTTGTACAGGTAGTTCATTTCACTGATCGTGATGCTACCGTCTGAGTTAACCGACTCAACGATACCAACGTGACCGGCGTAATACGAGCCGCCCTGGTAAGCGTTCCACTGTGCAATAGCACCGACAGATGGAGTGTTGTCGACACGGTAACCAGCAGCACGGGCGTACATTGCCCAGGTAGCCGCGTTACCCCAGAAGCTTCCAACAGGCAGGCCAAGCTGTACGCGGCGCTCATAGGCATACCAGGTACAGTTACCATAGGCGTAGCGGTTGCCGGCAGAAGCACCAGCCATTTGTGCGTCGATAGTCGAGTAGCCGCCGTCGTATGCGCCGTAGCTTGCGCCTTGGCTTGGAGCGACGTACCCTGGGCGTTCGTTAGTTGGCAGGACACCGCCAGGGACAACAATGGTGCTACCTGGCTTTACGCCACTGAGCTCTAGGTCGTTGAACGAAACGATGCGTCCAGCGCTCGCATTGTACTTAGAAGCAATACTCGCTACGGTATCACCGCCCTTGACGGTATAGATAACACCGTCAGTCGGGGGAATAACCAGGTTTTTGCCAGCTGAAATCGCATCAGTAGAAAGGTTGTTTGCCCACTTGATGGTATCGGCTGAAACGCCAAACCTGTGAGCGACAGTTTGAGCCGTATCACCGGCTTTTGTCACGTAACGCTGGATAGTACGGCTGTCGGCCGTCGGCTGGACGATTTGAGGCTTACTGATGACATTGCTGTCGCTCTGTGCAAGTTCGTGCTCAGCCGTTAATGAAACCGATAGGTTGGCGACGTTCGGGGCAATAGGCAGGTTGGCACTTTCGGCGATACCGGCAGCAACGTTTGTTGCAACAAGCTGGTCCACCGAAGGCTGATCGGTTGCAACAGCGTTCAGATTAGCACTCAGGGCAGCGCCCTGAGCATCTGCAGCGTTTGCCACGCTGTCAATTTTTTGAGGAGGTTGGTAGCCGATAGCTACCATAGAAATAATAAGCAAGAAAACACCTACGTATGCTGCTATGGTCGTAGACTTGGTGCCGCTCCTAGACTTGCGTGAAGTCTTTTGATAACGAGCAAACACCTGTTGTTTAAGCTCAGCAGTTG
>CAMLKC010000070.1 GCA_946480595.1 uncultured Candidatus Saccharibacteria bacterium
CCCGCCGGACTTCTATGCCGTCTTCTTGGTAGGATTTTTCGGTGCCGCCAAGTGTTTCGCAAATGACCGTTTGCTGGTCATTGTTTTCGGCGAGATTGGTAATGAGGTTCTTACTGTACGAAGCCACTCCGCTGGTACTGATATGCTTCCCGCCTTTTGGCGGGTAAAGCGTCACGTGGGCTATCTTCATTTTTCATCATCTCCGTTCATGTCTTCTTTGACGATATAGAGCGGCCGGTTGAGTACCTCGTCGTGAATACGCGCAATATAAAGCGCCACAAACCCGAGGCAAATAAGCACCACGCCTACCAGAAACAGCAGGATGATCGCCAGTTTTGCCGTACCGCTAATATCTAGGTTGAGTGGGTCACCGAGCAAATACTGTTCGACGAACGTATATACGCCCAGTAGGAATGAGGCGATCAAAATGAACCACCCCAGCCAACCCGCTACTTTCAAAGGCATCATGCTATATGCCGTGAAACTGTTCATAGCCAGCTGAATCAGCTTTCGGTAGCTGTATCCAGCCTCGCCGTGTAGCCGTGGGGGTGCGACAAAATATACGTAGTGCCGCTCAAACCCCGTCCAGTCTATGAGGCCACGGGTGATGCGGTTACGCTCCGTGAAGGACTTGAAGGCGTCGATAACCTTGCGGTTAATCAGACGAAAGTCGCTGGCATGCGGCGTGATAGATGCCGACGATACTTTTCCTAATACCGAGTAGAAGCCGTTGGATGTGACTTTTTTCAGCCAGCTCTCGTCTTTGCTGTACTCTTTTACGCCGACGACAACATCGGCGCCTTTCTCCCACTCGTCGATGAATTTTGGCAGGAGTTCGGGTGGATGCTGTAAGTCTGCGTCCATAATGACCGCAGCATCGCCATGCGCGGCATGAATACCGGCCGTGACGGCGATCTCTTTTCCAAAGTTTCGTGCCAGTTCGACGACGCGGACTTCCTTGTCTTTTTTGGCGACCTGTTTGATTCGTTTGACGGAATCGTCGCTGCTGCCGTCGTCAACGAAAATAAGTTCGAATGACTGCGGAAGCTTTTGTATGATTGATTTAACTGCCCTATAAAGGGGCGCTACGTTCGGTGCCTCGTTATATATCGGTATAACGATTGATATCGTTCTCGTTTGCATATCGGCGTCCTCGTTTTAGATTTACTAATACGTGTGTTCCGGTCGCTATAAGTGTCAAAATACTTGCCCACAGCATGCTGTACACGAGCATCTGCGGGGTGCCATGCCACATCACCATAAAACTCAATGTTGCAGCAAAACCAATTATACCAACAACCATAACCATTTTCTGGCGCAGCGAAAGATAGTACATACAAATTAAATTTGTGATAGAAATTAAACAGATGGCAGCAGCGAGCGGAGGCAAAATATGGGCATATGTAATATAATCAACACCCATCAAAAGCCTGACAATCAGCTCGGGAAAGGCCATGCAGCATGCAACAAAGCCACCGCAAACGACTATCGTTAGTGCGAGTGACTTTAGTAACAGCGCCCTATTTTCCAGGGGTGACTTGTCGATTTTTACCAGTGGCATCAGTACCTGCGCAATGGGGGCGGCTAGGAAAAATACGATCCTTGCGACCGTAGCGATGCCGGCATACAACCCCGCTGTCTTAGCGTCGAAAAAGTATTTTGCGGCAATGACGTCGATGCTCATCATGAGGGTAATGGTAAGCAGCCCAACAAATGCGATAGCGGCATATTTTAGTTCCGGTAGAACAAGCCGCAGGTCGGGCAGCGTGCCGTAATGCGTGTCGCTTGGCCGCTTAAATCCAAGCCGGGCTGCCCAACGGGCCGCGTAAAAGAACGCGATCAGCTGGGCGGCAACGATGCCAAAAATTGCACCGCTCACGCCTAGCCCAAAAACAACGAGCATTGCCGAGAAAACTATTTTCGACCCCGCACTCAGCAGCTGCGAAATAGACGCGATGCCAAACTTTTTTTGTCCTCGCGCGTACGCACTTCGGAACGTCAGTGGAATGCTGGCGGTCATCGCAAGTGCCAGAGCGACGAATGGCAGCATAGAATCGAACTTTAAGAGCCCACGCAAAAATTCACCGCCAACAATACTGATCACTAAAATCCCTACGGCAACATATGACGATAGCTTTTCCAGCTCAAAAATCATACGGTGTGCTTTTTCAGTATCGTTGTAATTGGCAGCGATGTTGACTGTAATCAGGCTCAGGACGTTCAGGAATATCGTAAACTGCAAAAACAGCGACACGAGCACCTGAATCTCCCCGAACGCCGCAGGAGGCATGAGGCGACCGAGTATTGGGTAGTAGGCATAGTTGAGCGCACCGACGGCAATAGACCCAAAAAAGAACACGGCGTTATACCTGAGAAACTTACTTTGTCTCAGTGTTGCAATAGATTTCATACAGATTCCTTACTGTACGAAGTGGCGTTCAAAATTGTCGTCTAGCAGGCCATCTAGTTTGTTGGCATAAATGACATACTCGTGCTCCCGGTAGCCAAGCACGCGCTGTTGTGTTAGCTTTTTGAACTCTGCACTGACCGTTTCACGCGTGAGGCCGGTGAAATTCGCGACGTCCTGCTGCGTGAGCGGGAGCGGAATCTTAATGGCATTGCGTGTAATGTTGTGTCCAAAACGGAGCGCGAAGTAATGTAGCGTCGAAACGATCTTGTCAAAAGCTTTGGAATGCTCCAATGCATTGAGCCGCAGCTGCGTGTGAGTGGACCGTTCTACTTGGCGGTCAAGCAGCTGTAGCATGGTTTCGCTATTATTACGCAGATAGGTGATAAATTCTGCTTTGGGAACGCAGTAAAGTTCCGTGTCGGTGATTGCTTCGTAATAATATTGTGCTGCTTTAATTTTGTTAAAGAGCCAACCTATGGGGAACGTGTCTTCCTGAGTACTAAGCTCGATGGGCTTTTCCTCCCCCTTTGCCGTGAGGTTGTAGCTCTTTACAATGCCGCTTTTTATGAGAAACGCACAAGGCGGCTCTGTATCCTGGTGGAGAATGATATCCCCGCGGGCAAATTTTTTTACTGGGTATGATGTTAAATAGATGCTTAAACTGTTCAAATGCTACTCCTTTATAATCTGAGTTGCTTATGTTGTTTATGGCACCCTTCCAATTATAGACACATATTTTTGGCTTTGCGTCAGAATTTCGTGTCAAAATAACCACATTCAAGCCTACCCTATAAAAATGTGAAACCCCGCGCCAGATGCGCGGGGTCCCACATTTTACTGCGAGCTCCCGCGCGCTAGCTGCGGGGTGATGCGGTTCAGGCGACCCGGCGGTCGAGCACGATGGCGAAGCCGGAGTCCTTGTAGTCGTCGATGACGCCCTGGACGTTGTCCTTGCTGCTGGGGGCGACCCGGGCCTTCACGTTGATGATCGAGCCCGAGGAGGACACCTCCAGGTTGGTGACACCCGTCACTCGGGTCAGCGCCTCACGGACACCGACGGCGACGTCACTGGCGACTCGGCTGGGCTTGAGCTTCATGCGATAACTCCCTGAAACCAACGGAAACGTAGCTGTCTACGCTTCTCTGTGATTAATATTATACTATAATAACCAAAATTAAGCAACAACCAACTTTCAAAAAGTTTAATGGTTGTGCGGTATAATTAAACCCATTGTTATGAACGATACGATTCTTCATTTTATTAACGGGTTTGCCGGCCAATCGCCAGCGCTCGATGGCCTCGGTTTATTTGTTGCCCGAGATGTCGTGTATATTGTCTTTGCTATAGCGATCGTCTGTCTGGGAATACTGCTCAAAAAGAAAGAATGGCGCCCGGTGGTTTATTTTTTTGCTGCGCTCATTGTATCGTTTGTCGTGCTGCAGCTCGTGTCTCTACTCAATTACGACCACCGTCCGTTTATGGACCATACGTTGACGCAGCTATTGCCGCATGCTCCTGGCAAATCGTTCCCAAGCGATCATACGACGATTAGTACTGCGATTGCTGCGGGTATATTGTTTTTCACGCGCTTTAAGAAAACCGGCATCGCTTTACTCGTTGCGGCTTTGCTTATCGGCACGGCGCGTATTTACGTAGGCGTTCACTACCCTGCCGATATTTTGGGCGGTCTTTTTACAGGACTTGCTGGTGGGGGTATAGTTTACGGTATCAAGCGGTTGGTTGAATCTCGCAAGAAACTAAAAAGCTAATTAATCTTTAGCCACGCGCACTGCACGCTTGAAGCGGCGGTCGGCGGCAGAATCAGCAAAACGGGCAATTGGTTCGTGAATAAACAAGCGGTCAGCCTTTTTCTTGCCCTCGTCAATGTCTTTTAGTGCATTAATAAAGTAGTTTTCAATAAGCCATTCACGTCCCGGAGGCGTTTCACCTATGATAGTGATGCGCCATAGCTCGTCGTCCCAGCGTTCGGCGTATTTGATGCGGAGTGGACGCGCAAGAAGCGTTGCGCCTGTTGGAACGGTATTAATAATACGGCCTATTTCGCGCTCACCTGCAACCCTATCGCGTACAAAAACATCGACAGCGATAGTGCGGACGCCGCGCGGCGAAACGTGTACGCCGGTAATTTGCTGGTTGTGGATCCATACCACCTCGCCATTTAGCTGGCGTATTCGGGTAGAGCGCAGCGTAAACCGCTCAACAACACCTGAAACGTCCTGTGCATCCACTTCCATAAACCCAAAAGTTATTCCATGAGAGTCCACCATACCTACCTATTTGCGGTATCTACCTGCCGTTCCAA
>CAMLKC010000071.1 GCA_946480595.1 uncultured Candidatus Saccharibacteria bacterium
GGCACTCGATAGGTTCCACCCGATTCTGATGGATTACCTCACCGAAGGCCGTTCGTGGCATAAGCTTGGCATTACGTTTGAAAAACTGATGGCCATTAAAGACAAGGATCTGGTGACATCTGAAGTGGGGGAGTACTACGGTCAGTTAAAAGAAATCCTGCTTAAAAACCCGCAGTTATTTCCAGAGGCTTAGTGGCAAACCAAGTATGACGCAAAAACACGAAAGCCGATCCTCAACCAGCCCTTTAGTTGACCGCGTTTGGCGTACAGAAAATGTGACAGATGGCACGTACGTTGCGACGCCCGACTGCGCGTGGGATTTGCTCGTGCTAAAACTGCAGGACGGTTCGCGCATGATGATGCTGGCGGGGCAGCAAACGAAATATCTGCATGTGCCTTATACAGCCGACACGAGCTCAATCGTGATTTCATTTACAGCCAGTGCGTACCCGGTAGGCCTTAAGGGTGATGAGCTCGTCGATGCGACGGTTATGTTACCGAGTAGTGGTCTGGATCATTTTATACTGCTTGGCCACACGTTCAAATTTCCCGAGTACGAAACGGCCGAGGAACTGGTAAAAGCGATGGTTGCTGCAGGGATTTTAAAACAGGATGACATAGTTGCCTCGGTGCTTGAAGGGAATCCTAAAGCAATGTCGAGCCGCACCATGCAGCGGCATTTTCATGAAGTGACCGGGATCAGCCGCAAAGCACTCAATAAAATACGGCGTGCCCAAGATGCCGTCAAGATGCTGCAGGCAGGAACGGCGACAGCTGAAGTCGCCGCCGAAATCGGCTACACCGACCAGTCCCATCTGACAAAAGATCTGAAAAAAATTATGGGTTCAGGTACTTCTGCAACGGATCATATCCATAAATTATAGGTTGTCGTTTTTTTACAAAACCCACACCGGCCCTTCATGTTTAAATACAAACATCAAATAAGAACAAGGAGAAACAATATGAAAATGAAACTAGAACTCGTGCCAGTGCCAGTGACCGACGTTGACCGGGCGATCGACTTTTACGTCAACAAAGTTGGGTTTAACCTCGACCACGACCACCGCGTCAGTGAATCGATCCGCTTTGTCCAACTTACCCCAGAAGGCTCGGCATGCTCTATCGTGATTGGCGAAGGTATTACGGAGATGAAGCCAGGAAGCCAACAGGGACTTCAGGTAGTCGTAGACAACACGCAGGCTGTGTACGAAGAGCTAAAGAAGCAGGGGATTGAGGCTTCTGAAGTACATACCATGCCGTGGGGGATTTTCACTTACTTTAGCGACCCGGACGGCAATACGTGGTCGGTTCAGCAGATTGCTCGCTAAAGTCGACCAAACTTCATCCAGCCAAATAAAACGGATCTCACCCAGAGATCCGTTTTGGCTATTTTGGGTTAATACCCATCTTTTTGCTGCGATACGCCGGGAAAGTACCCCGTTCGATCGCGCGGCTTATTTCGCGCACCACCTTGGTTTTTTCGTTTCGCGCCCGCTCAACGAACTCTTCGTTCGCCAAAGATTCGGGGTCGTATTCGAGGCCCCATAGCGTCATTTCGATAAGGAGCGGCAGAAGAGATTTGCCTTTTGGCGTCACGCTATAAATAAACTGGTTTTTCAGATTGGCGTCACGTTCTTTTGTGATCATACCCGTCGCCTCTAGTTTGCTGAGACGGTCGGCAAGAATATTGGTGGCGATACGCTCCACCGGCATAAAGTCGCTAAACCGTGTGCGGTCATAAAACATAATATCGCGCAGCACAAGCAGCGTCCATTTGTCACCAAAAGCATCCAGCGTAAAGCTAATGGGACAACTGGATCGACGGTTACTCGTAGTATCTGACATAACTCACATCCTAACATACTTGCATTTTGCAAGCAACTCTCTTATACTCCAAACAAATATTATAAGAAAGGATTGAAAATGAACATACACATTAACTGGCTGGCCGTCGTCGTAGCGTTAGTCGCAAGCATGGTACTGGCAAAAACATGGTTTACGCCTAAAACCTTTGGCAATCAGTGGCGAAAATATACCGGCATTACTCCAGCGGACTCCAAAAAAGCCGGCAAAGGGCCGATCATACTGACATTATTCGCAAACATTGTCACCGTTATTGTTCTGGCCGCTGCAATCAGTATAAGTTCTGCGTTTTTCCAGGATAACTCTGTCTGGATGGCGCTGCTTGTTGGCCTCGCTACCTGGCTGGCTTTTTCGGCAACGACGCTTGCCACTCACAATGCGTTTGAGCAAAAGCCACAAAAACTCACCCTTATAAACAATGGCTACCAGTTCGTTCTCTTTCTTGCAATCTCTGCCATCATCGGCTGGTTTGGCTCCTAGCATGGCATACAACGATGCCCTTACGCAGCGCGTCCGTGAACTGCTTGCCGGCACGCCAGCCGTCGAGGAAAAGAAAATGTTCGGGAGCGTTGGGTTTATAATAAACGGCAAACTGGCCATGGGGGTCGGTGACCACGAAGACCATATTATGATGGTACGGGTTGGACCGGAAGAATATGAAAGCGCCCTGCAAAAAGCTGGCGCGGGCCCGGCTATCATGCGAGGCCGCGAACAAAAAGGCTATGTTTTTCTCTTAAACGAGGCGATAACATCTCCTGAGAGCTTGAAGCAGTGGATAGACGCTGCTTTACGTTACAATAAGAACTTAAAGTAACGCTTGGCGTCGTCGCCATAAAAAGAGCTCCCACACGGGAGCTCTTTTTGCTAGTTAAGGTTGTCGAGTAAATGCTTGGCGTCCAATGCCTGCGAGCTAACCGAGCTGTCGATCCTCGCTTTGACCGGGTCGTCAATAAAACCGCTCGCCAAGAAATTATAAGGAAAGGTGCGTGATTGAGTATTCAGGGTTGTGATCTGCTGGTTGTAGTCATTCTTGGCGTCAGCGAGGTCGGATTCTGTCTTCTCGATAACACTAATAAGCCCCAAGAAGCCTTTGTCACTCTTAAGATCCGGATAATTTTCAGTGTTGATCGATATATTAGTCAGCGCTTTATTAAAATCATTGATTGCTCCAACTTTACCGTCGAGGCTCTGGCTGCGCAGATAGGCGGCTCGTGCCTTAGTAATGTCGCTCACGACAGATCGTTCCTGGCGCGCAAGTGCATTAGCGCTCTTTGCTACATTCGGCACCAAACTAAAACGCTTTTCATAAACGATATTTACCGCGGCAAATTTTTGAGAAATGAGCTCGTCCTGATACACAAAGTATTTTTGCGCATCGCGATAGAATCCCCACGTAGTCATTACAAGCGCCAGGATAGTAAATCCGGCGATAACTTTCGTAGCTGAAAGATATCTTTTTTGGTTTTGCGATTCGTTTATTCTCTTTAGCCAAAATAGTGGCAATACAGCAAACAATACGACAGGCCAAATGATATCCAATGGGCTTGGCGGTACATCTGGCGCCTGAGCGTCATTAATCGTCGTCCCAGTGAAGTAGAGCAGCGCAAGAACCACCAGCGACCAGGCGCCAACTTTCTGTAAGGTTAGCGAAGAAGTTAAAGAGCGTTGTTTTGATTTGGTAGCCATAATCGTCCTTTGATTGATTTCTGTATTATACACCACAAATAACACTAGCGGTTCGCTATTGCTATCCACTCCGCCCAGCGGTTACCCTCGGAGGCGAGCCGGTCGTCATCCATTCCCATACCAGTGAGCCATGTGTCCTCGGTTTCAAAACCGAACATCGCCACTTCGCTGCCAGTCGACTGCTTCAGCTTTTTCACAAGTACTACTTTATCGACACTTGCGGCGCCGTAGCCGAGAAGATGGTTCGCAGCAAACTCTAGAGTGCCGCCGCCATCAACAAGATCGTCAAGTACGACAACATGCCGGCCAGTGAGATCCCTGTAGCCCGGAGGCAGATCGGTCACGACGCGTGTTTCGCCCGGCTCGCGGTTGGGACCATACCGGCTAATAATCATTGACTGGACGTTCGGATGAAAATTCGGATCGTGACGCCAAATAGCACTCATCAGTTTTGCCGTAAATGGCTGCGCGCCATTTAGCAGGCTGACAAACAGAGCAGTAGAGCCGTCGTATCGTTCGGTAATCTCGGCTGCCATTTCATTGATCCTGGTGTTGACTTGATCTTCGGTAAAGAGAATTTTTTCATAAAGAGGCTGGTCTGACATAGGCACATTATAGCAGCACTGTCCCGCGAACAAGAATATCCGGCAAAGGCTTACAAAACTATACTAGTTGTTGTAATTATACCGCCAATGCGACTATTGGATAATTCAAAATGGCTCTGTATAGTTAAAGAGAGATGGGTAAAAAAACAAAAATAGTCATTATTGGGGGCGGATTTGCAGGCATAAAAGCCGCGCTGGAACTAGGTAACAACCCTCTTTTTGAAATCTTGCTTGTTACACCACGAAATCGTTTTGAATATCATGGGGCAATGTATCGAAGCGCAACAGGGAAATCACCGCTAGAAGTGGTCATTCCCTTGCAAGAAATATTCTCGGACTACACCAATATCACTGTCGCGTTTGACACCGCGGTAGATATTATCCCTGATCGGTCGCAGGTAAAAGGTGAGTCTGGAGAGTATTACGGCTACAGCAAACTTGTCGTAGCTATCGGCAATGTCGTCAACTATTTCAACATCCCCGGAATGGCCGAGAACGCCGAGACACTCTACGACATCACAAAAACGATACAGCTTCGGCACCGGCTTGTCGACGCACTTACAAAGACC
>CAMLKC010000072.1 GCA_946480595.1 uncultured Candidatus Saccharibacteria bacterium
GTAACAAAAACCAGTCGCAGCGTCAGCGTGCACTCAAGCAGTTCAAGGACGAGCGAGTCCGCGTACTGGTAGCAACCGACGTTGCCGCTCGTGGCCTCGACATTCCAAATGTCACGCACGTGATCAACTTTGACACGCCGCAGACCTACGAAGACTACGTTCACCGTATCGGCCGTACTGGTCGTGGCGGTGCCTCTGGTCGCGCACACACGTTCATCGAACAGCGCTAATTAGCGGATAACGATTTTAAATAAGACAGCTACTTGGCTGTCTTATTTAATTTGCTGTTTTTGCTGCCTTTTTGCCATGGAGCCGACATGATAAACGGAGCGTACAGATCTTCTTCTGGTGAAATATAAACCGCTTCGAGTTCTGTTTTTGTAGGGTTCCGGCGCTGGAAAGTGACGAAAGGTGCGTCTGAGATGACGGCGATGGGTGTTTGTTCCGTACCTTCGCCCATGACGACATTGGCTGCGGCAGCTAATCCTCCGCCAATGGCAGACAGAGCCACTTCAAACGGCCGGCCGAACAGGTCTTTCGTGCCAGCAAGCATCTTTACGGCCTCGAACCCGCTATGCGCCAGCATGATGCCAATCGTGCCGGAGCGCATCGGCGGCATACAGGTACTGTCGGTAATGATGACCCCAATATCTTTAACTCCAAAGTGAGTAGAAAGGAAAATACGCAGCTCGTTTGCTACCTGCTGCGGATTTTCCGGCCACAAGACAAAATAGCCATCCGCGTTCGACTCGTCAATTCCAGCCGAGGGAATAAACGTCCTGTTTAGAATGGTAAAGTTAAAGCCGTATCTGTTAAAGCCGTCCGGGGTATAAAGGTCGGCCTCTTGTTTTATGAGATCGCTTTTTGTTATAGAGGTTTTGTTGACGACGCGGTTTTGGCATAGCGCGACGACTTTTGAGCTTATCGCAATAACCGATTGCTCTTCGATAATCTTGGGGAGACTCTCTACAAGGAACACCTTAAGGTCGTATTCTCCGGCATGTACGAGCCCTGTGCTTATACCGTTAACTTTCATCGCTTACTGCCTGGGCCTGGAGCCTGTTCCTTTTTTGGAGGAAGGCCACGCCGCCGTATACGAGCGGTGTTGCCACGACGGACATAAGGCAGCGAACGAGCCAGTAGGGCAGTACGATTCCCATAAGAAACGCGATGTTTGCGACTATGCCTTGGTCTAACGCATAAAATGCTATGACGACGAACACCGCCGAGTCGATGAACTGACCTATGAAGTTCGATACGTTATTTCGCAGCCACATTCCTTTTTGTTTCATGTGCTCACGCATTTTGCTGTATACCAGAACATCGATCAGCTCGGCTGAAAGATAAGCGGCAATCGCAGCCAGCGCAAACCGCAACGATGTACCAAAAATAGCGTTGTAAGCATCATTGCTCGGGATATACCTTGCGGCCGCAGGCAGACTAGTAGCGAGTAACGTGTAAAGTGTCAGCAGAATGACGACAGTAAAACCTATCCGAACGAGGCGCCGAGCGCGTGCTTTTCCATACACTTCTACGACAATATCGGTGATCGTAAATAGTAGCGGCATGAGAAAAACCGCGACACTGACGTTTAATGGCAAACCGAATATATTTCCAAACGGCACCACCTTAGCGCCCATGAGCTGGGCGGTGACGACGGCGAAGATGTACAGCGCCACCACGATGTCAAATCTATATTGTTTCATAAAAAAGAACTCCTATTTTTGGTTAAAAAAGGAGGATGATCGTCTATATACTAAAAAACATCCTCAGTTAGGACGATGGATGGATGAAGCTGGACCAGGTTGTGAGACGTTTGCTGAGTAACATAAATATATAACCGGTTCGTAGTATTAGAGCTAGCATACCACGTTCTGGGTGCTGAGAGTAAATACTACTGACAGTAAGTATCTTATCGTGTAAAATAAATAGTTATGAAAGCAATGATAGAAGTAACGGACCTTAAGAAACGGTACGGCGACAAACAAGCAGTCGACGGTATCAGCTTTGAGGTAAAAAAGGGTGAGATATTCGGTATCTTAGGACCGAATGGCGCCGGGAAAACAACAACGCTTGAAATGATGGAAACCCTCCGTCCGATTGATGGCGGCACCGTCAAGATCGATGGGATTGATGTTTCTAAAGATCCTCAAAAAATTAAGTACCTGATTGGCGTACAACCACAAACGCCTGCGTTCCAGGACAAGACCAAACTTATCGAAGTGGTCGAAATGTTTGCCGCCGCCTATGGTGAGCGCGTGGACCCAATGGAATTTCTGCGTGATGTTGAGCTTGAAGAAAAGGCCAACAGTTACGTTGAGTCGCTTTCGGGTGGTCAAAAGCAGCGTCTGAGCATCACTACGGCGCTCGTCCACGGTCCAAAAGTATTCTTTTTGGACGAACCAACGACCGGGCTCGACCCGCAAGCTCGTCGTCATCTTTGGGAGCTTATCGAAAAGGTACGCGCCAAAGGTATTAGCGTCATCATGACAACTCACTACATGGATGAAGCTGAGATTCTATGTGACCGTATTGCTGTTATGGACAACGGTAAGATCGTTGCCATCGACACGCCGAAAAACCTTATCAAACAACTGCTTAGCCGCGGCTTTTCAAAAAAGCAGCACGTGGAACAGGCAAACCTTGAGGATGTCTTTATCGATCTGACGGGCAAAGAACTAAGGGACGGTCAGTAATATGAAACGATCATTATATACAGTTACAACATTTGTAAAAATTAATACGCGCAGGTTTTTCCGCGACAAACTAGCGCTGTTTTTCAGCATGGGCTTCCCGCTCATTTTCCTGTTTGTTTTCGGCAGCCTTAACAGTGGCGACAAGAACGTTTCATTCAACGTTGCGGTTGTTAACCAGTCAGACAGTTCATTCGCAAAAGAGTTTGTAAAAACTACCCAGGACAGTAAAGTCCTGAAAGTGAATAAGGACATTACGACGCTGGATGCCGCCAAAGACAAGATGAACAAGTCGGAACTCGACGCAACGCTCATCTTGCCAAAAGAATTTGGTGATGTGAAGAAGGGTGAAAAGACACCTTCTGGCCAGGTAGAGATCGTCTACACTAAAAACAACGAACAGTCGGGCCAGGCGCTGAGCAGCGTTTTGCAGGCACAGTTCAAACAGATCAATGCTAAGTTCGTGAACGTTGAAGAGCCGTTCAGCGTAAAAACGAACGAACTAAACGAAAAGAGCCTCAGCGCATTTGATTACACATTTGCCGGTCTTCTTGGTTTCTCGATCATCGGTATGGGTATCTTTGGCCCGGTCAACGTATTCCCAGAACTAAAGAAGATGGGAATCCTCCGCCGCCTCAGCACCACTCCGCTGAAAGTGTGGCAGTACTTCCTGTCGACTATGATCGGGCAGGCAGTAATCGGGCTGATTTCGCTCGCTGCAATGTTTGTGGTTGCTATCTTGGTATTCCACCTGCAAGTGGTGGGGAATTACTTTGAACTCGCCGCCTTCCTTGTGCTCGGTATCATTACTATTCTTGGTATTGGTTTGGCACTTGGTGGCTGGGCGAAGAACGAGCGCCAGGCTGCGCCGCTGAGCAACATTATCGTTTTCCCGATGATGTTCCTTTCTGGGACGTTCTTTCCACGGTTCTTGATGCCGGAATGGCTCCAGAATCTTTCGGGACTGCTGCCGCTGACACCTATTATTGATGGTATTCGGCTGATTGCAACCGAAGGCAAGCACCTTATCGATATTGCACCGCAACTCGGCCTTATCGGTATCTGGCTGGTTGTCATTTACTTTATCGCTTTCCGCGTCTTCCGCTGGGAGTAAAACCTAAGATACAAAAAACACCCGCATTGCCGGGTGTTTTTTGTATGTACAGGGAATGTGTATTTTTTGTTTTCATCGGTTATAATAGAATCTATGACACAGATATCTCGTGACGACGTGCAACATCTTGCACAGCTGAGTAGCCTGCATTTATCGGATGATGAAGTCGACAGCCTGCAATCAGACCTTAGTAATATTTTGCAGTACGTACAGCAGTTGGCGGAGCTGGATACGGCTGGCGTTGAGCCGACCTACCAGGTAACCGACCTTGAAAACGTATGGCGAAGCGACGAGGTAGTGGATGGGCAAGTAAGCCGCGAACAGCTGCTCGAACTTGCGCCTGAATTTGCCGATAACCAAGTGAAAGTACCGAAAGTATTGCAATGAGTCGAATTACATCCATAGTTACCGATATTAAAAGCGGCAAAAAAACCGCCCGACAATACGTTGAGGAGGCGCTTGCAAAAGCTGTCGAGAATGAAACGTACCATGCGCTTTTGAGCCTCACAAAAGAGCGCGCACTGGAGCGTGCCGACGACATTGATGCACGCGTACAAAAGGGCGAAGAGCTCGGCTCGCTCGCCGGCGTGCCGTTTGTCGCCAAAGACAACTTCTTGGCTTTTGGTGCGCCAACAACGGCCGCAAGCAGGATGCTAGAAAAATTTAATGCACCGCTCCAGGCAACGGCAG
>CAMLKC010000073.1 GCA_946480595.1 uncultured Candidatus Saccharibacteria bacterium
CAATGATGAGAAAACGATTGTTGTAAGTATTAGCGACTTTAATGATGATTTTAAGAAATTTGCATCGCAATCTAAATATGTTGTAGATAAGGCATCAAAAAGCTTTGAAACCGCTACGACTGTTCAGAAAAACCTGGCAATAACAGAATTCATGCAAATTGTGCAAGCTGATAGTTGTGAGGACGACCTTGCGTTTATTTTCTCACACCTTTCCGGCGTAGAAGAATTAGATCGATTCAAACAAGAAAAAGTTTTGCCGACACTAAATAATGGAATAGGGCGGGGGAGTATGTTGCGTCATTTGTTTTCATTTGTACTTGGAAAAGAAAACCGGTGGTGGACTCTTCTTGAAGTAAAAGATTTTAATCCATTGCAATCTGAGGTCCTAACTAGCGTGCTACTGGCGCGCATGTCCGACTTTAGAACGTTCCCTTCCTTTGTGAATCTGATTAATAGTTTAGTTCCAAAGCTAAACCGCACGCCGTTGGTTAATGAGCATCTCGTTTTCTTGTCATTCGAATGTGGTATTGATACCGAGTCCTTAAAATTTGAACCTGCAATATATTTAAGTTGCTTGGCAAGTCATCCTGATCCAAAAAGTGTCAAAATGACCGAAGCGACGATTAGTACTTTAAGTCTTACGTTAAACGCTCAGCAGTCGATGGGTGAATTTGTAGATTGCATCTATCCTCTTTGTGTTTGTCAAGAAACTCCTAAGGCTAGTCTTAACAGATTGGCGCAGACATTTTATTCGAAAATTTCCAATGATTTTCGACTGAACCGTCTCGATGTCGACAGTTATCCAGAGATGCAGTACGAGTTACCGGCGACAAAATTTTATCATCTTCTCTGTCTATTTTCTTTATCGAATCAGAACGAGAATATTGATGTGCTGAAGGCCGCATGGAAATACGCCACCGATCTTTTCAACCTGGTACATCCTTCTACTCGGACAATTAGCTCAGATGAATGGTTCGCAAAATTGCCTCAAATTGACGTCAGTCAACCCAAAAATAACTTAATAATTTCCTCAATTGTAGACGGATCAATGTACAGGGGCGGCGACTCTGATAAAAAAGGTATTTTTGAAAGTTTTCATAACCTACTTATTATATTTATCTCGGGGAACGTAAATGCAAGCGCTTCTGAAGGTGTTGACAAAATTTTAGATGAGCTAAAGCTTAAGGCTGATTTTTATAAATGGATCCTAGAAAAAGACAGTGTAGTCTTGTTTCCAAATAACTATTGGTTCGAGAAAAACGTATGTGAGAATGATATTATTGTTTTAAGGAAATCTTCTTATATTCTTGTGCGTCGGCCAACAAAAAATTTTGTCAACATAGAAAATATAAAAAGTGAGCACAACGGTTATAGCGAGCGAATTGAGCGATATGAGGCGGATGAGCATATCTCAGTAGTGGACGCTTTAACAGGTTTAACCCTTGTTCAAAAGATACAAAAACTGATCGAGATCTTGGAAGCTCATCAGTTAGATAATTTGTATCCGAATATATACTCATATAGTAGATTAGTCGAGAAGAATAACTTCACGCCATTTACTGTGGAAGTAAAAAATCTTCCATATATTCTATTTGAAGATTCTACATCTAGCGTTTCAATTTATACTAATAGTGTAGAGAACTTCATTAGGTGCTTCTTCAAGATTGAATTTGATGACGCTAGTGGGGCGACGTTTAGAGTTCTTCGCGAAAAATATATCAACAATTTACAGAAGGAAATCGATATTTATCGATTTATTAAGCTCGCTCTGAGGGAACTTGAGCAAATAATTGATACAACAAGCGAGAGCTACCTCGACTTTGCATTGGCATCAGCATTATATTTGTCGCTTAGTGATCAAGAGTTTGATCATCGCATTAAGCTGTTTGCGGAAAGCTATGAAAAATTTAATAAAACACCTGAGCTGCAGCATATATATTGTGTAAACACCAAAATGGTCGTGAGTGACGACAATCCAAGTTTAATGCTTGCTGCAGTGATCCAATCCCTCAAGACTGTAACTGGTGAGGTGATGCCATCGTCTACTTTTAATCTTGATCATGATATAACTTATTACAAAGATGCAATAAATGATATCGTGGTGTCGGCGGCGGCCGCGGATTTAGATATAAAATTGGAAAACTTCGCAAAGACCCGTTTGGTTATGTTGCCAATGGAATCAAAAATCGAATTGCGTGACCGTGAATTCGATTTGGTAGATGTGAGTGTGTTGAATGTAAAAACTCGTGCAGTTGAATCATACGAGAACAGACATTTCATTGTATTAAAAATGGCGCAACACGTTTACTTTTGCGAAACCGGTGGACGTGTTTACCTTCTGCCTGTTCTTCCAGCAATTAGCAAAATATATTTAGCTATCAAGTCACGGTATGAATTGCTCCGAGATGGTCGTGCCAGTTTACGTTATCCGATTCGTGTTGCGGGAGAATTGGACATAGCGATCTTAAATGACTTTGATCAGGCGGTGAAAAATGTTTCTGTTCAGAGAGACATATCTGCGCACCAAGCTCAACAGATTTTGAGAAACTGGTTAATATGTATTCCGTTGCGCTACCGATCTATATTATGTACATTGATAGCAGCTCATGTGGTAATGTCCAAGGATGGTATTGAGAATTTTTTAACGCATGTAGAAAAGCTACTGGATGATTGTAGCGCAAATATTTTTTTCTTGAAGAGAGTTGGTGATGTTAATGGGACACATCGTCTCTTAATTAGAAGGCCAGAAACACTTCGAAGAGTCGAGGAATTTGGGCCTCTCAAAATAGCGAGGGGAGCCGAGCGCGCAACTCTAGCTGTCGATGTTCTTATAAGCGGATCTCAAATCGTCGACGCACTTCGCTTTTATGTGCTCGGTGAAGGGATAGATCAAAAATATTATTTATATAGCGCCGATGAGATGGAGCAAGTAGCGAATCGGCTTAAACAGATAAAAACTCTTCACATAGTTCAAGTGTTTTATACTAAATTCGGCATCCAGTATATCCAGGACGAATGTAGAAAGTTCCTTAATCCGGAAGTTGTTGTGGTTCCAGTTGGTGGGAAAGATATTGGTTCTAAGGCGTTGTTCGGTAAAACCGATGCACTTAGTGCAAGGCAGAAGGATGAGATTAGGGATTTGCTGGATGAAAGAAATATGGTCGATGATTTGTTTAATCATCTTCATATAGTGGGGCGGAGAAAAGATAGCTGGCGCGACTTTAAGAAGGCTCGAATTGATCAAATAGATCTTGTTGCGAGATATCAGTCGCTAACAAAAAAGTGCTTTTACTTTTTGCATTCTGGTACATTACACAATCTGTCATGCACGCCATTTATACGTACTAGAGAAGTATATGAGCTGCCAAACAGTATCGGTTAAGTGGGTCAGATAATTTCATTTATTAAGAGAATGCATTAGGCCGCCTGTGCAATGAAAACTTCTATTGTACGAGGTTTTTAATAATTTATTCGTGTTGGTTAATGCCTCCGTCGTTCCTTTTGCGACGGAGGGTTTCTAGAAATGTCCGAGTTGTCCAGTCTGGTTGTCGCCTCAAAGTTCATCGTTCTATCGCTCTCGGAAAATACGGCTTTGGTTCGAAGAGTATGTAAACGATTGTCGTGATATCGACTACCGGTCAAGTTTCACACCTATCATTCACTCTGCCATTATTTTGGCGGAGCGGAAAATTTTCCAATCGTATCTGGGGTCTCTATTGATTAGCCCAATAGGTAGCCACCGGTAAAAATTTCTTACCTACTTGTAGAGGAGGTACTGCTAACGCTGTTTTCAATGATTAGACAATGGCCCCAAAAGGTCTCTGTGACAAAAGATCACTGTGCCGTGCGTCGGACTGCACACTATCTTAATTACACTTGGCCTTTGTTAGCCGCCAAGAATCCTCCCGTCGCCCTGTTTGATTGCATCAAGGTAGTCCGCCCACCGCTGCATCATCAATCGACGCGCAGGCAAATGTGCTGTGCGGTTGTAGGCACGTCCGTTGGGATCTTTGACGGCATGAGCGAGTTGGTGCTCGATCAGATCAACTCGTTCGCCCAGCACTTCATCCATCATCGTGCGCGCCATTGCGCGAAAGCCGTGTCCGGTCATCACGTCGTTGCCGTAGCCCATGCCACGCAAGGCCGCGTTGACCGTGTTCTCGCTCATGCAGCGTGTGCTGGTGCGAACGCTCGGGAACACGAATTTGCCATGCCCTGTCATCGCATGCAAATCCTTTAGCAGCGCGACGGCTTGCGTCGCCAGCGGCACGATGTGGTCCTGCCCCATCTTCATCTTGGCCCCAGGGATGCGCCATTCGGCCGCGTCGAGGTCGATCTCGGACCACTCGGCGGTGCGCAGCTCTCCAGGGCGAACGAATACCAGCGGCGCCAGTTTGAGCGCGGCGGCGGCGTAGGCGTGGCCTTCATACGCGTCGATGGAG
>CAMLKC010000074.1 GCA_946480595.1 uncultured Candidatus Saccharibacteria bacterium
TTAACGCTCCACTAAGGTAGACATTCTCTCGACCAGTCAGTTCAGGGTTGAATCCCACACCTAGTTCAATGAAAGGAACAAGCTTCCCTTTCACGCTTACCGAGCCGTCGGTCGGTCGGTATATCTCAGCAAGGATTTTCAGAAGAGTACTTTTTCCACTACCATTCCGTCCAACGATTCCAAAAAATTCACCTTTTTTTATATCAAAAGATACACCTTTAAGCGCGTGTTGGACTTCAAAAGCCCCTCCTTGCTTTCCAATAGTAGTAAAGATAGATTTGATCGAACTTCTTTTCTCGTGAGGAAGCCGAAAACTCTTGCTTACATTATTGACGCTGATAGCAATATCGTCCATCTTATACCTCCTCTGCAAACTTTGGCGATTGGCGACGGAAATACCAAGCCGATGTCACCACAACCACTAATGTGATCCCTACAGGAATTAACCGATACCATACTCCAGAACTAAAGGTATTCTCAAATGTAGATGTCTGCGTCGTCACCAATACGCTCCGGGCATCTTGGATGATTTGAGCAATAGGGTTAAGTAGAAGTAATTTGGCGGCAAGATCAGACTTCTCTATGACAAGAGACAGTGGGTAGAGAATTGGCGTTGCATAGAACGCCGCTTGCAAGAATATCTCCCATATATAATTCAAATCTCTCAACTTTACAAAAAGCGCACTCAAGAAAAAGGCCATGCCAAGAGCGAGCAGAAACAGCTCCGCCATTAGTGGGATTATAAGGAATGACGACCAGTTGAGTTCAACGCCACCAATGGCCATGAAGGCTGCAATAACGACAAAATTAATCAGTAAATTGATAAATGCCGAGAAAGAGCCCGCCAAAACAATCACATATTTAGGAAAATTAAGTTTGCGAATTAGATCACCCTTGGAAACAATGGAGGAAATACCCAAGTTAGTGACTTCGAGAAAATAATTCCACAAGACAATACCTAAGAGTAGGTATACAGGATAATGCGGTATCGTCGACCCAATCCTTAAGAAGTTATTAAAGACCACATACAGAATAATAAACAAGAACAGCGGTCGCAAAAGTGACCATACATAGCCTAGAGCAGAGCCTTGGTAGCGTAATTTGAAATCTGTTATCACGAGTTGTCGAAGCAAAATCAACGAGTATCTATATTTTGTGGCAAACCGCCGAAAAGTCTCTTTCATTAAAGGTTATTATACCGTATTCGGGGTGGTTGCACCATATTATTACGCTTCGGCTTACCTTAAGCTGCTATAATTGATCTATGAATAAACGCGTTGTTATTACCGGTATAAACGGGTTCGTTGGCCATCACCTTGCGCGCGAGCTGCACAGTCAAAATGTTGACGTCATTGGCGTCTCCCAGGATCCAGAAATTTTTGAAA
This sequence comes from uncultured Candidatus Saccharibacteria bacterium, assembly GCA_946480595.1. Next base: position 1,386 of record CAMLKC010000074.1, read on the forward strand.
GTCTTAAAGATATCGTCACCGAATATTACGGCGCTGACCTTATTGCCAAGTGGCCGGCTATCGAAAACGTCGATGCCGTCATCCACCTGGCGGGCATCGCCGCTGTCGGGCCATCATTCGACAAGCCGCAGTTTTACATCAATGCGAATAGCGCCATGCTCACAAACCTCTGTGAGTTTTACCTTACTCAGGAAAAAAAGCCACGCATCATATCTGTCAGTAGCGGCGCGATCTATGATTCTAACCAACCGATGCCTATTACCGAAACTTCAAAAGTCGGCTTTTCTTCACCATACGCCGTCAGTAAAATCCTTAACGAGAACCAATGTGACTACTACCGCAACCGTGGACTCGAATGTATTGTCGTCCGTCCGTTCAATCACATCGGGCCAGGCCAAGCACCAGGCTTTATTCTCCCGGATTTCTTTAAGCGACTGTCTGAAACCGAAGCGAGCTCTGTCATTAAAGTAGGCAACATCAACACTAAGCGCGACTATACTGACGTCCGCGATATCGTCGACGCCTATGCAAAGCTAGCACTTGCCCCACAACTTTCGCACACTCTCTATAATGTCTGCTCTGGAAAAAGTATTGCCGGCAGCCAGATTTTGGATATGCTAAAGGCGACAATGAATAAAGAAGACGTTCAATTTGAAGTCGACCCGGCACTCGTTCGCCCTACGGACATTATGGATATTTACGGCGACGCCTCCCGCCTTCGCGACGAACTCGGCTGGCAACCCATCCGCGCAATTGACCAAACAGTAAGAGATTTCGTGGCGGATGCCAGCAAGTAAACCTCGGCCTTGGAAACAGCTCTCAAGCAAAGTTCTCCTAACGCACCAGCGAATGACCATTGTTGAGGATGAAATAGAACTGCCCAACGGCAATACATCACGCTACATTTACCAAAAGGGGACGAAGGATTCCGTTACCGTCATCGCTATCGATGGCAATAACATTCTCATCCAACAGGAGTATTCTTACCCGCCAAACGAAGTTATGTATCAGTTTCCTGGTGGCGGTATTGAAGCTGGCGAAGTGCCTGAAAAAGCCGCTGTCAGAGAATTGAAAGAAGAATCAGGGTACATAGGAACCCCTAGCTATCTCGGTTTTTACTACCCCCGCAACCGCCTTAGTAGCAGTAAAATGCATGTCGTCTTAGTAACCAACGTCAAACCAAGCAAAAAAGAGGGCGGTGACAACGAGGAATTCATTTCATCCGAGTGGATAACGATCGCAACCCTTCATAAGATGATTGCAAACGGCGAAATCGTCAACTTTTCTATTTTGGCTGGAATGGCTATCTATGATGCTAAAAACACAACATATGACAAAAATCATAGCGCATAGGGGAGATCCCTCCCAATTTCCCGAAAACACCCTTGAAGCATTCGCGGCGGCGGTCCGAAATGGCACGGACGGAATCGAGCTTGACATTCACATGACAGCCGACGGCATATTAGTTGTGCATCATGATTACTATATGGGCAACCCAGATAGCGGACATGGAACGATTCCTAACATCAGTTTCGATAGTTTTTCTCGTAGCTTAATAAATAACACCTACCACCTCCCTACCCTCGAAGCCGTATTTGCAAAATTTGGAAATACATTGCATTATGAGCTAGAACTAAAAGCCTTTTCCTCTGAGGCAATCACCAAAACGATCTCGCTGTCACAGGCTTTTAGGCTCACTGAAAATATTGAATTCACCTCTCCCCACCCCTACGTCCTCACCAAGATAAAACAGCTCGACCCAACGCTGATCACCGGCTATTTTTGTCCGCCGCGACCTGACTGGATGGATCCGAAGCTGTATGAAACGATCAGTATTGCCAATGCTAAGCTCGGTGACATTAATGTCATCCACTTTTCATCAGAGTATATCGATAAATCAGTGATTGCCGCCGCTCATGCCGAGGGTATAAAAGTACACGCCGCCAACTGCGACACAGGAGACGAACTGATGCGGTTATTTACATTAGGCGTCGATCAAATCTCGACGAACAAATTAGGTATGGCTATCGCTGCAAGAAAGCAAGCGTTCCGGCGCTAAATCCGGCGACTTCACGCATCGGGTAATCCGCCCGGCGCTGAACCGTTTCGGGCTTGTTGCCGACATAAACAAACTCAACGTTTTGGCCGCGCCACGCTAGCTCATCTGCCATTGCCACATCAGAGCTGCTGTCTCCGAATGTTTCAAACGAATCAACTTTGATACCCCGGCTCCTTAAGAACTCTATAAAACGGTCAGAACCGAGTGCCTTGCCAACATTAGGACTTTCGACATCGGTTGCGATGGTCGTTGGATCGATCCGGTAGATCGAGTCGGTCCCTGTTTCCGCGAGAAGCGTCCGCATATCAGCGACAAATTCTTTCTGGCGTTCCGTAAAGGCAGCCAAATCGTAGCCGTCCACCATCTCTACTGAAATCATCGTCTCTTTGGATTCGTCAAAGAACATGACGTCGGCATATTTTTCCTCAATAAGCGCGCGGACGCGGTCTTTTACCTCGTCTGGCACTGAAATTGTTTCGACGGCCGAGTGAACCGGCTCGCCTTCTTGGGTGAAAGTTGTCCAGGTACCACCCTTTTCGCCCACAATAATAAGGTTTTGTAGGACATCCTTGTCTTCGATATTGTTTAGCATCGTGCTGACAACCCGGTCCATAACCCAGCTATCCGAACGACCAGTGTTAAAACAGACTGGCTCGCCTTCTTGCAGTCGAGCGATAATTTCATCGAACATCGCCTCGTTGACGACCGTTTTCTCCTGAGGGTCGGTGATAACTCCGTCTACGTCGAATTCATACGCTTTGCCCACTCGCCTGCGGGTTTCCGGCATAAGACCCGTACGGACCATTTCTTCTTCCAAGGTTGGAAGACCTTGTTCTTCTGGAGTATAGGCGGGCGAATAGCCTTCGAGACTACGGACAGGTGGCTTTTGGCCCCAGTAACGTTCCGGAATGTGATCAAGCATTTCTGGATACCGCTCATAGTA
>CAMLKC010000075.1 GCA_946480595.1 uncultured Candidatus Saccharibacteria bacterium
TTTCGGTGTATTTTTTATACAGGTGGTTATCAGCGCGCCAGAAGGCAAAGTTGATGACGGTGCTGGCGCCAGCCACTGCGCCGAGGATAAGTTCAAGTTGAGTCATTTTGTTCTCCTTAATTAAGTTTTTCCAAGTTCAAGCCCTCAACCATCTCGCACAGACGCGTAATGCGTGCTCCGAGCGCCCGGTTCGTGGCCATTTCGTCGTTATATTTCTTGTTCAGTTCGTTGTTAGCTTCTTCGAGCTCTTGAATGCGCAAATTAGTCATATGCGCCCAGAAAGCCACGATAAGAATTGCACCCACGAGCAAGCTACCAGAGATCGGATCCATTATTTGTCTGCCTTCAAGTTAAATTGAACATAATACCCCATCCCAGGAGTGTGCCCGGTACGGAAGCCGCGAAGCTTGAGCTGTTTTACAAAGAAATGAATCGTTTGCCGGAGACGCTGGTTATTCTTAGACGTGCCTTCGTGGTCGCTGAAGTAGGTTAGCGTTCCGGGATTGAGGATTGCGTCGGACAGTGCGCGCAAAGCCAGGCCAGTTGAGCGTCCGAGCTTACGATCCTCCGGCACTTCGGCAGGGTTATCGAAGACAGCAGCATGGATGACGTTGTTGGTGGTCATTTGGATTCTTTGCAGGTCATTTGGCGTCCGGGCACAGATCGTAGCTAACGTAGCAGCCCGAGTGATCTTTGGTGAAGGTGAATCCGAGCATTTGGAGTCTGCCCACATATGATTGTGCGAGTTTCCAGGTCCACTCGTCCGGACGTTTGTTGAGCAGGGTGCTTGCGTGGTCGACAATACGAACCTGCTTGCGCGGAAATTTTATTGCTTCGCCCAGGGCTTCGAAAACGATACCAGTGGAGCAACCATTTGCACGGTTGTCTGGGAAGAAGCTTGAGTCTTGACCTGTGATGGAAGCGAGGTGGAGATGGAGTAGGTTATTCTTGCTCATAGGATACCTAATTAGGGTTGGCGGTGTTCACCGCATGTGTTGCACTATACGTGTGTTGCTTGTTGGTAGCAAATGAATTGTTGTGTCTGAGTTTATATACTTAGACGTGGATGGTCTGAGTTTGTGCACACTAGGCTAGTTGTCAGGTCCGAGATTTATAATTTTCTATTTTTTTTTTGGGATGTGAATTATCCTTGGTGACATTTTAAAGTGGGGGGGGGGCGTCTTATGACGTTGAAGTGCATGGGATGGTGAGGTTGATCCCTCTAGATAGGGAGGTGCAAGTTAATCTTTGTGGTGTATGGCCCCGTAGCCCGCTGCCTAAAAAATTCGCAGTTTACTTACGGCAACATGCCTAAAAAAGAGGCTGCACAAAAGATAGGCAGTGCCTAATAAGTGGGCAGATGCCCAATAAACAGGCAAGAGGCAAAAGCTATTAAAATAAAATATTGATTGGAAAGTATTTTGCATCTACTGTATGGATACACAGGCCCAAAGCATCTAGAACGCGTATAATAAACACATACCGCAGCAGTACAGCGGGTCTGGTAGGGGTGTGCAATGCACCCGACACAACTCTTGTTTAACTAACCTGTATATTTAGGAGGCATCACCATGGCTAAGAACACTGTTACCGCACTGCAACAAAATGCAGTTACCCGTATGCAACAACGTGTTGCTGCTGTGCAACGCATGCGTGCTACCAAGAACGCTGCTCGTGCAGAAGCTGCTAAACACTCTGCCTTTATTGCAGGCGTTAACCAACTCGCTATGCAGCTCGGTGTAGACCCCTCTACTCTGCTGCGCAAGCAATCGGTTGCATATAACGCTCGTGCTAATAGCGCAACGGTTGAACCCTCGCGCGAGCTGGTGCACGTAAACGGAGAAGCGCTCCGTCCCTGCAAAGCTGTGCATGCTTTGTGCGCCACCATTCCGAACGGTACTCGTGCAGAAATGCTACAACTGTGCAAAGACAACGGTATCAACAAAGCTACCGCGCAGACTCAAGTCGGTAAGTACCGCGCAGAAGCAGCAGAGGCCGCTAAGCAAGCAGCAGAGCAAGAGTAAGCAGCCTGCACCCCGCAAGGGGGTGCTTACTAGGGTCTAGTGACAGTAGACCCCACTAAGCATCGTATAATGTAGAAGCATCTAAGGCGCCCATAGCACAAGCGTATATCCAAGTGTCTATGCATCGCTGAGTAAAGAGGTACACAAACGTATAGGCCTCTGTAGTACTCGCTCTTTAACAATTAGTCATGCCTAACGGCACACATACGATAAAGCTAACTGCGCACCCTAGTGGTAGCACCCTGGCGATGTAGACGACAACTCTACCGTACTGTGCAAACCTTCGTGACCGTAAACCATAGCCTGACAAGCATCTGTAATGGGTAGGTCGCTGTGTGCCCGCGTGACAGGCGGCATACATAAGTATTCTAGCAAGAGTACTTATGTTGATAACCACACTAAGGAGAATAACATGGCCCAATATGCAATCGACCTCATGAAAGAAAAAGAGGCTTCGCTCATTCGTGCAGTAATGAGCATCGTAATCACGTTTGCTGCAATCCTCAGTATGTACATGATGAATGACTACTTCCCGGACCTTGCCAACACATGGTTCCGGATCGTGATCAATCTGCCCTCACTGGCGCTGTTCGCAATCGCCATCGTTGTGCTGATTATTCCTGAACACGTGGAGTGGTAAAGCTCTATGCCAGAGTGTTGGCGTAAGCCCTACGGGGTTTACTCAAGCGCTTTGCTTGGATTAACTAGGAGTAATTATGAACCACTGTGTAACTAGCAAGACCGCTTCGCGGCCTGACACTTTCGACCCAATCGACTTTGCAGTTCGTTCCGCTGCCGAAGCATTTGACCAGCAGAATGACGTCGCTTACGACAAGAGCCTTGGTAAAACTATCATGGCTTACATGGTCAACGTTCGCGACACACTGAGCGAGTACAATCGTTTGGACGCACTTGACCAGGCGATCTTGACCTTCTGTTCTGAGGTCACGGTGCTTTCACCGAAGACACATATTGTTGTGTATCAAAAGGTGAGCGAACCTGCCCGGGAATTCCATTGCGCAGTCTTCGATAACCTTGAAGATGCCCAACTGTGGTGGGACAGTATTCGTTATCTCAGGAACGATTACTTCATCAACGCACCACGGCCAAGTTAAAAGCCCTAGCTTATGCCCACACAACGTTGCGGGCATAGTCGAGCGCTTTGCTCGTATTCAATATAAGGAGAACACAATGGCACACGAAATCGATTACATGACGATCGCTGATGAATTCACTCGTCGTGAGCAAGCCCTGAAGGACTTGAAGACTTGGTTGGGTCCAAAGAGGTACAAAGAAGTCAGCCGAATCATCTTGCGAGAGAAGGCAGACGGCTACGGCCGTGAGTTTATCGAGTCTTCGATTGCAATACTTGCTGGAATTGAAGGTTATCCCGTCACTGTTTGGTTGGATTTCCTCGGGTTCCCTCCAAAGACACCAAAAATTGTACCCGCGCAGGCGGAAACGCAAGCAAATTCGGGTGAAGTGGGCTAAAATACGTCCATAGCAACACAAATTTAAAGCGCGGGCAAGCTGTTTAAGTGGTGCACGCATAGCCACCTACCAGCTTGTGCGAGTTTTAAGCGGCAAAGTCCCTTGCCATGCGTGGCAGGGGTGCTCTTTAAGCGTATATGTGTACACATAAGTACGCTTAAACGGCAATTTCGCCGATCACCATAGGAGTGTATCATGGCAACGAAACAGGCGGCCCAAAAAGCTGAAACCCCGGCAGCAGTCAAACAGGCTGCGGCTGCAAAGACTCGTGCACCTCGCGTGCACAAGGCGAAACCGGGCACGGTTGAAGGCCCTGCTGGCAAGAACATGCCGGCACCCGCTGCTCAACCCGAGATCACCGAAGAGCAACGCCAAGGTGAGCGTCGTCAGGCAAGCACCAATGCTGTGGCACAGTTCACGCCCAGTGCGCAAACTACGCCGGCAGTGCACGCTGTTCCCGATGACAACACCGAAGCGATCAAGCAGAAGGCATTCCTGGATGCAATGCAAGCCTTGGCAAAGTCGATGGGTGTTGACGCCAACCAGTACCTGAACCCTGCTCCTGGCAAGGTGAAGGCTGCTCGGCCTGAAAAGCAGGTGAAGAATAATATCACCCGCCCCGCGACGGGCACTGCAACCGGGCAAATCTGGGACTTCGCTGACCAAATCAGCGCAACCAAGGCAGCAGCCAACCCGAACGCTTTCGCCACGATC
>CAMLKC010000076.1 GCA_946480595.1 uncultured Candidatus Saccharibacteria bacterium
CGTGCCCGGGTTGAGCGGGGACGGAGCACCGCAGACGCGCTGCGGGACGGTCGGAACCATGTCCGAGTCGTGGATCGGCGGCAGGGCGTCGGTGATCTCCATCGGGCGCTCGGACGCTGCGCCGAAGTAGTAGCCGGCGCCGAAGCTGCCAGCGGCCAGGAGGGCTGCGGCGACGAGCACTCCGATGACGAGTCCGACGTGCTGGCGCGCCTTGCGGATGCAGTGAGCCACTGCAGCGAAGCGGACGGCGCCTTCTTGCTGTTCGTCAGAATTCTTCACGGGAACCTCTCGGTCTGGTGGTGCGTGGGGAAGATCGCTGCGGGGGTGCAGTAAAGTACATTATATCATTAATATATAAATATGTCAATGTTTGAAGAGGTGGTAATCTGATAGAAAAAGTGGCACAATAGATGACAGTTATTTTGCCAACCTAGCATAGGAGAAGATTTTGAAACACACCGTTGAAGAAGTGAAGCTGCCAAGTGGCGCCCGTGGACTATTGATTGACATACCCGGCGCGACCGTCATGAGCTTCCAGTTCCAGTTCCGCGCAGGCAACCGCTATGTCCGCAGCAAGGATATTTACGAAACCGCGCACGTTATGGAACACATGGCATTTGGTGCCAACGCGCAGTTTAAGAGCGAGCACGAATACGAGGCGGACTTTACAAAGAACGGTGCCTACCACAACGCTTACACGAGCGATCTTTCTATGGTGTACGTGGCAGACTGTGCCGATTTTGAGTGGGAGCGGATTTTGGCACTTCAGCGTGTGGCTATTTGCCAGCCAAAATTCAACCAGGACGAACTTGAGGCTGAAAAAGGCAACGTCAAAAGCGAGCTGACTGGCTACCTCAACAATCACAACCGAGTTCTGTGGCCAAAAATCCAGCAGCTGCTTGGTGAAGATGTCTATACCTTTTGGCAGCGTATCCAGACTATTCCTAACGTGACGCTGGCGGATATCCGCGAACATCACAAGCGCACGCATACCGCCAAAAACATGTGTTTTGTCATTGCCGGCAAGCTGCATGGGCGAAAAGCTGAAATCAAACGGCAACTCGCCGACTGGGAACTGCCCGAAGGCGAACGTTTCGACGTGCCCCGCGACGAGCTGACAAGCGGCAACCCGACACTTATCCGCCGCAAAGAAGCTTCTAACCTGACGTTTGGTCTGTCGCTGACATTGCCGCGCGAACTAAGCGATGAAGAGGCTGAGGCAATGAATATCCTCGACCATATTCTGACCGGTACCATGCACTCGCGTATTTACGGTGCGGCCCGCAAAAAAGGCTTGGCATACGGTGTTTTCTCGGACACGTCGGTCGGGTTTCACGACAGTAGCTGGGATTTTGGCGGCCAGGTAAACCTGGAAACATCTGAGGGCTTATTTGACATTATTGTCCGCGAGATGAAGTACGTCATGGACGGTAAAATTACCGAAGAAGAATTGGCCGCCGCCAAGTCGTATGCGCTTGGGCGTTACCAAATGGGCGCGCAAACCGTGGCGCAGATCAGTAACTTTTATACCGGCCGATATTTTGCCGACGGTGTCGTAAAAGACTACGAGAAAGTTCCCGAATCTATCGGAAAAACCAACCGTGATCTCATGATTTCAACGGCCCGCGAATTTATCGCCAGCAATACGTGGGTACTCGCCGGTGTCAGCAGCGGTGAAAAGGAAGAAATTGTCGCTTTGAACGACAAACTGGCGCGACTGTTCCAAAAAACGGTAGAATAAAAGTATGAAGATTGCAATTGCCGGTTACGGTGTCGAAGGAAAATCAAGTTACGCATATTTCTCGGAAAAAGGCGATGACATTACTATTCTTGACGACCGGACAGAGGTAGGCGATCTGCCTGAAGGTACCCGTGCAATTTTAGGCGCAGCGGCTTTTTCTCACCTCGAGGAATACGATATGGTCGTGCGTTCACCAAGCTTGTCGCCAAAAAAACTAGCCGGCGCCAAAAAAATATGGTCGGCAACTAACGAATTTTTCGCCAACTGTCCGGCGCAAATTATCGGAGTGACCGGCACCAAAGGCAAGGGGACAACCAGTAGTCTGACGGCAGCGATCCTCCGCGAGGCGGGCAAGACTATCCATTTGGTGGGTAATATCGGTGTGCCGGCACTCGACATCCTGCCAAAAATTACTTCTAGCGACATTGTCGTTTATGAACTCAGCAGCTTTCAGCTTTGGGACCTCGAAAAATCACCGCATGTTGCCGTTATTTTGATGATCGAGCCGGATCACCTCAACGTGCATGCCGATTTTGACGATTACGTGCTGGCAAAAAGCAACATTGCAGCGCATCAGCAGCCTGGCGATATCGTAATTTATCACCCAACAAATCAACAGAGTGCCCAGGCGGCAGAACGCTCACCAGGGTCGCGCATGCGGTATATGACACCTGAAGCGGCATATGTGACGGGCGATAGAGTGATGATGGGCAAAACAGTTATCTGTGATACGAACCAAGTCGGCCTTAAAGGCGGTTACAACCTTGAAAATGTTTGTGCCGCGGTCAGTGCCGCATGGCAATACAGTCAGGATACGGCAAGTTTTGCGCGGACGATCCAAGGATTCAAAGGCCTGGAACACCGGCTTGAATATGTCGCAACCAAGAAGGGGATTGCGTTTTACAACGACAGCTTTTCGTCGGCACCAACTGCGACCATGGCGGCAATCACCGCGTTTACAGAGCCAATTGTACTGATAATCGGAGGGTTTGACAGGGGGATTGACCTCGCGCCGCTTGCTGAAAAAATCGCTGCTACGGGTAATATCCAAAAAGTGGTCGTTATCGGCCAGACCCGCGCCAAGTTCGCAAGAGAGTTCGAGCGGGTCGGTTTTACCAGCTTTGACGTGACCGACGAAACAAATATGGATAAGATTATAGATCAGGCTGTGTCGCATGCTTCGCAGGGCGGCGTCGTGCTTTTGAGCCCAGGCTGCGCCAGCTTTGATATGTTCAAAGATTTTTACGAGCGCGGCAAAATGTTTAAACAAGCAGTGGGGGAACTCCATGAATAAATTTATCTTCAAAAACTATGAGTTCAATCCGACGACGCGGACGGCGTTTTTCCGCTATGGCTTTTCAGATGGTACTGAATTTGAAGAAAGCGTGCAGTTTGCACGGGCGGGCGAGTACGATAAAGAGTTGCTTGACCGCGCGCTGTTTCTATCGTTCATGCTGGTGGGTACCTCGTACTACAAAGCATTTCCGAGCAAGGAAGTCAGTCTCGAAACGGGCACGCTCGACAGCTGGCAGGCAGATTTTTTCAACCGGGTATACCAAGAAGGCCTCAGTCAATTCGCCTTTGAAAACGGACTGAGTCGTGACGACCTGGCGCATTTTGCGGGTACCGAGACACAAAAGCCTCCCGTGTTAGTGGCTGGAAAAGGGGTTTTGTCGCTCCAAAGTGGGGGCAAGGATTCGCTGCTGACCGCCACGCTACTTAGTAGCAAAAATCAGCCGTTTACCTCTTGGTATATCGGCAGTTCGTCGCATTACCCAATGGTGTTGGAGATGATCGGCCAGCCGCTAGTGACTGCCGAACGGTTTATTGACATTGAAGGATTGAAAGAGGCAAGAGAGCACGGCGGCCTCAATGGTCATGTTCCTATTACGTATATCGTTACGTCATTCGCGCTTATCGACGCGGTGTTAAACGGCGCGAATACAGTGCTACTTTCGATTGGGCATGAGGGCGAAGAAGCGCATGACTGGATTGGTGACCTGCCAGTTAATCACCAGTGGTCAAAGACATGGCCCGCCGAACAGGCGTTTGCCGAGTATGTTGTCAAGTATATTTCACCGGATATGAAGGTTGGCTCGCCGCTACGCGGGTTTACCGAGCTGAAAATCGCTGAGCTTTTTGCCCAAAACGCCTGGAAAAAATACGGTTACGAGTTTAGCTCGTGTAATCGCGCCAACTACATGCAGGGCAACGATAATACCGAACTGAAATGGTGCGGCGAATGTCCGAAGTGCGCCAATTCATTCCTGCTGTTTGCGCCATTCGTGCCAGCAGAGGAGCTGAAGAGCTTATTTAACGGGCAAGACCTTTTTGCAAAACCGCTCCTGCAGGAAACATTCAAGGGACTCCTTGGTATCGACGGCGTTATGAAGCCATTCGAGTGTATTGGTGAAACGACCGAGCTTCGGCTGGCCTACCACATGGCGCAGGCAAAGGGCGAGTATGACAAACTGTCGTTTG
>CAMLKC010000077.1 GCA_946480595.1 uncultured Candidatus Saccharibacteria bacterium
ATAAAAAATAAAACTTTCATAGAATATTCAAAAACGACGTATCGTCTACAAGTAATTTTCGATACCCCATCCAGCCCCAGGCAGGCCGATACGCTGGAACCATTGAGCAAAGAAATAAAAACTGAAAAGGAAAAGGAACGATGTACGCCGGTAGCTCGTAAGTTCGAGGCTTGTCAATAAAATGATCAGCAATGCACTCTCGAAGATCCGAGCTGACACAGGCAAGAAAAAGTAACTAGCCAGATAAAACACGAGTACCGACAATGTGACCGCATGCCGCTTCAGAAAAGCTGCGCCTTGAAACACGAAGATAGCGGCGAACAATGTCCAGAAAAGAAAGCCGAGACCGCTGGTTTCGGTCCCAGACGACTTGTACTCTCCGCCCTGCCGCGCACCGAGCTGCGCGGCAAGCCAGATCGAAGCGAAGCTAAGGAAGATGCCAATGGCAACGAAAAATATTAGACGTATCGTCGCTGACAGACGCAAAGCGGCAAGTATCTTATTGATGACTATAAAACCGATGATGAAGAAGAATGATGCATGAATGAACGGGACAAGTGCGAACATTGTATTTCGCACAGCTTTCCGATTGCTCAACCATCCAATCATGAATATCGAAATGGCCATCCCTTGGCGTAAATGGATAACATAATTCTTCAAAACTTGCGGCAACAGTAGAAATAACAGAAGAATAAAGACCGATCCGACCCGTGCGCGCAACGTCACATAGCAGATGCAGAACGAAGAGAACGCGATAATTGTCCGTACGCACGCTTCTGGTTCGAGAAAACTGGACAGCAATATGTTGGTTAGAAGCCAGAGCGGCTCATTCGTCAGGACATTACCGATGCCTTGGCTAGCGTTGAGCAGTAAGATCGCGATCGAATTACCCGCATACATCAGATAATTATCCCGATCAACAAATTGATCTATCGGCAAGCTCGTTAGCAAAGTTGCAAACACGAGTGCGAGTAGAAACGGCATCCAATATATAGACTTGTCCTGCTGGACAGTCAGTACTCCGTTATAACCCTGATATAACACTGCGTCGACTCCAAACGTAAGTCATTAAGTTGCATGCGAGCGGCATTGCCTGATCAACTTCTTTCGGCGTCGTAACGATTCCAAAAACCGATACCCGAACGGGAACGGTTCATGACACGATCAACTGTCATACTGGCTAGAAAACGTATTTTGCTATAACGCGTTGTGGCGCCATCAACAATATTGGCGGTAGCGTCCGCAGCGAGGAACCGCTCCGCGAAGATTTCCATCGAGAACTCTCGGGCTTTTGCTATCGAACTGACGCAGACATCTTTGTACGACTCATCATCTAGTGCATCAAGCCCTCGGACAAATTCATCAAAGGACCTAGTAGCGATTGGCAAACCTTTCTCATGATACGATAGGCCTGCTATGGTATGCAGAAATCCGTAGGTTTGCTCATCCGCCTGAGATTCGATTCCGATTAACGCAGGCACACCACATGCGGCAGCCTCGATCAGTGCAGTCCCACTGCCGAGGAATAAGAAACAGTCTTCGACCGTTTCCGCAAACTGTGCATACGGGATCGGGCCATGCAGCCAAACTTGCGCTTCCAGACCAAGTTGTTGGATAGCCTGCCGTAAAGCAGGCATATCTTCGCCGTCCCCGTAAATGTGATAGTCGATGATAAGCGAACGCTCGTTCAGGCGTTTCATTGCATGAAGAAAACGAATATTGTACGTTTTAAAACTGGTAATTCGCCCAATTGATACTACTTTACGACGCCGCATTTCAGCAACATTTCGCTGCTTTGCCTTCGACAAATCGATACCGATGGGCAAAAGTGGAGACATCGTGTAATCATCCCCGAAGTTATCGGCGAGCGTACGTTTAGATACCTCGTTAAAAAATATTACATTTCGCGTGCCACACGCCTTCCGGAACATATCTTTGAACACCCGAACAAAGTAGTTAGGTCGAAGGCGAGCATAAGCATACTCGTATTGGTGGTACACACCACCAGTGATTTTTACCTTGGCGCGAGCACACGCCGACAATCGCATCGACACCGCCATTGTGAAACTGTCGAAGAAATGTACGTGGTCTACTCCATCCAACAGCATGCGCACGCATTTTTCGGACAACGGCATGAACCAATTAAAAAGCGACAGCCGTTCACTGTACAGCGCGCGCAAGGCAAGAAGCTCATCAAGATAGATAACCCTTGCATACCGCTCGAGTTCAGCAAGCAGTTCCTTATCGCCATGACGCGACAGCAAAAGTACTTTTACCTGTATACCACGACGCTGCCATTCGTTTGCCATACGTACGATGAGCGTTTCAATCCCGCCCATGTACAGGGCGCCGTAAATCAATAATAACTTTTTCATCAATCCTGGATACCTTAATCGGCGCGAACCAGATACAGACGGTAGACCGTGTAAGCGACGACGAAATAAATGATGTAAGTAGCGCCATACGCAAACGTAGCGCCGATTGCACCGAAGCGGCCGATTAAAATATAGCCAAGACCCACAAAAAGTCCGGACTGCAGAATTTCGGCACCAATATAGATCTTTGTACTGGCGCGCGCGACCGCGACATATCCGACGATGTAGGCAGCGACTTTAAAGAAGTCACCGATCAACTGGCCAATGAAGAAGTCTTTCATCGGCAGGAATGCTTTCGAAAAAATAATGGGAATGATTTGTTCGCGCAGCATATAAATCCCCAGGGTCATTGCGAGAAGGAGGGGAATGGCAAGACGATATGCTTGGCTGACCTCGCGGCGCAGTTGAGTATTGTTCGACAATTCTGCCAGTCTCGGCAAAAAATAATTTGCGAGCACGACGGTAATGAACTGCAAATAGGCGTCCGAGACTTTTACAATCGCTTGCCAGTAACCAACCTGAGACCAACCGCCCTGCATTTCGATTACATGACGAATCACAACTTGGGACATCTGCATCGTCGTTGCAGTAACCAGCAACATCAACCCAAAGCCCATTAATTTTCGGACCTTGGCACGGTCAAATGCGGGCTTGAGCTTTTCCCAATGCCAGCCCATCTTTATCCGATACCACGGCAACAGCAACAGCAAGGCGCACACAGGCATCCAGATCAAGCCATACATGGCACCCGTCATACCAAACAATGCACATCCGACAATCATACCGATTGTTCCGATAAGTACGCTGCCAACGTTGATGGCCGCAAACGCACGTACCTTTTTATGACCGTTAAGTAATCCCATCAACAGATTTATTGCAGCGAGACCAAATTGTGCGATCGACAAGATGCGAATCACAGACGTATATGCACTTGAACCAAACAGTCCACTAGAGATACGGTCGGCACAGCCAAACAGAATTGTGCCGACAGTCAACGACGCTATTATCGTGATAAGACTGGCAGCACCAAGATAGCCTCGCAGTTCCTTCGGTTCATCCTTGAATTCGGCAACGTACTTGACAATACCAGTCGAAATACCCCCTCCAGCCAAAGTCGTAATAATCGCTACTAGGCTCATGAACTGCCCAAGCAGTCCGAGGCCGTTCGCTCCGACGTACACAGCGATAATCTTGACGATCACTAGCCCTGCAAGCAGCCGACTTAATGTCGAGGCTGCGAACAATAGGCCGATCTTTAGGATTTGCATGAGCTCATATAAAAGCCGATAATCGATGCAGCAACGTAATCGACTTGCTCATTGGTGAGCTCTGCAAATAATGGGAGACGCAATACACAATCTGTATAGCGATCACTGTTGGGCAGCGGACGGTCGCCGTGCTGCGACGCGAAATATGGGCTGCTGTGCAGGGAAAGATAATGGAAAACGGCAAGGATGCCGGCCGCTTTCAGATGCGTGATCAGCCGACTACGTTCGTCCAGACTGCGACACACAATATAAAACATATGAGCATTGTTACTTGCATAA
>CAMLKC010000078.1 GCA_946480595.1 uncultured Candidatus Saccharibacteria bacterium
TGTTGATGATGAAATGCCGGTTGTGCATCTGCAAGAGGTCGTTTGGTTCGAATTGCGGCTCGAACTGCTTGCTGAGGATCGGGGCGTCGTCTGCTGAGACACGGAATGAAATCATGGTACCGACGTTACCAAACACGGCATTTCGCACGGTGTCACTCATCTGTGAAATGTACTGGTTGGCCACGGTCAGGTTGAGGCCGTACTTACGCGCCTCAGACAGAATGGTCGCAAACGAATCGGTGGCAAAGTTTTGGAACTCGTCCACGTAGAGGTAGAACGGCCGGCGGTCTTCGACGTTCGGAATGTCACTTCGGCTCATGGCAGCCAGCTGGATTTTAGTAACCATGAAGGCACCGAGGATAGAGGCGTTGTCTTCGCCAATCAGACCTTTGGACAGGTTGACGATGAGGATCTTGCCTTCATCCATCATCTGGCGGATGTTAAAGGTCGATTTTGGTTGGCCGATGATATTACGGATGACCGGGTTGGCGGTAAAGGCACCCACCTTGTTAAGCACCGGCGCGATGGCCTCGGCCTGGAACTTTTCCGTCCAGCTGGCGAACTCGATGTTCCAGAACTGCAGCACGACGGTGTCGGTACAGTAACCAAGCGTTTCCTTGCGGAACTTTTTGTCGGTCAGCATGCGGGTAATGTCGAGCATAGTGGTCTCGGGACGGTCGAGCAGCGCCAGAATGGTATAACGCAAAATATATTCGAGCCGCGGGCCCCAGCTCTCACCAAACATGCGCTTGAGCACGCCGATGACCTCGGAGCTGATGTTGGTTTTCATGTTGGGGTCGATGACCTCGAGCGGGTTGAATCCTAGCGGAAATGCGGTGTCAGCTGGGTTGAAATACACGACGTCGTTAATGCGCGAACCCGGAATAAACCGCATGTTATTAACGGCAAAGTCACCGTGCGGGTCGATAATGGCGTAGCCCTGCCCGTGGAAAATATCTGAAAGCGCAAAAAGCTCGAGCGTACCCGACTTACCAGCACCGGTCTGACCGATGATGTAGACGTGGCGCGAGCGGTCGTAGCGCAGCATGCCGAACTGGTGGTTGATGCCGCGGAAGTTGGTCAGGCCAAAAGCGCTGATGTTTTCGTCGATGGCGTCGTTGCCGGTGATGACCGGCAGTTTTGCTGGCGGCTCAGCGGTTTTTGACGAAGCCCAGACGATATTTGGCGTCTCGACATTGGTGTGCGGGAGGTGGAAGACCGAGGCGAGTTCTTCGATGTTTAGAATAAATCCGCGGTCAATGAAAAGCCGGGCCTTGTACTTGGCGAGGTCTTCTTTTTTGAAGCTGCCGCCAGTCATGCGGAAGCCGTTGAGGTTGGTGCTGTTAAACTGCTTGAACGTACCGACGATCGCCTGCATGCGCAGTTTGGCGTTAGTCGGACTTTCGCCCAGGTAGGCCATGCGGATCTTTACCTGGTAGCCGAGCTTGGTCGCCTTTTTCTCGGCTTCAGAAATACGGGTTTTGTCGCGCTCTGAGAGCTCTTTTGGCGTGGCGCCGCTGCCAATCCCCTGCTCTGGTGGTTTGGCGAGCGCAGCGATTAGGCCGCCGACCCATTTGAAGTTGAAGTTGCTTTCCCCGGTCAAAAATCCAAATGGATTGCCGCTTCTGACACTGGAAATCCAGCGCTCGGCCGATTTGTGCCAATCGTCGGGAATAGGGCGAACGAGCACTTGCACCCAAAGCTCCTCACCTGTCGATTCGAGCTTGGCCAGCGTTCCGGTAATACCGGCCAACGGGTCAACTTCGAAGCTCTGAAACGTCTTGATGGGCAAAAATTCACTGTTGATAGGCGTAATTTCAGAGGTATACACTACGCTGTGACGGCGTTCGTGCGCAACGTAATCTTCGTCGGCAGTGTGGATTTGTACGGTTGGATACTGCGAGTAAATTTGCCCCTCAACAAAGCTCTGAAGAGTTTTTGGCACCCAAACATAAAAACGAATCTGTCCGTTAACAGAGGCGATCTCGAAGCTGAGGTGCTCTTGTAGGCCGCCGGTCATGCGAAGCTCCTGCTTGTCGCGCAGAATACCGTGCAGGCTGGCGAACAGTTGCTCGGCAGCAAGCTCGGACTTGTCGTTGGCTTTTGGAATCTCCAGAATAAGCAGGACGCTCTCGGTAGCTTTTATCGAGTCGATCCGGCGGTAATTGCGCATGGTTAAAAAGGCCAGGATCACGACGATCGGCAGCCAAACATACCATTGTAACAACAAATTAATCGTCCATAAAAGAATGGTCATTCTAACCTCTATTGTCCCATCAGTGAGACCAGTTTGCAAGTAACCTAAGCGGTTGGTTCGTCAAGCGAGTATGTCGCCTTTGCGACGCGCTTGAACTGTGATTTGCTCTGCAGGTTCAGGAGGATGGTCGTTTCTTTAACTTGGCGGCTCTTCAGTACGCGCTTTACGATCTCGTCGCGGTGAAGCGGCTCGCTGGCTTCTTTTAGGACACCGGTAATAATATCGGCGACGGTTCCCTTAGAAAAGCCCCAGTTGTCGAGGGCATAAATGCCGCGTCCGATCAAAACGAAGCGCTTGTCTTTGATAAGCTCGTTGTGAATTGCTTGCTTGGTGACGTCTTTTCGCTTGAAGTCGCTGTCCTTGATGGCCTTTGCGATTTCAGAAAAGTGCATTGGCGAAGCGTTTTCGGCCAGGATGACGTAGATCTTGTCGCGGATGTTCTTTGGGTTAACGGTCGGCCATTTAGCAAGACCCCAGTTGTCCTTGAGGCTCGCGAGGTGCTTTGAAATACTGGCAAGCGCACGCACCTGACTAGGGTTTTCGTAGCTGAGCTTAGCGTGAAGTGCCTCGATTGCAAGCGGCTCGCCATGCTTTTTGATAGTCGCGACGATTTCGTCGACACTGGTTTTGATCTTTTTCTCGTCACCGTATTCTTTGATGCCGATGGCGTAGTGGTAGTGGTCGTTTTCACTTAAAACGACGAGATTTGGAGAGAGCTCCGCAATAAAAGCGACGTGGGCACGGCCACGGGCATCGGTATTGCCGTCAAGAAGGCGCATGGTAATGTCGCTGACGCGGCCAACGCGGCCGTTTTCGGACAAGTCACGAATAAGAAGGCGCTCGACGTTGGTGACGGCGGGGACTTTACCATCTTCGGCAGCGATTTTAAGGCGCACCAGGATGGCTTTTTCCAGCTGGCGGACGCGTTCGCGGGTGATGCCAAGCAGCTCACCAATCTGTTCGAGCGTTTCGCGGCGATCAAAGAGACCAAAACGACGCGTGATGATTTCGCGTTCACGCTCCTGTTCAATTACTTCCAGAATATCATTGACTGCAGTTTTGAGCGTTGTAGCAGTCTCTGAGGTCGCTTTGTCGTCCATGACGCTCCTATTCCTTTCTGTTTACCATAGAAAGTTAGTTTGTTTTAAAATCTAGGGTCGATTATAGAACAATATATCTATAATGTCAAGTGGCCTTCCCTCTTCAGGGTATTATAGCATGAAGTAGACGCAAGTAGTAAAGAATGTTTTAGGGCTTTTTAAATGCTTATGATGTGGTTTAGTGTGAAAAATACAAGAAAACAAACAGGCCCGGACAGCCCGCTTGTCGCGTGCGTCCGGGCCGAGCCCCTTTCGTTCGGAATGAGTAGTGATGGACCGGTGAGAGCTGGTAGCTCAGTGCCCCGTGAGGCGCTGGAGCCGGTTCTGGCGCCGTTGGATGCCGGCCGAGTCGCCACGGGTGACGCCGGCCATGCCGACGACAGTGACGAAGGTCGAGATCAGGTGCTTGACCTTGCTCTTCCAGTTGGTGCCGGGCGGCGATGCGACCACCTCGACGAACACCAGCCGGTGCTGCGGGAAGGCCAGCCACAT
>CAMLKC010000079.1 GCA_946480595.1 uncultured Candidatus Saccharibacteria bacterium
GCGAGCACTGGACTATGCTCTCAGTCAACACGTCTTACCTCTCATACAGGGTAGTGGTGACGGCTACGCACTGAGGTTGGAAAAGCTTATAGATCTACTTGATCAAGACGACTTTAAGATAAGCCATGGTCTGCTGCGCCGCATGCATGAGGCAGGTCGGATCGACATGAACTCTTTTAGCTATTTTTCGCACTGATTTATGACTGCCATGATTGAAATATCATTGCTCGTTCAAAGTCATGAAGGGATCCAGGTTTTTCCGCTACTGGAGACCTTTACAGAAATTCCAGCTATTCGAGAGACTGACACAATCTCTTTCAAAGTAGTCTGTCCAAATATATGGGGTGAACCTAAAGTTTTTATCCAAGATCATGCGGTTATATTAAATCGCCCATACTCTAATGGGGAGTTGACTGAGCATACGGTAGAGTTTAGTCGGTATTTGTCAAATCATTTTGGTGTAACATCTATAGCTGTATCGTTTTCAAATGCTGATGATTTAATGCGTGTCACACCAATTGATGTGTATGCAACGAAGCTAAATAAAGAACAGGCGGAAAAGATACTAGAATATCTTTCGCTAAAAATGAAAGACGTTACTCATTTGTGTTTTTCCAAAACCCATATTGGGTCTGATGCCAAGTCGGGTGAAACTACTGATACATTAACAAAGTTAGACTTCTCGAGAAAAATTATTGAAATGCTGAATGCTAACCGGCATCGGTTTGTTTCTCAGCCTTGCAAGAGATCTGTCGAAGCTCTGGAGGTCAGTAGCTACGAAGATACCACTTATATAACTGATAAAGATATTTCTTGGCTATTTCAGCACCTTGATCAAATCTATCCCGCATCTGCGGACTCATCAAAAATCACGATAAATAATCGTCATTATTCTATTGATCAAATACAGAGAAGTACTTTAAAGGTTGATACGAATCTTTTTGAGAATCAAGTGATCCTTAGCTTTTTAATTAATCTCAAAAGTTTTTTGATGTCTGTTCCTGATTTTAAGAGAAAGTATCAGGTGCACACGCCGTATAAAGATTATTACGCGTTCGACAGTATTCTAAAGAAAGTAGAGGCTCCGCTTATGGAACGCCGATATCGCGAGGCAAGAATGTTGTTGCAGCAATGCAATGAATTAATTGCTTTCTTTAAGAAGTATTTGCCCTGCACGATTCGTGGGACAGTAACGCCCATACTTACCCCTCAGGCTAAGCGCTATACTCATTACGAGAAGTCTTTTCGAATAATTGATAGCTGGTATAAGCTTGGGCATCCTGCCTGGAGCGGTAGTAATTATCTTTTTGGATTGAAATCACTTGATAAACTTTACGAGTTTTTTTGCCTGTATAAAATTGCGGATAAATTTGTCGATTTAGGATACCAGCTAACCGTTACGGGGGTTAGCGATCCGGATAGAAGTTTCGGGATGCGCGGTAAACCTGCTCAGTCGCCGCTGGATAAAATTACTAACTACTATAAGTTTGAGTCAAGTGAAAAAACTTTAGAGCTTTTTTATGAGCCTACAGTGTGGGCTTATAGCGAGTTGTCAAAGTCCGGTGAGCTCATTGATATATTTCATGCGAGAAGTGTTTCGAATCCCTTCTTTACGCCTGACTTTATTATTCGTCAAGACAATGGTGATGATTATCCGAGCTATTATATTTTTGATGCTAAATACTCGTCAGAAAGTCAAACTAAGGAGCGGCACCTGCCGTCTATTATTGATAAGTACTATTTGAAGCTGAAGGGGGTTAGTAAGAATATGCAAGTGGATTCGCGTGCGGTTAAGCTTGTGTATGCTCTGATACCGAAAACTTTCAATCAAGAGCAAGGCTACCATGGTGGGCCATTCAATGTTTATGATCGATTGCCGACCGCCCCATTCTTTGGTTTTTTAAAGCTGACTCCCGATGAAGAGCGTCCCCTTGATAAGCTTCTTTCGACGTTATTTAAACCTTCGCACGAGTCTCTTTCGTATTTGGAGGATGTTGTCTCGGCAAGGGTTGAGTCGATAGCCGAAGAGGGTAGAGTGGTTCCTCTAAGTTAAGTTTTTATAACTTTAGTAGTGTGTCGTTGCTTTTCTCCTTAACGATGGTTTTAGATTGCTGTGGGTTTTGGGGCAGGCAAATCGAAAACTGCAAAAAAGGCCTGTCATGGCCTTTTTTGTTTTATTGTTCGTTGTGATCTTACTCCAGTGCAGAACGTAGCGTAGTGTGCTTTGCTGTTCGGCCTATTGATTATATTTTTTCTCAAGCATCACTGTATAAACTCCCACGACTTCTGCCCATTTGCCTTGACCCGAAAATACAAGCCGTTGCCGTCTTGCTCCCGATACGTCGCACTCTCTGGCTCCAAGCCTGCAAGAGTAGTATCGGCCAGTGGGCGGCGTTTGATTTCAGTACGCTTCACTGCGTGTATGCCTCCAGTTCAATGAATCTCAAAGCATACACGTGGGCATACACGGAGTGAAGTTATAGGGGTAGACAGGGATGGATAGCCAGAAACAAGAAAGCCCGCACAGGGCGGGCTTCTTGGGGTGTTTCGTAGACTGTCTGAGACAGGTCTAGACTGCTATATGGTGCACCAGGCGGGATTCGAACCCACGACCCCTGCCTTCGGAGGGCAGTACTCTATCCAGCTGAGCTACTGGTGCAACGCGGCGCCATGATACTCATATGCATGGCGGGCGTCCATGCTGCTGATTTGCCGTTGTTTTCCGGCCTTGGGCAGGTGCTGGCTACGCTGATCAGAAAAAACGGTCAATTTCGTCTTTTTCGTTCTTTTTTTCGAACAGCCTATTGTCCTTCACCCCCATCGGCCCTAGGATTCGTTTGAGATTTCAAACGCTCTTGTCTGGGTGCTGAACCGCACGTCTATGCTTGTTGTGCGTTATTTCTGTGCTTCAGCCCGGTGAATGATTTCCCTGACGGCAGCCCATAAGGCGCCTTTCTACAACTCTAATTCGCTCCGCGTGCGCGCGGTGCTGTTAAGGAAAGCCGACATGCAGCTTAAAGACACCCAGTTGTTCCGCCAGCAAGCCTTCATCGATGGCGCTTGGGTCGATGCGGACAATGGTCAGACGATCAAGGTCACCAACCCGGCCACGGGCGAAGTGTTGGGTACCGTGCCGAAAATGGGCGCTGCCGAAACCCGTCGTGCGATCGAAGCCGCCGACAAGGCCTTGCCGGCCTGGCGTGCGTTGACCGCCAAGGAGCGCGCCAACAAGCTGCGCCGCTGGTATGAATTGCTGATCGAAAACCAGGACGACCTCGGTCGCCTGATGACCCTGGAGCAGGGCAAGCCACTGGCCGAAGCCAAGGGCGAGATCGTCTATGCTGCGTCGTTCATTGAGTGGTTCGCCGAAGAAGCCAAGCGTATCTACGGTGACGTGATTCCCGGCCACCAGCCCGACAAGCGCCTGATCGTGATCAAGCAGCCGATCGGCGTGACCGCCGCCATTACCCCGTGGAACTTCCCGGCCGCGATGATCACCCGCAAGGCCGGTCCAGCCCTGGCCGCCGGTTGCACCATGGTCATCAAGCCGGCCTCGCAAACCCCATTCTCGGCCCTGGCCCTGGTGGAACTGGCGCACCGTGCCGGCATCCCGCAAGGCGTGCTGAGCGTGGTCACCGGCAGCGCCGGCGACATCGGCGGCGAGCTGACCAGCAACCCGATCGTGCGCAAGCTGTCCTTCACCGGTTCGACCGAGATCGGTCGCCAACTGATGGCCGAATGCGCCAAGGACATCAAGAAAGTCTCGCTGGAACTGGGCGGCAACGCGCCGTTCATCGTGTTCGACGACGCGGACCTGGATAAGGCCGTCGAAGGCGCGATCA
>CAMLKC010000080.1 GCA_946480595.1 uncultured Candidatus Saccharibacteria bacterium
AGAACTATCGCTCAAGCGATAGGTGGACGGACGGTTGCCGTAGAACTGCAGCCACAAGACGCCAAAGGTGAATTGAGTGAGAGCGGCACGATTAGCGTCGAGATGATACGGCGGCTTTACGAACAGACGCGCTCCAAGCAGAATAGCCGGCAGCTGGTAATCATCGACGACGCCGATAGAATGAGTCACGGCGCGCAGTCTGCCTTTTTAAAGCTGCTCGAAGAGCCTGGTCTGCATACCTCATTTATCCTGACATCACACGCGCCAGATAAGCTGCTACCGACAATCCGCTCACGGGTGCAGCGCATCGATTTGCGGCTTGCCACGACCGATCAGACACAAGAATTTGTGCGTTCGCTCGGCGTTACCGATGCCACCAAAACAACCCAGCTTTTATACCTTGCGGCGGGTCTACCGGCAGAGATTGCCCGGTTGACTGCCAATGAGGAAACCTTCGCTTTGCGTGCGGGTATTATAGGTGACGCACGAGCATTCTTACAGGGAACGGGCTACCAGAAAAGCCTTATTGTACAAAAATACCGAAATGACCGAACAGCAGCGCTGCAGCTCATTGATAGCTCAGCAGCCATTTTACGCCGGACACTAAGTACCAAGCCGCAGCAGGTGCTTGTTGGCCAACTCGAACAGCTGCTCGAAATCCGTGAAAATATCGCCAGTAACTACAGTGTCGCCCTACAGCTTATGCGGTTTGTATTATAGCTGCCCTAGCCTTTTATATGGCCTTATTATGCTATAATGACACTATATGTTAGGTATATTACTGATTGTCGTTTTTGGCGCCTGGGCTATTATGAAGCGCCAGACCATCACTGAGGTTGCGACCGATCTTCCGCTTAAAATTTCAGAAAAGTTAGAGCAGCTTTGGGACGTTGCGCAGGAGTCACTGCGTGACAAAAAATACCTTCGGGCTGAAAAGGCGCTGCTGACAATCCTTCGCGTTGACGAACGGAACGCTACCGCATACAACCGGCTTGGTATTCTTTATGCCAAGCAGCAGGCATTCAAAGATGCCATCGAGTGTTTTGAGATTGCCCAAAGCCTTGAGCCAAGCGCAAGCAGCCTTCACAATGTCGGCCTTATTTACTACGAAACCAAGCAGTACGAAAAAGCCGCTCTCGCGTTCGAGCAGGCCCTTGCCATGGAAAACGACCTTGCGGCACGCTACGTTGCGTACGCAAAAGTTCAGGAAAAACTTGGTCATATCAAACGAATGGTTGAGGCGCTAGAAGCCGCCGTTAAGCTCGACGCTTCAGCGCAAACCATCAACATTCTTGCCGATGCGTATGACCGCAATGGACAAACCGAGCTGGCGGCAAAACTCCACGAAAAGGCCAAGCGTATGCTGACGCCGGAACGCCCGCAGCACATACGCCAAGTCCGCAGAGTTATGTAACTACCGACAATCAGGAGGGTATGGTGCAAAAAATAATTGGTTCCATTATTACTGACTGCGCAGATGATAACGCGCGCGCACGCCAGGAACTGCGCTTTAAGTCACTTTTTGGCGTGCTGCCGTCTTTTTTGGGCGTAAGTTCATATAACTCTATCGAGGCCGCTGGCAACCTTGTCGAGCAGCTCGACGTACTGACGAACTTTCCGCTCGCGAGGAGCGCTCCAGAGGCTGTCGTACTGGTAAACGTCGCGCCGCGTAGCGGTGACATTAAAAAGAAGTGGGAGAACGGTACGCCGTTTTGTATGTTTAAAACAGGGAACACACTAGTCGCCAGTACATACGAAGGCCACTGCCTTGCGCTTGCACGTGATCTTGGCATTACCGATTCGGTAGAACTATTTGACATTCCCACCGTCACAAAAGCCGCTGTGCAGTGGGGCGAGCTAACAGCGACCGAGGCGGACCGCATAAACAACACCCAGTTCAGAAGCCTGGAATTTTTGCCACTCGCCGCTTATTGGGTATGGCAGGGACGTGATGTTCCGTCGACTAAACAACGACTTGACGACCTGCCAAGCGCACGCGGACAGGCTTGGTTTATTGATAATTTCGGCAACGTCAAAACAACTCTGACAGAAAAAGATATTGATTTTACCGAAGGAGGCCAGGTTTCTCTTAGCAACGGTAGCGCAGCGACTTGCTACCGGCGCTTGGCGGACGTTCCGCAAGGCGAAGTCGCACTGACTATCGGAAGCTCCGGCTATAGTGACGATCGATTTCTAGAGGTCGTCATTGGTCAAACCGGCCGAGCAGCCGAACGCTTAGGTCTTGCTGTCGGATCACCTATCCTACGAGGGTAGTTTCAGCATTTTGTTTGATTTTTTCAAGGAATTCAGAAGCAAATAGTTGAGGCCACCATGGTGCTAGCGGCTCGGGCAAAGTATCGAATGTACGCCATTCAAGGCCGTCGCACTTATCCGGTTCAATAATACGCGCCTCGCCGCTAGCATAGTCGCTCATGAGCCACACTGACACGTAGTGCTTTCCTTCGGCAGTCATAATATCGTTCGTCACCGCACCAAAACGGATATTTTTTATTTTCACACCAGTTTCTTCGTATACCTCACGTTCGGCAGTTTGCTCGAACGACTCATTAAACTCCAGGTGGCCGCCTGGAATCGACCATGTGCCCGTGCCGTGTGACCCCTTGCGCCTTTGGATAAGGAACTTACCGTCTTTAAACACGAATACGCCGATCCCGACGCGAACTTGATTACTACTCATAGACTTATTATACAGCCGCTTGCCAAAGTAAAAAGCCAGACCTTTCGGCGTGGCTTTTTACTTTGGTACTGGGGGCAGGATTCGAACCTGCGAAGGCGAATGCCGACAGATTTACAGTCTGTTGTGTTTGACCGCTCCACAACCCCAGCCTACGTGGAGCCGCCTTTCGGACTCGAACCGAAGACCTGCTGTTTACAAAACAGCTGCTCTAACCAACTGAGCTAAGGCGGCAAATTACTTACACGAAGTACAGGTACAAGTGTACTGTAATACTAGCATTTATTCAAGGGGTAGGATACAAAAATACCCCGCGTTATGCGAGGTATTTCATAGCTTGTAAGACTAGCTTTTGCGTGGCTTGATTTCGTTACGGCCAAGGTTTTTCTTGGTCTCTTCGTACCATGCGTGAACGCGTGCGATTGGGTCGTAGGCGCGCTTGCGCAGCTTGTCAGGATTATTCTGGGTGTTCTTGGTCGTATAAATACGGTGACCAGTAAGCTCACTTACGAGGCCGACCAATTTACGCTTTGTATTCTTCTTTGCCATTTGTTACTCGCTTAGATTGTTATTGAAATCTTATTTATTCTAGCATTAAATTGCCAAAATTGCTAGGGGTGAAACATAAAAATGGAGCCACGATTGGGATTTGAACCCAAGACCCCTTCCTTACCATGGAAGTGCTCTACCACTGAGCTATCGCGGCATTCATCGGCTATTGTACCAAATTATACGCTTTCTGACTAGGGTTAGAGGCTACTTTTTGCGCGTGTTGCGGCGCATAGCGGGCAAGCGAAAGAGAAGCGCGGACTGCAAGAGCGACCATGCGACGGCGTTTGCTAGGAACATGGCGGCACTGATGATAGCCACGAACAGGATATTCTG
>CAMLKC010000081.1 GCA_946480595.1 uncultured Candidatus Saccharibacteria bacterium
GTCCGCTGCTGGTGTCGAACTCGTTCTCGAAATCGTTCTCGCTGTACGGCGAGCGCGTCGGCGCGCTGAGCGTGGTCGCCGCCAGCGGCGAAGAGGCGGCCCGCCTGATGTCGCAACTGAAACGTGTCGTGCGCACCAACTATTCCAACCCGCCCGTGCACGGCGGCAAGGTCGTCGCCACCGTGCTGACCACGCCCGAGCTGCGTCAGATGTGGGAAGACGAGCTGGCCGGCATGCGCGTGCGCATCAAGGAAATGCGCGAGGCCTTCGTCGAGAAGCTGAAGGCGAAAGCGCCGGCCCATGATTTCGCCTTCGTGCGCGACCAGGTCGGCATGTTCTCGTACTCGGGCCTGACCAAGGCGCAAGTCGATCAGCTGCGCGAGCAGTCGATCTACGCGGTCGACACCGGCCGCATCTGCGTGGCGGCGTTGAATTCGCGCAATATCGACATCGTCATTGACGCCATCGCCAAAGTGCTCTAAACTCTTGCTTCTTCGGGTTGAGCAGTAGCTTGATTCGACTGGCAACACGGCATATCGCAACAAGTTGCGCTGACAGAAATCTTTCTTGATGGCGCGAACGAAACGGTATAAAATGTTGCCTCTAATCCCTGATAGCTCAGTTGGTAGAGCGACGGACTGTTAATCCGCAGGTCCCTGGTTCGAGTCCAGGTCGGGGAGCCAAAATTTAAAAGCCTCATGTGTGCTTGTAACGCTTAAAACGTTGCAATGCCACATGGGGTTTTTTTCATTGCACGTCCGCTTGTCTCCACACTCCGTATTATTTGCAAAATGTAATTCTTGATGTTTTCTTGTTATGGCGTATAGTTATCGAGTTAATACTAAGAAATTTTCGTTTGATCAAGATAACTATATAACGGGGTGTGAAATGTCCAGAATGAAAGCTTTAGCCGCCGTCGCAGCCATCGCCGTTCTCAGCCCCGCAGCGCATGCGTCGGTCGAGTTGATTCACAACGGCGGCTTCGAGTCCGCCGGCGGCTTCAGCGGTGGCTTTGAAACCATCGGTTCCGGCCTCGACGGCTGGACCATCGGCGGCACAGTCGACTTGATCAACACCTATTGGACGCCGGCATCTGGCAGCTACAGCCTGGACTTGAATGGCGGCGGCGCCGGATCGATTTCGCAATCGTTCGCGACGGCGGTGGGGCAGACGTACAACGTCAGCTTCGGCCTGGCCGGCAATCCGGTCGGCGGCGGCGACAAGTTCTTCTACGCCAGTGTCACCGCGCCGATCACCTACACTTTTGACATCGACGGCAAGACCACCGCCAACATGGGCTGGGTCACGAAGAGCTTCAGCTTTGTCGCCACCTCGGATACCAGCACGCTGAGTTTTGTGGGCGATCCTTATCATAGCTACTACGGCGCAGCGCTGGACAACATCTCGGTCGTGGCGGCGGTGCCGGAGCCCGCCACCTACGGCATGTTGCTGGTCGGATTGGCGATGATTGGCGGTCTGGCGCGCCGGCGAAGATAGTTGCTTATGGTTACTTGTAGTTGCTTTTTGGGCTGGGCAAATCCGGGTTGAGCGACTATATTTCCGGCCTCAATTTCTTGATAGCTCAGTTGCTAGAGCGACGGACTGTTAATCCGCACGTCCCTGGTTCGAGTCCAGGTCGGGGAGCCAGAATTTGTAGTATGCCAAGAACCCAGCCCTAATCCAGCTGGTTTTTTGCGTTTGAGAGGGTGTTTATTTGCGCATGGCGACCCGATCCGAGCCCGTTGGGTGGTGCTGCGAATCTGTAGGTCGGGCTCGCGCTGCACAGGCAGTCGTACAACACGCGTGCCTGTGGATTATGAAACTAGCTGCCGTCTGATCTCGCCAGTCTAATATAGCGTTTTAGTTTCTGGCTTTCGTTATATCCGCCTGCTGCGGGAACGTATTGGTCCAAAAAGTCAAACACCTCGTCAAGATGATGCTCCGCCAGACCAATGACGTCCTGCGGCGGCACCTCTTGGCTGAGTAGATATTGTATGAGGGAATTGTTGCCAGGGGTTAAGTGTCGGAGGCTCATGAATCGTAGCGCACCCAGTAGGCCGATTTGACGTATAGCTGTTTGTCGTATGGGACGCCGATCTTCTTCTGGAACAATGCAGCGACCTTTGGTTGAAGATACTCCACATCATTAAGTCGCTGTTCTGGATCGCGGCGCAACGGCGGTGCTCCACTTCCATCGTCGAAGTCACGTGAGTTCCAGTACGCATCAGTGATAATTTCAAGGGCCGCACTGCAATCAGGGTCGAGAAAAAGTTGATGCTCCCGAATCAGCTTTTCGAGTTCTTTTATCTGGTCAAATGGGACCTGAGGCAGTATGAGGTGTACTGTCAAGAGTGGACACGTCCGTTTCAAGCAGCCAGCGCCTGTTTTCTGAAATTCTCAGCGAACGACGCCGGCGATACGTAGTCAAGGCGTGAATGGCGCCGCTGGCGGTTGTAGAAGATCTCGATGTATTCCTTGATTGCCGCCTCCGCGTTGGCCCGTGTTGCATACCTCTGATGATGAATCATTTCGTTCTTCAAGCTGCCCCAGAAGCGCTCCATCGGCGCTTTGTCGTAGCAGTTCCCCTTGCGCGACATCGATGCCTGCATGCCGAACTGCGCGACCAGTTTGCGATAGTCGTCGGCGCAATATTGGCTGCCACGATCCGAGTGCAGAATCAGCCCTGGCGCCGGCCGCTTTCCTCGAATGGCCCGCCACAACGCTTGCGCCGTCAGCTCCTGCGTCATGCGCGGGCCGAGCGCGTAGCCCACCATTTCGCACGTAAAGACGTCCTTGATGCCGGCCAGGTAAAGCCATCCTTCATCGGTCGCGACATACGTGATGTCACTAACCCAGGCTTCGTTGGGGCGCGTCGGGGCGAAGGTCTGTTCCAACAGGTTCGGCGCCACCGGGAAGCTGTGATTCGAGTTTGTCGTGGCCTTGAACTTGCGCTTTTGTTTGCAGCGCAGGCCAAGCTCGCGCCGCAGCCGAACGATGCGATCACGACCGGTGTCGAATCCCTGGGCGACGAGCTCCGGCTGCAGGCGCAAAGGCCCGTAGGTTTCACGGGTCTGCACGTGGGCCGCCTTGATGGCCACCTTCAATCGTTCATCGTCCTGCGCCCGCTGCGACGGCGGGCGCTCAAGCGCCGCATAAAAGCCGCTGCGCGACACGTCGAAGACGCGGCACAACAGGCCAAGCGGGTACTCGAGTCGCATCGATTTCATGAACGCGTACCGGGCAGCGACTCCCTGGCAAAGTACGCGGTGGCCTTTTTTAGCACATCCTTTTCCATCCGCTCCACAGCCAGCTCTTTACGCAGCTTTGCCAACTCGGCTTCCAGTTCCGCGACGC
>CAMLKC010000082.1 GCA_946480595.1 uncultured Candidatus Saccharibacteria bacterium
CTACACGACGCTCTTCCGATCTCGCCTGCAAAATGGTCGCCCGCCCGTGATAGCAGGCCAAGGGTCAACCGATTCCTCCAGGAGCGTGACACACGGCACCTTGTAGAAAAACGCCTCCAGGATACCTCTGGAATGGGTCGCGATCACGGCAGGTTGCGATTCCCGGAGCGCAGACGTCATTCCCCGGATCTGGCCGGTTTAGCAGGGGCTCGGCTGGCCGGGGCAACCTTGATGAATTGCGGCCTTCTGCCGACCACAGTGGCAATTGTGTTCATGTGAGATTCCTCTGATTGCGTCTACTCGATCAATCGTCTCGACGTCGGGCATCGGGCATGCCTCACCTGGAAGTTAGACGCTCATAAATATTGATCATGCCGCGTACATTATCTTGCCAATCATATTGTGATACAATCCGCTGGCGGCCGGCAAATCCCATGTGGCGGCGCAAGTCGGCGTCCAATACGAGACGATGCAGCGCGGCAGCGGCAGCCGTCGGATTTTCGCGCGGAACGACGAAGCCGCTCTCACCATCCGCCACCACCTCCGGCAGGCCGCCGGCGTCCGAGACGACAACGGGCAGACCACATGCGCCGGCCTCAATAACCGCAACACCGAAACTTTCCTGTCGGCTCAGAGCGACATAGACGTCCAGCTTCGACAATTCTTCCGGTACACTCCCGTGCGGAACACGACCGTGAAACTCTGTGATCGCGCCAATACCGCGCGTCAGAGCCCGCCTTTGCAGCGCTTCCCGCTGCGAACCTTCGCCGACAATCCGCAGTCGGATGCGAGCCGCAACCTCGGGCTGGTCCTGCAGGCGTGCGTTGACGAGAATTGCAACGCTGTCGATCAATACATCAATGCCATAGTGAGGTTCGAGCGTCTTTACCGTGCCAATCACTATCGGCGCATCCGGCGAGCGGCGATCAGAAGAAACGGAATTGAACCGATGAGTTTCCACGCCAAACGGCGTGATGCTGACATCGCGCAATTCCGGTGCGATTTTTCGAAGTTCCGCAGCCATCGCATGACTTGTGCTGGCGACATGCGTGGCGGCCAGAACATTGCCCCGCAGCCACCAGCGATGCAAAGGCGAACGCGTGGGAAACTCGTAGACGTCACTGCCCCAGACCGACAGAAGTGTGGGGTTGAATCGACTGAGACGCGCAGTCGTGCCGTATCCAGACGCGTAGTGGGCATGCAGCAGATCCGGGCTCTCGGCGTGCAGCAGTTGCCGGACGGCGGACGCATTTCGAAAATAGCCCATATTTCCAGAAAACGGCAGCTTCAGCACCCTGATTTGCGGTTTCAACTCTGCTAGTTGGTCGTGCTGCGTAATGAGCACGATCTCGACCCCTTCCGCCGAAAGGGCGTTGGCCCATCGGACAGAATGGATGCTGGACGCGCTTGCAAGAAGCATGACTTTCATTTCAGAATTTTCGCGAGAGTTCGGTTGCCAAAGCTATGGCTAAAAACGGCGCCATGGCGAAAAAAAATCCTATGGGCCAAAAGAATGAGTAGACTGTACTAGCCAGATAAGGATTGGAGAAGAAGAGCGCGTAGAGCGGAGCCCAGAAGACACCTGAGTCACGCGCCCCCTTGGTCGCCTCCAAAGAGCCGAAATAAAAGGCTGTAACGATGGGCGCAACTATCACTCCGCCAAAGCCGAACAAGGCATAGGCCTCTCCGGCCGCGAATGAAGACATTGCGCCAGATATATCGGTGTTTTCCGGCACCATATAGTCGATTATGTCAGCGTAAGGAGATGAAAAGCGTTCGCCGACAATTGCGGCCAAAGAGTTCGATATTCCTGCAAGGCCCTTAAACGGGAGCGTGTGAGGATATAGGTCGAACGCCAGAATCGATCCAACCGACTGCGACATGATCCTGTGCTCCAAGATATCAAACAAGTAGCTTGAGTCACCGATCCGATCGCCGTATGTAAGTATATAAGCCACCGATATCAAAAACAAAGAAATTCCAATAAATATTATCCAATAAATAGCCTTTATTGGTCTTCCTGAATATATCCAAACTCCTATTAACCCCAGAATATAAAATACCATTTTTGATTTTTCAAGCGCCCACATAGAGGCAAATAAAGCTAAAATTATCGATAGTATAGATATTAATCTGTATATACCAGAAACACTTTCCTTTCTATTTAGAAAAAGCCAGAACCACGAGAAGCTTAGCATTGGAACCCAGACAGTGGCCAGTATCTTAGTTGCCTGGAAAAATCTATTGCCTTGATTTAGGCTAGCGCGAATTTGATTGCCGTCATCGGCAACAAAACCAGAGAATATAGCGACAACGCCTGAACCTAGATAAAACATATAATAAACCATCGCTGCGCAGGAAATTACAGTCACCAACGCCAACAATTTCTTGAATCTCGTTAAATTTATACGCCACTCAACATTTCTAAATAAAGCCCTGTTGGCCATCAGAAAAATCTTGTAGAATATCATGAATATTATTATAAATATAAATGCTGCCATTGAGGCATTGTATAAACTATCTTCTGATATCAAATCCTTAAGAATGTTATGATCGAGACGCCTATTCATGTCGGAAAAATACATATAACCGAATGAACACAATAATATGTAATCTCTAAAAAATACAACTTGTAATAAATCGGGATTCTTTAAACTTATACTGCGTCGATGCATTAGCAGCAAAGACAACGAGGCAATAACAGGAAGGACATAGACAATCATGAAATCTTGCCAAATATTACTTTTGACTTTTTGGCAATAAACATTTCTCGTGAGAAATGTTGAATATCCTCAACTCGCAAATTTTCGGAGAAGAATCGGTTAAAGTATTTAGCATAACTCCCACCATCTTTCTCAATATAATCTAGTATTTTTAAACCACAGACAACGTAATCAAATACCTTTGTACCAAATTCATAGTTCTGATCTCTAACTATAGATACACCGTAGTCTGATTTTACGATTTCTTCCAAAAGATCTAATCTTTCTATTGCTCTATAGCTCTCAAAATTGATATTCTTTATATTTCTTTCTGAAATATATTCTCTTATCCAGTCGTTTCTCTTCGGATCGACGCTAAATATTTTTAAGACGCAATTATTATCGGAAAATTCCTGGCTAATTTTATCAATAACTTGTTTGCACCGCTCGATTCCATATTCACTGAACTTGCCTGCACAAATGAATACAAGCGGCCCAGGAGATGGAGGCATTGTTTCTTTGCGGGACCGTAGCTCCGCC
>CAMLKC010000083.1 GCA_946480595.1 uncultured Candidatus Saccharibacteria bacterium
AGTTTAGAGATATACAAAGTGTATGGCCAGTACATATGGGGGCTTGTTTTGTGATTGGTGACTATGAATTCGAAGGCAACCAACTAGCTGTAAAATCGATGGAAATCTTGCCGAATATCGATACAATCAAGGGAGTTGAGTATATCACTGGGACTTTGTTGAAGCGCGCAAAGGGAGCCACGAGCTAACTTTTTTGTTCTCCATACTGCACCGTATAGTAATCATTGATCATGTTGATATCTTCTTCAGGAAGAGGAGCGTGAACTATAGATAGCATTGATGCACCGACGATAAACTCGTAATATAGTTTTGCAATTTCTGAAAAAACCTTCATCGTAGCAGCGATTTTCTCACTATCATGGTGATTGAAGAGCAGCAGGCCGCCATGCTTACCTAGTAGAAAAGCCATAGCCATGCCATCTGCAAAGAGCTCTGAGTTACCATAGCCTTCTCGCCGATGGTTTGCAAAAGGTACGCACTTTATAGTTTGCCCAAAATAGTCAGCGTGCATCGTGTTGTGTACTGGGATATCTTGTTCAAGCATTGCCAATAGAGTTGTGTAATGGGTATGGGTGTGTACAATTGCTTGAACGTCTTGGCGGGCTTGATAAATAGATTCATGAGCGTGTAAATCCGACGATGGTTTTGCACCATTGACTTCTCCGCTTTTCATATCGTAGATAGAAAGCTTGTCTAACGTAATCTCGGCAAAAAGAGTTCCTGTGGGTGTGATAACAATTTTGCCGCCTCTTCGATAACTTAGGTTTCCAGATGGTCCGATCTCTAGTTCTAATTCTGAAAGTTTGTCTGCGGTTATACAGAAGCTATTTAACGTATCTTTCTCCATTTGCTAAGTATAACATTAGTAACTAGGAGAATTTCTGCCTTACCAATATGTCACTGATACGATCACGATATGGAGGCGAAGAAAAAAACGACCTAGCTATTAATTCGATCATTGTCTTAAAACTTCAGGGAATCTCTTGATCGGCCTGACAGGAGAAGGGATTCGAACTTATTCGAAGCAAAAAAGTCTACAGTTCAATCTGTAGACTTTCTCATAATTTCATGGCTGGGGTGGAGGGATTCGAACCCCCGAATGCTGGGACCAGAACCCAGTGCCTTACCACTTGGCGACACCCCATCGGTACTTGTGAAATTGTACCACTAGTACGGGGTAAACTCAAGTTTTACGGCGATTTTTATACCTCTTTGGCTTTACGGGGAGCAGCTTTTTTGCTGCGGTGCTCTGCGTGGAAGTAATCTCGCACTTCAAAGAGGAAATACCCGCCGGCTGCCGCGAACAACAATCCCCATATAAGGCTGGCGATGTTCAGCTGAAACAGGAATGACACAGCCAAGCTAAGCACGTTGATGAGTGCAACCAGAAAAAGCAGCGACCAGCCGCGTTTTTGCATAACCTTTAGTGGTGCAATAGCGATAGCCGAGATGACCATGTCGACGATAGCAAACGCCAGCGAAATAGTCACGATAACAAACGCAACGCCGCCAATCGCCGCCCCGATAGGGCCGCCTACACCTGCCAGTAGCGTACTAGCAAGCAACATACCCAAAAGCACGCTAAGAATACCGAATGAACCTAAAATAACCCCAATCAATACAAGCCACCAGACATTCTCTGCCAGCCAGCGCTGCCCATCTTTTGGCAAATGCGGCACACCTTTATACCACGAGGCCACCATTGTCTCGAGATTCTTTAAGCTTTCCATTGTTCCTCCTTACGCTGTTTGTCCTATCATACCGCGAACTATACGGCTGGGCAATCACTACTGGCGATGCTTGAACGGCCACATTCCCCAAGCCGCCCATGCCGCTAGGATACCCAGCGCAAGGCAGAATAGAATGCTCCACCACCCTACAGGCAGTTTGACCGATGCACCCAGCAGACCGCTATTAGCGATTACATTCGTGCTAAAGTTCTGCCATACGCTAGCAACAAGCCACCCCGCGACTACAAACCACCCGGAAACCATGCTCGCAATACGCATTGCCGGACTCAGCCTCATTCCCAGAAGAAAAGGAATGGCACCAACTTCAAAAACGACAATCAGCGCCGCTCTGACAGGAGCAAGCGCTTCACCGCCCGGCAGCCACATCGCTTTGATCACATCGGGAAATTCTTCAAAAGTAAACAGCTGCGCCACCGCCATAAGGACAAATATACCCGCCAGAGCCAAACCGATCGTACGGATATTTTTGGTTTTTGGCCGAGGTGCGGCAGTAGCTTGCACGAAATAACTCATACTTGCAGTATACGCCATGGCGGTCGGTAAATAAAAGTGTTGTCATTTTTAGCCAAATCGCTTGCGTTTTTCTTAAAACTCACGTATTCTACTAAACAGCGAAGGTTACAAAAACAAACACAACTCCAAAAAAAGATGTGACTGATCGCTCTACGATATTCACCACAACTAAATAGCACCTCGGTTTTTCCTAGGTGCTATTTGTTTTTTACAAGCTGCTGTTACTTGGATTTAAATGAGTTTTCGGCGCGCCACTTGGCGATCTGGCCGTGATGGCCGCTCAGCAGCACGTCGGGGACTTTCATACCGTGGAATTCCTCGGGACGGGTGTATTGAGGGAACTCTAGCGTTTCGCCGTCTGAGAAGCTTTCGATAGCCGCACTGTTCTCACCACCTAAAACACCAGGAATAAGCCGTACGATGCTATCTATGATCGTCATAGCGGGCAGCTCACCACCTGTCAGCACGTAGTCACCGACACTCACCTGCTCGTCCACCAAGCTAACGATCCGCTCGTCGTATCCCTCGTAGCGGCCACAGATAAAAATAAGTCCGCGGCCGTCGTCAGCCCAGGCCTGAGCAGTCGCCTGCACCCAGCGATTTCCTCGTGGGGTCATAAGCAGTACTTTGGCCGTCGGGTCGTTCTGCTTAGCCTTCTCAACCGCAGCAAAGAGCGGCTCTGGCTTGAGCAGCATGCCGTCGCCGCCACCATACGGCGTATCATCAACTTGTTTGCGTGGCCCTAGTCCAAAGTCACGTAAATTAACGAGACCAAACTCGGCCGCGCGTTCTTTTTGTGCCTTCCACATCATTGAGCTGTTCAGGACGCCCTCGAACATTTCAGGAAATAAAGTTATGACTTGAATTTTCATTACTATTCATTTTACCACCTCTGCTAGACATTGACAAATTATAGTTTTTAATATATAATTAATA
>CAMLKC010000084.1 GCA_946480595.1 uncultured Candidatus Saccharibacteria bacterium
ATCGGCGGACCGTCGACGGTGCTGACCGCCGTCGTCTTCGGGATCGTCGCCTGGTGGGCGCTGGCCTCTTTGAACGGATAGGCTTTTTCAGCAATCACCTTTGCGCTTGGTACGTGCGCCGACGCCTGTTCGTAAGCCGTGTCGACATACGCTTGCGGAGCGCCGGTCATCTGGCTTTCTATTTGGTCACGAAGTTCTTTTAGCTGTGCGTCGCGTTTTTTGGTAACGCTATTCAGGATTTTTTGTTTGAGTTCCGTCTGAGCTTTACCCAGCGGCATTGTCCCGGCGTCGGTGCCAGTTGCCGTAGCGCTGACCGAATCAACACCCTTATCGCTATCGAGAACTGCGACAACATCACGCTGCGCTGACTGCCGCGCAAGCACGTATGCCGGCGACCCAGAACCGCTCGGGAAATGCGCATCCAATGTTTTTTGTCCGTCGCGAGCTTCGGACTCTCCTAAAATAAGATCGCTTTGCGACACGCCGTCAGCCTTTAGTTGGAGTACGCCCATGCAGGCAACAATCAACAGGATAATGGCGCCCATCCATACACGGCGAGGATGACGACGCACCAGGCGGCCGACCTTTGTCCAGGCTGGGTGTTGCTTTTCGTAGTCGCTATGCGCCGTTGAGGCAGCATGCTTCGGACGCCGCGGCCAAAATGCCGCTCGCCCAAATAGCGCCAGCAGGCTTGGTAGAAGTGTCAGCGCAGCAGTCACCGACAGTACAATTCCTATGCCGCCGACAGGGCCCAGCGCTTGGTTTGAGCCAAGGTCAGAAAATAGCAGGCACAACAACCCGGCCGTCACCGTGCCGCCCGCAGCAACAATTGGCTCGAATGAAGCCTTAAGAGCGACCCTCGTTGCCTGCCATTTTGAGCCGTACTGAATCAGTTCTTCACGGAAGCGCGATGTATATAGCAGCGCATAATCTGTCGTAGCACCAATCACTAAAATAAACAGAATGCCCTGTACCTGGCCGTTTAGCTGGACAATATCTGCCTTGGCCAAATGGTATACCAGCAGAATCGCCGCGGCCAGCGCTGCCATAGAAGTAAGCAGTACAATAAAAGGCAAAAGCGGCGAACGGTACACTACAAGTAAAATAGCGAATACGACACCAAGCGCTACGAACAAGAGCGTCCCATCGATGCCGGCAAACGCTTTTTGCAGATCGTGAGCAAAACTAGCCGGACCGGTTAGCTGGTACGACACGCTGAGGTTTTCATTCTTAAGAGCGTCTTTTAGCTTAGGGAATACCGCCTCAAAATCAGCATCGCTCTTTAGCGGCACAACGGTAAATGCCGCCTTGCCGTCGTCTGAGATGATTGACGGCGATATCTCACCCTCCACCCCTTGAACCTCTGTGAGCTTTTCGTTGACCTTCTTGATAGCGTCCGTCTGACCCGTTGTCAGTTTCTTGTCGTCATTACTATAAACGACCAGAATAGGAATCGTCTTTTCATCGCGGAACTTCTCTAACGCATTGTTTACTTTGGTAGATTCGGCGCTTTCCGGCAAAAATGTCGCCAGGTCGGTACTCGAAACATCGCTGATCTTTCCAAAATATGGACCACCAACGCCAGAAAGTGCCAGCCAGACCACAATAATCACGCTTGGCAGCATAATCCGCAGCCACTTAGGTATTTTTGTTTTCGTACTCTTCATATACTAAGTATATACTAAAAAAACCAGTCAAAACCGCATCGCAGTATAGTGAAAGTACTGCACTAAACACGGCTCACAATAGCAAATTTTATAGTGGCGGGTTAACGAGTGTTCCGTCGTCCCAGCTATTGTTCGTCCAGCTATTGCCAGGCGCTGGGATGCCACCGATCATATAGTCAGTTCCTACTGCGACGCTGGCACATTTTCCATTCGCACCGCGCTGAACAGTATTGTTCGTCACATCCACGTTACTCGCGTCGGGTCCGAATGGTTTAAAAGCATTGTAGCCAAGGTTTAGACAGTAGGTGGCGCCGGGGCTTTCAAGGAATAAGTTGCCATCGATCAAAATGTTTTCGACTGGTGCGAAATCACCAAATAAGTTAAGGTCTCCCGAACAACCGCCACCCATTTCATTGTTTGGCGTGTCGCATGCGATCGTGTTGCGCTGGACCACCATGTTACTGCCGCCGTTACTTAAAAAGCCGCCGAGATGCCAATCTTGATCGGATGGCACGTATTGGCCATGGAACCAAGAATCCGAAACAACACAATCTTTCACGCATAGTGCGCTCATTTGGCCGCCATGAATATTCACGCGCTCCAGCGTGTAGTTACCAAGCGACACACCACCGCGCTGACTATTACCGTTATTAATTTCGGTATCTCGGATCGTGAACGCGTCGTTGGTCCATTCGGGTTGGTCAGTATCGAGGTAGACAAACCCGTGAATCTTGCTGTTCCGTATCAGTACGTTGTCGGCGCGAATATCGATCTGGCCCGTCACCTCGATATTTTCCATAACAGCTCCGTCTTCGTATATTTGGATACCGCGGTCACGTGCCGGCAGGCGCTTGCCTATCGGAATGCCTGTATTGTTACTCCCTGGGAATCCGGGGTATAGCGCGCTGGTATCGAGCGTTTTGACAGCTGGTCCGCCAGCGTCAAGGTTTGGCATGAACATCGCGTCCACCCAGTAGTTGGCGTGGTTAAAGCTGTCGTCTGGAAACTCGCCCGGCGTTTCGCTAAAAGTCCCATTATCCCCGTCCATCTGCACCTTGAGGTACTGACTGGTAATGCCCGCATCGGAGAAATAGCCCGAGGTAAAACCGTAATGTCCGCTTGGGACACTATACGATACAACATATGTCGTATCTGCCGTTACGTCCACTGGCTCGTCGAATGTCGCCTGCTGCCAGCCGCTTGCCGTTTCATTCTCGAATACTACGTGCGCCAGCGGCGTGCCGTCACTTTCCCATAGCCTACCCTCGTGAACACCCGTCGCGCTCGCTGCCTTGTAAAATTTCACGCCGGTCACTTTGCCGTCCACTCGTGGCTGGAATTTCAAGCCAAGTTCGTACGAGTCGGAACTGTTGTCGAGATCGGAAGAGCGTCGTGTAGGGAAAGAGTGTAGATCTCGGTGGTC
>CAMLKC010000085.1 GCA_946480595.1 uncultured Candidatus Saccharibacteria bacterium
CCGAGCACTTCATTCCCACGGTCGGCCATGTATGCTTTTTGAGCCTTACGAAGTGCGACGGCTTTACTTCTGAGGTCATCTTCGTTTACTAAGTCCAACAGAATGCCAAGAGACGCTGCCGTATCTACGTCACCATCATTGAGGGCCTTGTCCTGCATTAGCTTGATGTGCTCAACTACCTTACTCATGTCTCGCTCCAATCAGTTGTTATCGCATGTTTCGTTTTTAGAAATTGCTTGCGCCATTAAAAGCCGCCCACAAGTAATTGCGACCTTTCTCGGTCAGCTCATATGTCTTTTCATCTATTAAGCCGTGCTCAACACAAATCATTTTTGATGTATGACCTTGGTAATAGCCCGATGCGCATTTCAAGACACCAAAACGCAGCACATCTCTTTTAGAGGAGCTGCCGAAATGAGCGTTTCCGTGTACTTTTTCAACTTCCTCATCACTAATCTATTCGACTTCGGTCATTTTCTTACTCCAATCAATGGTTGCCGCAAGTACTCTACGTTCCAAGTCGGGTGAAGGGTTTCGATTCTGTCGCTGTTATCGAATCGCACGCGAATATAATTACCCTTGGCGCTGACAATAGTTCCTTGCTTTGACCGATACAGAAAACCCTGAATAAATTTTGCCGTATCACTATGAAATTTAATTCGAGCGCCGCGCTTAGCGGGAACACCATAGTAGTTACGGATGTACTTCATGCTCATGTGACCTTAATTGCGTTAATTGTTCTTCTCGCAACTACTCCACTCTTCGATAACATAGAGAGGGTACGATTTGCCTAGGGGCTTAAAGAAGTAAGAGCTAAAATGTGCGTACCTGTTTGCGTTTCTTCTTCAAGATCACGATCTCATTATATTTATCGCGATTGTAGAATCGAAGGCTCTGATGAGAAATAATTCCAACATCAATCAAACCGAGCAAATCGACGGAAGTGCAAGAGGCCGCCAGCGAAAAAGGACTTACTTTCTTAATTCCATATAGATTGCACATTTTGCGAACGAACCCTGCATTCTTGCCAAACGTACCCAGTGCTTCTTGTAGCGCTTTTTTATCGATTAGCTTTCGCTCCATATAGAGTGCGATAGCCACATCAGAGCATCTTTCAATCGCAATCACAACGGCAGTAGTTGGCAGCGGAACGCCAGAATCCAACGCCAGCGCGATAAGTGTTGGGTTAATGCTGCGGCACGAGTGCGTCCAACAGAAATAGTCATCAATTTTCCCGAGCTTTGCGAACTCTACGGCCAGCTTTTCAGAAGTGCACGAAATCCCAGCGCCATGCATAGCCGGATCCATGACCCTCATCTCGCCCAAGTTCTTTAAAATAAACTCCTTTTGCTCCTGACTCAAATGCTTGTAAGCATCTGAGTCTAACATTTCCTTAGCTCGAGAATGATTGATCGTCGAAAATTGAATATTCAAAGGTCCTCCTAGTTGATTTAGACCCCATTTGTTTGATCGTGGCACCCTTATTATCGTTCGCCCTACTGCCTGCCAACTTTTCAGGAATGGCAAAAAATCATGTAACTAAAACTTACGCCCAGAACCAATTTCAAAAATCCTAGGTTTCGATCGAGAAAGCGACGAAACAATTTAATTTGATTCTCGCTCCCGTGTTGAACTACCAAATACATGACAAACGGGACAGCAACAGCCTCGGCCATCGCCAGACAAACCAAAATAAACGCGATAGTTTCATACATAG
Source organism: uncultured Candidatus Saccharibacteria bacterium (assembly GCA_946480595.1). Next base: position 1,718 of record CAMLKC010000085.1, read on the forward strand.
AAAACTCCTTTGATTACTCGCGGGCAATAGTAAAGCCAAATCCGAACAGAATGACCGTAAGATACTGAGCTTCACCAAACATTCGGAAAGCAAGTGTGCTTGCGAAATCTAGGAACAACGTCTTTTGGGCTGTGTTGATATCAACGATGGGGAAATAAAGGTCCAGCTTCACGGGCCCTTCGGAGACGTTGATCCCGCCTTTGCGGAGAGCCTGCAAAAATCTATTCTGGGGCGCTTGGATTGGACCTTCACTCGTCGTTATCTTGATTTTCAGGACCTTCTCTTGAGCAGCCGTCGTCGTCATAGTTCCTCCCGGTTTAATGTTCGATTCCCTCCCAGTTTACTTCCGAGCGTGTGATTTCCATAAACTTATTTTTATTTTGCATCAAAATAGACCATATTGGTGCACTTCCGTATGTTTCCGAGACATTCCGGAGTGTTACGGTGCTTTTTGATGCTTTGTTGATATATTATTGAATCGTAGCTAATTGGAGGCCACATGACTTTCAAGAAAGAAAATACACTTGAGATTGCTCTGATTGAGAAGAGATTGCGTCAACTGAAAGAAATAAATAAAGTTGAGGTAGTCGGCATTCCCGACCTAGCCAAAGAGCTTGGCGTGCGACAAACGACCCTTGTGGATCTTATTGAAGCAGAGCCTAAGCACTTCATCACTGAAAGTGCTCAAAAAGGGAAGAAAGTCATTCTCGGGGTATCTGGATGTTTTTCCGACATTGCGGACAACCCTCGAAACGTAGAGTACGTAGAAAAAAGAAAGCTGGAGTACGCGAAGACAATTCAGATTAACTATTATAACAATTATGGCAGTATTACTGGCTTCTATATTGAGCCTTCAAACGACACGCTCAAGTCCCAGTATCTCAATACCATTGAAAAGATCATGTCGCTAAAGAATCGGCTGAGCCTAAAACCAGCTGGATACTCTATAGGTGGATTTGGCGATAGCCGTTTCTACAGTATTGAAAACGGATTTGAGATAACTGGCGAGCAACTCAATCTGCTCATTTTGGACGGTTGGACAGTAGTAGGCGAGTTTCGCCTTGATACCAGCAATTGGTGGGTTGATGGCGGTCCTCAGGCATGGATGGAAAATAAGACGCCTGTGACAAAATAGGAGAGACGGAATGAGTGATTCCAAAAATCTGCCAAACATGAAGCCTGTGATGCACATACCTTATTTCGATTTCGCTGATTACCTTAAGACTCGTTTTAATCTCGAGACCGATGAGTATTG
>CAMLKC010000086.1 GCA_946480595.1 uncultured Candidatus Saccharibacteria bacterium
CGAGTACGGCATGCCACCGGGATATGTACGGATACTGTACAGAATTAAAACTGGCGGACGGGCCTGCGAGACGCGCCTGAAGGAGAGGCGCGGGCGCCTTGTCGCCGCCAGCATCTGGTGCGACTAGCGGCGGCTATTCCGCCAGCACCACGGCTTGGCCCATCTCCGGACCGTCGGCGCCGGTGTTCAGCGCGCGCGAGACGTAGCGTGATTGCATGCTACCGGTGAACTCAACTTGTTTTGGGATGCGCGGAGAGTGGCATGTCGAAAAAATGCGCGAGTATGCGGGTCAGCGTGTCTTGATGTTTAACCTTATCACTCGCACCTCTCGCTATAGCCAACTCGTTTTGACAAAGTATGGTAAGTGCGGACAGTGATGGTGGCTCCTTCGCATCTAGTGCGCATACTTTGCTCATCCATAAGCCTGCGTCAGCAGGAGTGATATCGAACTCGCTTTTCGCGAGGATATCACTGATCACAAGGCGAAAGCTCTGGGCCAATTCCGCATGTCGTTTAGATCTCTCGGAGAAAGAAAACACCAAAGAAAGCGCGGAGCTTGCAGTAACAAATGCAGCCATAATGGCAACGATGTCTTCGTTTCCAATTTTCCATAGGGCGGCAGAACCCCCGATGAGCGAAGCAGCTTTTCCCAACTTATCGGCTAACTCAAAGAATCGCTCTCGTTTTTGATGGTATAGCGCGGATAGCTCTGCCTTGTACAGTGCATTGCAGCGCTTTTCAAAAGCGTGATCGAGTTCAGCTTCAGTATGTACAGGAGCTTCAGGCTGCGGAGTCATTTTTTTGGCCTTGGAGGGTTGTCAGGCGCAGGTACCTTCGGAATTATACTGCTTTTGTTCACGTCCTTATAATGTTCAACCGATGTACTACTGGTGGAGTCATTCCTTCTTTGACGCTCTTGCGTCGAGTCTGGTCTGGTGGGGACTGGCGGGTTTTTTTTATCGGACATAGAACATCTTTCAATTGGTAATTTTATTGTTAATTAGCTACTTAACGCCAAAGCTAACTTTAAATTGTAAACATATTTACCAACGGAAATATATTCAATTGTCACGCGCAGAGGGTTTCAAGGCGGGGCACCCAGCGCCACCCACGTGGTGACGACGCCGACAGGTGATCCATGGCGTCGCCGTCCAACTAGTCGGGCATCACCCACTCTTTTTTCTTCGGCGCCGGCGGGGCCTCTTTGCGGCGGTCGATTGCCGACCTCGGCACGATCGGCTTGTTGGCAGCGTTCAGGAAGAATAGGAGACCCTGCTTCCGGAGGACTTCGATCTACAGCTTGTGCGCGCGCCGGCCGGTGAGGATGCTGACCTCCTCGTGCGTCAAAAATGTATCGCTCATTCCTTGCTACTTCCATTGCTGGGCATCACGCGCAGCTTCATTTTGCGACTAGCCTCCATGAACTCTTTTGTTCCGGACCATGCGGTCTCGCGCGGTGCCTTGGGCATGTCCCCGGGGGGATTCGCCTTCAGCCACTCCTTGCACTCGGCCAGGTCGTAGCGAGGCGACCGTTTGCCGACCGACGTGTACGGCAGCCCCCGCTGTTTCAGGCGCCGAATCGTCGATTCGCTCACCCCCAAGGCTGCGCAAATTTTCTGTCTATTCAGTTCACCCATGTGCCACCTCCGTGACTCGCAGATAGCAAGGCGAGTGGTGATGTGGCGCCGCGTTGTCACTGTTTCCGTTGGCTAGCGCTAGGCCTGCGGCTCGGATGGTGCGGACGTAAAAAAGCACGCGATGGGCGGGCTCGTCGGCTACTTGACGAACATCTTGAGGAGTGATGGCAGTAGCTGCGCAAGGAAAATCGCGCCGACCACCCACATGATGATTGCGGTTTTTGCCTCAGCTATATCTGTCTTGGTGGCGCCCTTGAGCTCGGCGATATCTGCCTTGGTAGCACCATTGGCCTTGATCACCGCAACATCGATTTTGATGGCGGTGAGATCGGCTTCCAGTTTCTCGACGCGTTTTTCCATGCCTCCATCATATCCCCCACCTCCGCCACCGTCAAACGATGATCCATCGCGCTTGAGTCGTTCTAGCTCATCGGAAATTGCTGGTAAATTGTAGACATTGCTCATAGCGACAAGTCCACGTCAGGTGTATTTTTATATGCGTTAAATACTTCAGCTAACCGATCGGAGGCATCTGACTGCTCAGAGGCGGCTTTGACAAATCTCTGGGAGGCCTCAATAACTTCCGAGTATTGGTCGAGTTGTACGTGCTTTACGAGTAGCAGCAGGGTTCTCGCCAATTCGAGATTGACCATGGATTGCGCATGATTTGCTTCTACCAGTGCTGCTAAAACATCGCTGTCCAATATTCTCTCCTCACATCCATGGGGGCAGTATAGCGTCACCTGACGATCCGCGCGCATCGGATGGTGCGCTGACTGTTTCTTTTCTGGCTTCAGTTGCTGACGCAGCTAAACTGGATCTCGGCAGATGACATCCTTGCGAACGGAATCGCGTTCTTCGCGTCGCTGTTGAGCAGTTGCATCGATTTTCCCGACTTGGCGCAGAATTCGTTTGCCTCTGTAAGGATCTCGGCTTTCACTTGCGCGCCGGGAACCATGACGCCGCCCGCGCTTTGCTTCGTGATCATGTAGGTGTCCTTGCCGGTCGCGATCGGGCCGCTGGAGGAGCATGCGCTGAGAAGCAGGACGAGGATGGAGGCGATCGCTATTTTCATTTTTCTATATCTCTGAAGAGGGCTTGGCCCGTGAGCAACCATTATAGGAATATTGACAATTGGAAATGTATCCAGTTGTCACGAGGCGGTTGGAATGTCGGTAGTCGGCTGGAACTTTGACGTAAAATTTGGGCGAAATTTGGGCGAAAACCAAGACTTTTACAGACCTCCGCAGACCAATCTGATTCTATAGTTAATCGAATCAAAGGGGCCTGCGGGGGAGGGGGGATGTTTAGACGCTTCG
>CAMLKC010000087.1 GCA_946480595.1 uncultured Candidatus Saccharibacteria bacterium
AAGCGTGTATTGGGGCAACTCAATCGCAGGTTCGAATCCTGTTCTCTCCGCCATACAAAAATCACGACAGGTTGTCGTGATTTTTGTATGTATAAATACTGAGTCAGGTTGCACTCCGGGCTGAGCGTCATTGCTGCGCAGCCCGGAGTGGCGAGGGGTCATAAGCCTTCCACGGCGGACCGGTTGAGCACCTCCTGACCCTTGGGGTAGAGGATGGTGGTCTCGCCGGTCACGGCCGAGTGGAGTTTGACGCGTCCACCGCCATCGTCAGAAGCGGTGTAGAGCAGGGGGTTAGCCTTGTAGACGATGTTGATGATCGCCTTCCAGCTGCCATCGGTTGGCGGGAACCGATCGGACATCGCCAGCCAGACCGGGGTGATCTGAAGTACGACCAGGTCTCCCCTTCTGACCATCTCGATCCGTCGGATCTCGCCGGTGAGCGCCATGCGCTGGCCTGGGTTCGTGACGGCGAACTGTCCGCCGCGGAACCGCTCTAGTACTACTGGGGTAAGTTCCATCATGTCCCTTCTCGGAGGTGTTCTGACAGTAGCTACTTATATCATACGCCCATGGTTTTATCTATAGGGGTGGAAAAGAATGTTGTAAATACCATTACGGGGAGTCATAAGATACGCACTGCATTTTGATGCTAAAAATACGTAAAAAGTATTGAAAACCACACATATAGGGTCTATAGTTTTTTATAGACACTACATATGTAGTAGTTCAATAAAAACACACATTTAGCAAGGAGGGTAACGTGATCGCTACGGGCGGTATCTTTCTTGTTGCTCCCGTGAGAGATGGGATGTGAGGGTAGAAAAAATAACGTAAGAAATGTAGCAGGGGATAAAGGGATGAGCGAAATTCATGTGGTAAAACGCGACGGCACCCGCGAACCATTTGACGCCAACAAGATCAACCTTGCGCTGGTAAAAGCCAGCGAGGGACTTCCTGATCAAATACAAAAAGTTGTTCAAGTTGCGACCGAACTGCAGCTGACGCTGTTTGATGGTATTACCAGCGAACAGCTCGACGAAGCAGTCATTCACACCGCACTGCAAAACGTAAAAGACGACCCGGACTTCGACAAGATCGCCGCGCGTCTGTTGCTTAAGAATATATATAAGAATATTCTGGGTGACTACGAAGACGAAAAAGAACTCAAGAAACTTCACGAGCAAAAATTTCCTGAATACATTAAGCAGGGAATTGCCGACGGTCTTCTTGACGCCCGTATGAGCACCAAGGTCTTTGATATCAAAAAACTGGCGAAGGCACTTGACCCGTCGCGTGACCAGCTGAGCAAGTACCTTGGTGTGGTTACCAACAAGAACCGTTACGCACTGCGTAAGCAAAGCGGCGCGCCTATTGAGGTTCCGCAGTTTACGCACATGCGTATTGCCATGGGTCTTAGCTTCAACGAGGAAAACCCGACCGAAGCCGCTATCGACTTTTACCGTCACATGAGCAACCTCGACTACGTTCCAGGCGGATCTACCCGTGTGAATGCAGGCGGCTCATTCCCTCAGCTGTCCAACTGCTTTCTTTTGGAAGTGCAGGACGACATGGAATCAATCGCCAAAGGTATCCGCGACGTCATGTGGATTGCCAAGGGTACCGGCGGCATTGGCATCAGCCTGAACAAGCTGCGCGCGGCAGGCTCACCGGTCAAGACGACCAACACCGAGTCTACCGGCCCTATCCCATTCATGAAGATGATCGACACGGCACTCTTTGCCGTTTCGCGTAAGGGTAAAAAGGCCGGCGCAGCAGCGCTTTACATGGAAAACTGGCACCTTAACTTCCCGCAGTTTTTGGACCTCAAGCAAAACTCGGGTGATCCATACCTTCGCACGCGTCTGGCTAATACCGCGGTATTTATGAGCGACGAGTTCATGAAACGCGTGTCGAAGGACCAAGACTGGTACCTGTTTGACCCAGCTGAAGTTGCTGACCTGCCCGAGCTCTACGGCGAGGAATTCTCGGCTCGCTACAAGGAATACATCAAACTTGCCGAAGCCGGCAAACTGCGCGAATTTACCAAAATCAAAGCCCGCGAACAGTTCCGCCAGATCCTTATTACGTTGCAGGCAACCAGCCACCCGTGGCTTACCTGGAAGGACACCATTAACGTCCGCGCGCTGAACAACAATACCAGCACGATTCACCTGAGCAACCTGTGTACTGAAATTACGCTGCCGCAGGACGAGAACAACACGGCTGTCTGTAACCTGGTGAGTATCAACCTTGCCGCGCACCTGAACGAAGACAAGACCTGGGATTGGGACCGCCTGGCTGCGAGTACGCGCAGTGCTATTCGCCAGCTCGACAACTTGTGTGACATTACCAACACGCCGATTCCTGAAGCGATGCACTCCAACACGCAGAACCGCGCGCTCGGCCTGGGCATGATGGGCTTTACCGACGTGACCGAAAAGCTTGGCTACAGCTATGAGTCCGAAGAAGCCTACGACCTGATGGACCAGCTGACCGAGTTTATCAGCTACAACGCCATCGACGAATCGGCTGACATGGCTAAGACCCGCGGCACCTACCCGACCTTCAAGGGAAGTGGCTGGAGCAAGGGCATCTTGCCGATCGACACGCTTGACGAACTAGCGACTGATCGCAAGGTAAAGGTAGATGTAACGCGTAAGAGCCGCCTTGACTGGGAGAACCTCCGCGCCAAGGTAAAGAAGGGTATGCGCAACGCAACGCTCATGGCCATCGCACCGACGGCCAACATCGCGCACATTGCTGGTACGACACCAGGCATCGATCCACAGTTCGCTCAAATTTTCAGTCGCTCGACCTTAAACGGTAAGTTCCTGGAAGTGAACGTCAAGATCGGAAGAGCGTCGTGTAGGGAAAGAGTGTA
>CAMLKC010000088.1 GCA_946480595.1 uncultured Candidatus Saccharibacteria bacterium
TTTCTCATCATTGATTTCTAAACCGAGCGTTTGAAGCTCTGTACGCAGTTCATTAAGATACTTACGTGCAATTCCTTCTGTTTCGCATATGAAAAAAATATCGTCTACATAACGCTGGTAAAGGTATACATCCCCGTTATTTAATTTATCGTCAAATTTAGAATCAATATTATCGAGATATAGCTCAGCCAAGAATCTGGCATATGCTGGCCCCTGAGGCAACCCACGATCGGCACCTATCAGTGATGCATTAATTTGAAATAAAACTTCCAGATATTTTTCATATTTCTTTCTTGTGCTGCCCGGGATCTCAGAAATTTTCTTATCTATTTTTTTGTTAACACCACCCATTAGTAATCGTTTTAAATTCTCATGAGGAATCGAATCATAAAAATTTCCAATATCTGTTTTCACAATATAGAATTTTTTATTGTCTGCATCCTCTAGAGCTGCGCTTATGTTGGCTACAAATTTTACCCAAAGACTAAGCCAAGGCTTAAACACGTAGCCATCCTTAAAACCATGATTTACTTGGTATCCGTGCGAATTAGGGCTTGACTTGAACTTTAAAAGAAAAACCAGTTGATGAAGAATGCTTGAGGTAATAACACGAGTTCGCGAGTCCAATGTTAAAAGACGTCTTACCTTTTTTACTTCATTGCGGAAATGGGTATAGGCGTTTGCAAAAACACATTTTTCCAGAGAAGTGCGGATATCAATCAAGAATTCATTTCCGTCACGGTTACTTATCTCATTTAGAACTTTAGCAGAGTACACCTCATCGTTTTGCAATATGTAGTTGTACTCGGCTTTTCGCACCACTTCGACGTCATCAATATTGATCTCTAATGTACTGTCCTCGAAAGAGTCTAATTGAGGAATACAGCAATTTAGTAATTCTTGTGCGCTTAGCTTCGATCCGAAATTTTCGCCTACTGCCAGCTCAATTTGCTCCTGAGAAGGAAAGTTGTAACGGGATAACGTACGTAATGCTTCCTCCGTCAAATCTTTATCATAATTCTTGATTTTAGAGAATAACTTGTGTAGTAACCTCTTACCAAAGTCCGACTCGGATGGCGTAGAAACATTGGTTAGTATACCCACCAATATTTTCCGCTCAGATATCAGCAGCGATTTCTCTTCGGTTATGTGATCAGCGAGCTTCGCGAGGGGTTTATGGTGACGCCATAGGGACATTAGGTCGTCGAAAGAAAATGCTACGCTGGTAGTGATAGATTTAATTCTTAAAGGAGCTAATCTGGTCTCATCAATAGAGCATTCCAGTTTCCCTAGACAGCGTTCGAGATCTGATCTTGAAAGGGGAACATAAGATCTTAATATCGATAATTGATATTCAAGAATGTCATCGGAAAGATCGGTTAGCTGTTGAGCTGAACTTGTTTTTGTATCAGTGGCAAGGAGAAGTGAGTACGTGCCAGACTTTGTATGTTTAGATAACGGCAACTTAACCCCGATCCCAACGCCTTCGGATGGAGTCCTAGTAGCCGGAAAAATATCCAAGAGAACTAGCGAGCTTTCAATTTCTATGTCTACAATGTCAATAATGAGACGAGAAATGTCGTAAGCACTGGAGTATTCAATGTCCTCAGAGAACACTACCCATATGTGCATGCCGCGGTTTCCTGAAAATTCAAGCAAATACCGTAGTCCTAACTGACTCAGACGATGACAAAATTCGTCTACCTTTGAATTTAGTTCTGCTATAGCAGTGCCGAACATCGCTGTTCCAACATGTTGTTTTGCAACATCAAAGTCGAAACATATCCAACGGACAGTAGAGTCCTTGTTTTTTTGGTATGAACCTATAGATTTTTTGTTTGCGATGCTAAGTTCGATTTTACTGGCTGTTAGTCGTCCATATGTGCGAGCATATTTTCCTGTGGCTTGTTGCGTTATGTAACTTGCTTGATCACTGCAAAAAAGTTTTTCGATCAAATTGGCCAAGTCATTTTTCATATAATCCCCAGTTTTATTTGTTTGCGCTATGGAAAGGATATCAATTCAGCCGATTGCAAACAAGTAATTTTTAGGTTCTTGTGTAAAAACCGACATTAATGATACGCTGCGCGACATGTTATAATTATGGCAATTTCAGGGTGCCCATTCGCGATTTGGAGTGTCTAAGCACACTGAAATTTAAGACGATTTAGCGTTGTGATTTCGACCGCTGTTCGGTGCGCATCTACAGCCCAGTCGGCGACGACCGGCTTACTGCCTATTCCATAGGCATCGAGTTAACGCGGTAAACAGAGTGAAGAGGAATCAATAGCACCACGAAGGCAGTTCAGCCGCCGGCCGAGTTTGAGACTGTGAGGTTGGCTGCGGGGCGTAGCGTTTCAATGCGCCAGTGGCCTAGAATGTGGTGCGCATGAGAATGTATTGCACGAGGTGATACGCAAGTGTTATGAGCAACCCAACAAAGCATTGCTTGGAGCGCGTGGCACGAGGTCCCTGAGCAAGGACTGGCTAGTAACAAGGCGACCCGGCTGGCGGAATGGACAAGGCTGCCGAGCGTGTGACGGAATCTTTACGCGCGACGACGAAGATCAATGCAAAGCTGAACGCTGCAAATAAAAGACACTCGACATGGACGAAGATTTCGCAAGCTTTTTGGCAGAGCTTGGACCGACGATCTATAAGCGTTACGTGCAGCCTTCGACGATTGATCGTTACCGCGGCAAACTTCCTGACCATTGCTGGCGTACAGGGAAGAATATGGCTAGTGTGGATATGCGGATGGACTATTCCGGATCGTGAATCCCCAAGACTA
>CAMLKC010000089.1 GCA_946480595.1 uncultured Candidatus Saccharibacteria bacterium
ATACATGCACCTCTTACTCATGTTATGCCCGAACACAAAATTTCTGACACCCTCCGTTCTACAAGGCAACTAGAGAAATGGGAAGCTCAACACTACCACCATCGACGTAGTTCCAAGATATCGCAGACAGCTTTTTAGACACTCCATGATCAAACGGCATAAGCGACATTAAAAAACCCTCCAACTCATCACTACATTCAATCCCCCTTATACCTCCACTCTCATGCAGCCTTCCTACTAGACTAAACTCAACACCATCAACTAGAAAAACATAGGTCATTTCACAGGTAACTTCCGAGTAAACCATGGACCAAACGAGAACGCTACTGCTTATAAACGGAGTGGCCATTCCAAGCCTCCTTAAACTGCTCAACTTCCATCTTATATTGAGTACCGTTAAATGGATCTTTAATATTCACTCGCCCTGCATCATCTACGCCATTAACGACAACCCAATGTCCCACCCTATTACCAGAGTCCCACATCATCGCGCTCCAAGATCCTGTTTTATTGAGAGCATTAAAACTAGACGAATCCACAGCATTACCAACCCATCCAGAGTCCACACTATTTAGCTTATTCGCTAAAGAAAAAGGGGACAGATTTATTTTCCCGACGCTGTCCTTGGGCGGCCCTGCCCTCGCTGTTCTACCCGCACTCCAACGATCCGCTCTACCTCATCGACGAATCGACTTGTACCCGTCAGCTGACCCCGCTGCAAAGCATCGCGGATCAATTGAATCTGATCAGCCGGAATCGCTTGCCGTACAAACGCCTCGTACCGATGACGCCGCTCCATCGCGGTATCACCCAAAGCAGCGAAGCATGGATCAGCATCCAACCAGCAGCTATCAGGCTCATCACCCGTCCGGCTTCGATAGCTCGACCACGGATAGTCTGCGACATCAGCAACCATACGAGCACGTACAGGATTCAATTCAATGTAACGACAACAGGCAAGCAAGTAGGCATCCGACTGCACCACACTGGACTTGTAACGGCTTTCCCATAGGGTACCTGAACGCCCCTCCAATCGATTGCGATAGCGTGTCGCACGCGCCGCTAGGGCTTTCATTAACAGCCCTAGCCCAGTGATCGACTCCCCCGGAGCTAGCAATAGATGGACATGATTCGTCATCAGGCAATAGGCGTAGACCTTCACGCCGAATGCATCCTTTAGCTCCCGCAGATCCGCGAGATAGCGCTGATAATCCTCAGCCACCGCAAATACCACCTGGCGGTTATGGCCGCGCTGTACGACATGGTGCGGGTAATTCGGTAACACAATACGTCCCATTCTGGGCATATCTGAATCCTCCATCCGTGGAAGCTCTCAGAGTAGCAGAGGATTAAAAAAATAAATCTGTCCCCTTTTTTTATTTTCTCAGAATCTGTCCCCTTTTTTTGCAAAAGGCTGCAGGGCGAGTTGGCTTTTAGCCTTGACTTGAGACCGGTTAATGGGTGTCCCCTTTTCTCCAAATCTGCCCCTTATTTCCCTCTTATTTTTCAATCATTCGAATTCTTTATTCTGCAATTCAGCCTCAAGAAAAGTCTGAGCACGAGCAGATATCTCATTCCACTGCGAAATATTTAGCACAACCTTTTTCTTATTAGGGTAAAAAATAAACTCGATTGCACCCGCCGCCGATATCCCAACCTCCATAAATGATTCCTTTTCACCCTTAAAATAAACACACAAATAAGGAAAGCAACTATTTATATCACCTACTTTTTCAAACTCAAGCTGTTCCATTAATTTACTCCGCGAAAACCAATAAATTTCCCGTCCAGTCCCCAACTCGCCGCCTTGCCGTTAGGTAACGTATATGTCATCCATCCGTCTGGATACCTACCGCTCATGCCCGTGGTTTTGACACCGCCGCGCAGAATATCTCTGATTGAATTTTCTGCAAGCTCGTTCAATTGAGCGTCGCTCCTGTATACCTTTCGCAATGCTTCCGTATTTTCAAAACCAAAATACTCAGGATGCTTTGTTACCGCCCGACCTCCATTGGAAATAATTTGTCCAGCCTTGAATGGCTGCGTGGTGGAGTTTATCAGCTCAACTGAAAGCTTTGCTTCCGCATAAGCATAGGCTGCTGCGGCCCTATCTGCTGCACCTATCCCTCCCGACACCCCACCCAGTACACCACCTGCGGCACCGGACTCCTGCCAAAACGATTGTTTCCAAGGATCATAGGCCACACGCTCATCTGCGTGATTTATATCTTGGAAATGCTCAATGATTTCCCGCTCTTCAGAACTTAATTTCGCGGTCCCAAGCAACCAATCCAAAGAAGCGGAGCCAGACTCAGCGTCCGCCAGTTGATTTGCACATGTTACCTCACCACCTTTTTTACAATCATAGAGTGACGAGCCCGTTTTACTGTCACTAATAACCTGAAATTTATTTTTTACACTTACTCGACAAGCTGCTGGATCAGAGTTGTAGCGACAGCCTATCAATTCGCCTTCTAGTTTCTCGACTTCGACGTGACCTAAATAGTTATTTGCAGTAGCTAGAGCCGTTATCCAGCCAGCAACCTCTTGATCTTTATCGTTACCTCCTGCTGCTGCTGCGATAGTCATACCCAATAATTGTGAGGTCATCGCCAACACTTGGTCGTGTACAGGGCCGGGAAAAACTTTCTCTCCTATCAAGTTTACGAAAGCTTCGTTAGCACCTGCTGCAAGAGCGGCCGTGCGGAAGTCCCCAC
>CAMLKC010000090.1 GCA_946480595.1 uncultured Candidatus Saccharibacteria bacterium
CTCAAGGGCGTGGGTCCCGTTGTCGTCGTGCACGGCGGCGGACATGCGGTCAGCACATGGTCGCGGCGCCTCGGGTTGCCGGTCGAGAAACGTGATGGCATGCGCGTAACGACACCGGAGATCGCCGAGGTCGTCGAAATGGTGCTGGGCGGTCCAATCAATCGCCTGCTCGTCACCGATCCGGAAACCGTGGTGACCGCGGTGATGCAGACCGGGCTCACGCGGCTTCGCCCCGACGAAAAGGCCCAGGACGCGGCCCAGGCCTTCGAGCGTTACGATCTCGTCTCGGCGGCGGTGGTGGAGGGGGGCTGCTGGGTGGCGGGGGTGCAAAAGCAACCTTGCCTGCGACAACCGATCTTGGGAAAGTTTCATTTGATGCTGCTAACGGGGTCGGAACCATATACTCCCCGAAAGTGACGATGAATGCCGGTGAGGTTATATTTGACGACTTTGCTGTAGGTACCTCGAAAGGTTTTATCGGCTATGGTCCGGGCGGGGCTTCCGAATTAGTAGGGCCGCTAAAAAAACTCGTAGAGTACACTCAGTCTCAAGGAGCCAAGACAGTCACCCTTAAAGGCTACTACGCGTCAGAGGAGGGCGCAGCGTTAGGGGCAGGGAAAGTGGGCGAGCAATTCTCTTTTAGTTTTCCCGCCACCAAAGAAGGACTTAGAGATTTTTTGAAGGGGCTAAAGTAGTGAGCTATCCAAAGGCAGCGAGCAAACATCTGAAAAGCCTCAATGTGTCTGGTTTTGGAAGCTATATATCTCTCAGTAGTGACCCCGAACTGGGTCAGGGAATATATGAAATTGATTTAGATGGCTGTGTCTTAAGGATTTTTGAAAAGGGCGTAGCTATAAAGTTTAAGGGGGAAAGTGTTAATATTCTTTATTCTGATATATTAAAAATTACTAGTCATCTATCTGCGGCGGTGTTTTCGCAGGCTTCGGCGATCCAGAGTGTGAATATTTCAATTCCTTTAGAAATTCATCTTTCGGAGGATGTTGTGGTTCTTGAAGTTCAGTTGCTTATTTATTCCAGGGTGTTAATTATTTTAAATGATATGTGGCGAGGTTTAAAAAAATAAAGGGTCAGTCGGCTTGGTGCAAAAGCGACAGGAAGCGGAGCGAAGTTTGCGGACCAAGCCAAGCGTGATGACCACTTTGCACGTCTGCCAGCGACTTTGGTGCAAAAAATATGCTTGGTATCAAGCACAAACTGATAAGTTCTTAACAGCGTCGAAGCCCGCGGGCGTGCTTGAAAAAGCAAGACCTAATGGATATATCGTACGTTACAACCTAGCGCCGATGAGCTTGGTGTCGTATCAAGTGGGGGAAGTAGCCGCACGTACTATAAGCCTGATCCAGTAGTGCATGGTAAGGGTTAAAAATTGGGCTATTTTAATGCTTAATAGTAATCAAAAGTATGTATGTCCGGTATGCAGGTATCCTGATATTAATGAGCCGGCGTACGACGGTTTTGGCTGTTTCTCGTACAATATTTGCCCATGCTGCGAGACGGAGTTTGGGTATGATGACTCAACAGTCGCTCACTCAAATTTACGCGAAAAGTGGGTTTCTGAGGGGGTGCAATGGTGGAGCAAGCATCAGCCAAAACCTAATAGTTGGGATCCGGTCAGACAACTAAAAATAATTAAATGCTGATTTGTTGGTGCAAAAGAGCTGGCGCCTAATCTAGGTAAAACTGCTGCTAAAGGTTCAGTTGTAATGCGACGTATAGGTAGCCAGTTTTGTTCATGAAGTTCTGGCTGAAGTGGTTGATGTCAAAACGCGGCTGGTGGTAGTCGGTTCAACTTTTATTGTGCTAGATGATGTCTTGTCTGGAAATGTGAATGTCAGGAGATTTGATTCGATTCTCCTGAGGTTGTCTTGACGTGATTTCTTAGTTGGTCCAAAAGGCGGTGCTGCGAAGAGTCCGGACATCAATTTATGCTATAGCTGATAGTGAAATAGGAGGATTTTCTTACTATGACCAGTTTAAGGAAGCTGACGGAGGGTGAGAATGGTCGAAAAACTTAGGATCCGTTGAAGACTCGGTTAAAAATACATTACCGGTTGCACCTGGCTGGACCGCTATGGTGGGCCTGATGGTTCATTTCTATCACCCAAGGTACTCCATTTGATCAGCGGCCATTAGCACCCGGCTCAAAGGCTGGGGGGCGAAAAACTAGAATTAAGGTGATGGAATAATGGTTGAGCTAGCGGTGGATCTATATCTTTCATATTCACAGCTTTGTATTTTTATTAGTTCGCTTTCACAACCATATAATGATTGGAGCGATCGAAATTACTCGCAGGGCTTTTCCTGGCGTTATGGCAGTGTTTCCTTCAGAGCTTTGGTCGAGGAAGGCGAGCATGAAATAGCCATCTTTATCGAGGAAGCTTTGCCTGAAATTGGTTCTGATGTCGTGCGAGCTTTTCGAGTACCGTTTGACGTCTCGGACAATAACATTGAACTCGCAAGCATCTCACATTCAGTGCCTCTTGAATTGCCTATAGGGCTCTACATTTTACAGGTTGAATTTTGTGGCGCTAGGGATGAAGGTGCACCGAGAATCAATGTGCGATTAAACAAGGGCGTGACTAGTTTTTTGATATTGAAAGCTGATGCAGATATAGAGCAGGAAGGCGATTTTGATCTTGAAGC
>CAMLKC010000091.1 GCA_946480595.1 uncultured Candidatus Saccharibacteria bacterium
AGCGTGTATAGGTTCATAGCCTATCGGGGGTTCGAATCCCCCTCTCTCCGCCAAGGATAACTATCTGATTTTAAAGGAAAAACCGACAGACCTGTCGGTTTTTCCTTTTTGATTAGTACTATTCCCTGTGGTTGTACTATTCAGACGAGTAGCCCACACAGAATTTGTTGCAAATAGGCAACTGTAAGATTCTGAAATTGTGTTGTCCAGGCTACAGGTTCCATGTTATTTTTTAAGTCCACTCTGGTTTTTGTTCAAGCTGAGTGAGGATGTTTTCTTTGTTTAACTTTTGGGGGTTGCGATGAAAGTTGATGATCATACGCATGTGACAGGAAGTAGGAATTCGCGTAAGCCACTGGCGGTAGTCGAGTATTTGAACCAACTGGTGCGAGCCGAAATCGAAGTTGCGCTGCGTGATGGAAACCGTCGGGAGACTGCGGTTCCTGTAGCGAATGATCGTCGCGCCCCTGTAGCAGCGTAATTTATCATTACTCAATTAGCCAAGCTCTGCTTGGCTTTTTTTTTATATATGCGAAAACTTTATACAGATGATGACCAGTGCCGAGCTAGTGGTTGTGCTTCGGTAAATGAACAGGATATCAATCGCTCAGCCTTCCAAAAAGATTATGCTCGGCTTTTGCACGCGCCGGCTTTTCGTAGATTGCAAGGTAAAACACAGCTTTTCCCCGGGTCTGATTCTGACTTTTTTCGTAATAGGCTTACGCATTCTCTTGAGGTCTCCCAAATTGCCTCTGGTATCGCGGACGTTTTGAACCACCGTGAAGAACTTAATATAAATACGAATTTAGTTCAATTCGCCGCAATCTCTCATGACCTCGGACACCCTCCGTTTGGACATAACGGTGAGTATGCGCTTGAGGAATTGATGAGGGAGCATGGTGGTTTTGAGGGGAATGCGCAGACTCTAAGGATTTTGACTTCGGTCGAAGCCAAAATGATCAAGACCGATTCGGGCTTGATTGATACATACGGTCTAGATTTAACCTATCGGACTTTAGCTAGTATTCTTAAATACGACCGCGTAATTCCTGTCAAGAAAGAGGAAGGTGAAAAGCTTGCAAAAGGCTATTACCATACGGAGCAGGGAATCGTTGATGGCATAAAGCATCATGTTGCACCAGGCTACATGGGTGAGTTTAAGACGATTGAGTGCGGGATCATGGATATCGCAGACGATATTGCGTACTCTACTTACGATCTCGAAGACTCATTGCACGCAGGCATCATCACCCCTCTTTCTTTGTTGACTACTCTATTTGACTCGACTGAGGTTCGTCGAAAAGTAAATGAAAAAACCAACAAAGCACTTAGAGAAAATGGCTACGCAGAATTAGCGTCAACTGAGCTTGAGACAATACTTGCTGAAAAGCTCGTAGCTCCTCCAAGCGAAGATGAGCCCACCGTTACAAACAATTTGATTTTTGACAATGCTATAAAAGCAGTTTCGATTAAAATATTCGACCAAAATCTGGCGACAAATGCTATTGCGAGGACGATGTTTACGTCGGAGCGAGTTGGGCAACTCATCCAGCAGGTGGAATATATTCCTAATAAGGAATATCCGGCATTGTCCAAAGTTAGGCTTTCTCGCGATGCCTTGCTTGAAGTCGAAATATATAAGCACTTAAACTATGAAACTGTAATTAGGTCTCCGCAACTTGC
This sequence comes from uncultured Candidatus Saccharibacteria bacterium, assembly GCA_946480595.1. Next base: position 1,684 of record CAMLKC010000091.1, read on the forward strand.
GGTCGTTCAACATCGAGGGAAAGACATTGTAAAGAAAATATTTAAAGCTATTTACAGAAGTGACGGCGAATTGCTTTCCGCTCCATGGAAGAAAAAATGGTTTGATTCTACGACGGATACCGAGCGCCATCGAGTCATATGCGATTTCGTGGCAGGTATGACGGATCGTTACGCAGTAGAAGTTTATGACGCGCTCTTTGGCGAAGGAAAAAGTATTTACGGTCCGATGTAGAGTTAATTCGATTCTACCGCAGCGGCTTCACGATCTCTGGTCGGCGCCGATACACCCGCTCGGTGATCTTACCGTCGGCGTGCGCTAGCAGTTGGCGCGCGTGCTCGAGCGTCTCGGCATCGCTGGCGCACTTCGCGCGCAGGTCGTGCTCGGTGAAGTGCTCGGATACCTTCGTCTCGTCCATCACCCGGGTGACGAAGTTCCGCCAGAGCGATTCCCATCCGCCGGCGCGGCCGGTCTTCTCGTCTATGTACCCCTCGCCGTCGCGGTTGCAGAACAGGAAGGGCGACAGCTTCATCGGCCTGGCCGCCTTGGCCATGTCGACCGCTGCGCGCAGGTCCTCGGACCATTCGATGATCATCCGCTTCCCGGTCGAGTCGCGGGTCTTGTGGGGCTCGACGTGGATCCCGTCATCCTTCAGGTCGGACATCGTCAGGCGCAGCATGTCGCCTCGGCGCAGGCCGGTGAGCAGCTTGATCCGGATGTACGCCTGGGCGGCCAGCACGCTGCCTGCCTTGCGCAGCGGCTTGAGCGAAAGGCACTCGACCACCTCCCAGTCCTCGACGTACCGCGTGCGCGCCTTCTCCCCCTGCAGCCGCACCTCGCCCTTGAATGGGTGTCGATCGATGTAGCCCCATTCAACGGCCTTGGTGAGCGCGTGCGACAGCACCTCGATCTCGCGCTTGGCCCCCGTCTTGCC
>CAMLKC010000092.1 GCA_946480595.1 uncultured Candidatus Saccharibacteria bacterium
GACCAACACACCTATCAGAAAGAAGGGGCACAAGGCCGCACGCTTTTGCTTAGCGCGCTTCACCTTGTGTCGACGCCTGCCCAGCTGGATCGTTTTGATAGTCTTATCGCCCGCGGCACGGCCACACAGGAAGACTGGCCGCACATTTCGCTGCTCTTTGACGATCTGGAAGGCAAGCGGCCAAATGGCTGGCGCAACAAGCAGGATACATTTCAAATGCTAGCATATCTTGTCTGCGACGCCCTGGAAAGAAAGTACATCAGCATTAGCGACCTTGGTCCCTCACATAAAAAGTTCCTCGGATCGTCGCACCAGTACTGCGTGCGGTGGGGTTTCCGATATATGAAAATTCGGGCTCATGGGAAGAGATTGCCGCCAACCGCACATCGGTCATCAGCATTGAAACAGCACTACTGAGCAAAATTGAGTCGCTGGTAACAGAAAGTGACAGCTACGCGTTCTTCTTGGGCGGGCTCAGCCGTCATGATGTCTCACTGCTACTCGACAAGGGCCTGAGAGAACTCGGCCGCCGCCTGCCACTAGAGTCGCCGGACTATCCGAAAGGTTCTATCAAATACCGCGAAGCTGACGCAGCCTTGGCGTACGTATTACTATACGGTCTTCCGGAGCTTTTGGCAGCACGCCAAGTTCCTATTGGCCCAAAACAAGAGCCTATGACGGAGCGGGCCATCGAGACGATGCTGCTCGATGAGCTGGCGACACTCATCGACCCGGAGACTGGCGGTATGCGGCGGTACGACGGCGACTCGTACCAGCGTGTGAACTTTCATACTAGTGAAGTGCGGGATATCATTGCCACCATCAAACGCACCGTCCAACAAGAAGCAGGCAGCGGCGAGATTGACCTCGATAAAAAACAAACTCTTCGCGGCGAGCTTACACCCAAAGGCAAAGAGGCCGCCTGGACACACCCGCTCGGGCAGCTGGCATCGTGGGCAGCAAAACGCAGCCTCCGGGCGCAAACAAGTGAACAGAAAAAAGCCTACCAAAAACTCGCCACCAGATTCCTCAACCAAACGCTCGCTACCGTTACGGGCGAGCACAGCTACCATGCCGTGCTTGACAGCAACAAGCAGTACATCATTCAATCCGCCCCCGCCGCACGCCTGCCGGAATGCTACGTTGCTTACCAGACCACAGACGGACAGGTGTTCACCGTTCCATCCCCACACACGCCGCTTAACTGGAGTAGCGCCATGCTAAAAGAAGCTGTCGGGTTAGTGCGCATCAGTATGCTACAGTAAATTTATAAGCTAAGCGAAAAGAGGGAAGTATGCACAAAAGCGAAAAGACAGTTCGGGTCATGAATAACCAAGGCCCCACTGGGTTCGTGTTTTTTGTCGCGTTTATCGGTGCGGCAGTCTATTTTGTACAGCAATCACATGGCTTTTGGGCGTTCCTTCTTGCCATCTTAAAGGCGATCGTATGGCCAGCATATGTCGTCTATCACGGCCTGCTAATGCTGGGAGCGTAGCCACTGCAGGCAAAATTTTGCCATATCATGTACTATGGTAACCACGGACCGCTTACTACAAGCCGCCATGCTCAAAACCAAGGAGGTATATGATAACAATTCGCTACAACCAACAACTGCACGACGACCAGGATTTTCAAGCATTGGTGCAATCAACCCAAGATTACAGCGCGCGCCTGCGTCGCGTCGTAGCATCGGGAGAGTATCAGGAATACGAAAGCTCGATTCTTCTTCCGAGCGACCAGCAGCTGCTTGCGCAGGTGAGCGAACTTGCCACGCAAAAGGCAGGCTCACAGCTTCGCTACCACATTGTCGTAGGGATCGGCGGCTCCAACCTTGGCACTAAAGCCATCTACGACGCACTGCACGGCGCCTGGGACGTACTTGAACCAAGCCGTCTGCCGAAACTTCTTTTTGCCGAAACAACCAACCCGGCGTGGCTAGTAAAAGTAACGTCGCTACTAGAAACGCTGGAAAGCTCGGACGAGATCCTCGTGAGTGTCATTAGCAAATCTGGCGGCACCACCGAAACGCTCGCCAACTTTGAAATCATTATGGCCACACTTGGCGCCAAGTTCGGTGATAGCCGCGACCGCGTTGTCGCCATTACCGACGAAGGGTCTGCTCTATGGGAACAAGCGGGTGCGCAGCAGATCGCCCGCCTTGCCATTCCAAAGCCTGTCGGCGGACGTTTTTCGGTGCTCTCGAGTGTCGGCTTGTTTCCGCTGGCGAGCATTGGCATGGACATTGCCGCACTACTCGACGGCGCCCGCTCGATGCGCGACTCCTGTCTCACTGAAAATGGCGAGCCTACCGCCGCCGTTTCTGCCGCGCTTTTGGCATATTTTTATCGAAGCGGCAAAGTTATCAATGACAACTTCTTTTTCCATACTGAGCTTGAATCGCTTGGCAAATGGTACCGCCAGCTTATGGGTGAGAGCGTCGGCAAGGCCGAGTCGCTGAGCGGCGAAACGGTCCACATCCAATGGATGGTTGGCAACTTCGGCACGGCGATTACAAATTCTGCAACCTGGGTTGATGCTGTTGTCCTCTCTTTGAACGAAGCCTACGGCGATGCCGATGACATCCACTTAGCGTCTATAGCGC
>CAMLKC010000093.1 GCA_946480595.1 uncultured Candidatus Saccharibacteria bacterium
TTTATTGGGTTTCGAGGGGCCAAGGCTCAGGTATATAGTTGAGCAAATCCAACCTGGATACGAGTACATCACTCCTATCGTCGGATCGCCAGGGTTTAAACCTTGGTATGTCTTTGAAACTTATGTTGGTAACAAGGGTGCTTTAACAGAAACCTCCGCTTGGCAAGCTGTCAGATACGCACCAGCGAATTGCCCTTTCAGTTGCTATTATTTGTTAGAGGAAATTTCTGAAGATAATCAAGGCAGAGCACTCAAGATAGCCTTGATCGGAACCAAGCCCCACGCTCTTGGGGCCGTTCTTTTTACATTGGCTAGCTCTACCGCCGTTGAACTAGTACACGATCATCCTATCAGGAAAGCTGGGCGAACTGGAGGTACCGCAAGGTTATTGGTTTATCACGTGTCAGCTCTGTTCGACGACTCTTCCTCTATCCATGTGTCCCGTACTGTCCCCCGCTCTCGTAGGTCGATTGCTAGATGATTGATATTCATTACACTCCTAATGAATTAGCTACGGCTATGGTTGAGTCCATTCCAGAAGGGTTCAATCCTGATACTATTGCTGATTTCTCGGCTGGGGAGGGCAGCCTGTTATATAAGGCTGCTCGAAGATGGCCATCCGCGATGATATTCTCGAATGATCTGAATAAAAGTAGTTGTAGAATGCTTGCTTGTCGTAATAAGGCATGGTCAGTTTCGTGCTCCGATTTTCTTAAGGCAACCTCGCACAGTCATACTAAATTTGCGTCTAAAAAAGGATCAATTGATCTAATTCTTTTAAATCCCCCTTTTAGTGAGCGTGGCCGTAGACCTGTTGAATGGTTTGATAGGAATAGCTTTAAGTCTGGTTTGGCTACTCGGTTCGTTTATCTGAGTCTTAATTACCTTTCGTCGGATGGTTATATGCTCGCGATTCTTCCAAACGGATCTTTGACAAGTGAGCGTGACTCTCAGGGGTGGGCACACATTCAGAGTAAGTATAGCGTTGAGATTGTCACCAATAATCACATGAGGGCATTTAAAAATGCCGCTGCGCGAACATCCATTGTAGTTATAAGGCGAAAATCCTCAAGTGATGATTTCCAGGCTCCTCGACCTTCGTTCAAAAGTGGTGCTTTGAATGTTGTACGTAGAGGTAGAGTTCAAATGCACTCCGTGAGATCTAACAAAGGTGGGTTCCCTCTGGTCCATACTACGGAGCTTGTCGGTGGAAAAGTTAGGGTTAGTGATCGTGGTGGTTTGGTGTTATCGACAACTGTCATCCGCGGGCCTGCGCTACTTTTTCCTAGAGTCGGTATGGTCACGCCCGAAAAAGTTTGCTTTTTAGACGATGATATTGTAGTTGCTCTTTCGGACTGCGTACTTGCAGTTGAGTTCGAGACTTCGGCTACACTCAAAGCAGCTAAGAATTATATCATAAATGACTGGTCAGGTTTTTCCAGTATTTATGGTGGGACAGGTGCTAAATATACTACAGTCAAAAAAGCTGAGGCATACTTTCAGGAATTGATACCAGCGTTGGAAGTTTCAGATTTTAAGAGTGTTCATAACTATGAGCGTGCTCACTTGAATTCATTGGGGATGCGCGCTCTTACGTAGCGATTGAATGGGCACCATCGCATGCTATCTGTCTCAGTGACTTCATGCGAATCCACTCTGTCTGGCTATCAGCCTGTTGCCTGAAACGAACAGCAGTATTTGGTGATCTCGCCGATCTTAATCGTTACCTATCCAAACATTTTGACATCTTCGGGGGAGATCTGACACCGTTACCCAAGTGACCTCATGCCCTCGGTCCACCGCGGGGCCAAGGTTATCAATAGCCGCATTTTTCGCATCGCCATTGGCGGCTTCTCTAGGCAGGAAGGAACAACGTGTCGACATCAGGATTGATCACTCAGGCCGTTGTATGGACGCTTTGCGCAACAGCGCTTGGCATTTCGTACTGGAACTATTCACTTTACATTGACGCGAAACGTGATCCGGACAGTGCTAAGCGTTATTTGCAAATGGCCCTGTACGCGAGGAACGACGCTGGAATCGGAGAGGACGAGTTCAAGAAGATCGAGAGCTCCCATTACCGGCCATACCAGAAGCGTTTCAGAATTGCACTCTTCGTAGGATTAAGCTCAGGTCTTGCCGGATTGGTTCAACTGCTCGCTTATCCATGACTCGCTCGAGCCCTAGATTGCGGATGTAAACTTGAATCGCACGCTTAGCTGAGTGAGCGGTAACAGATGAAAGATCGATCCCACGACGAGGCAATGGCCGAGCTGCTCGCGTCCTGTCCCGACTATGCGGCAGAGTTACTGACTGAGGTACGCTGTAACGGCGACCCTGCCGAGCTGGCCATCCTACTAAGGCAGATCGCCATGGCGTTCCTCCCGGAAGTGGGCCAGTCGAGCTGATTCAAAAATTCCCGCGCGTATGATGGAATGGTATATTCCATGGTATAAGTAGAACTTTGCTTCTTAACTAGTTGAAAAGTATTGGTTTTTGTTTCATGTTGATAATAGAGTGGGAGTGATTAGGGGGCCGGAATTGTCCGGCGCCACCTAGCA